>JAJCYI010000021.1 GCA_029263015.1 Saprospiraceae bacterium | reverse complement strand
AAACAGGGATACGAATTGAACAAGATTAAAGCTAAGTTAAAGGATACTTCAGAATGCTGGATAGGAGCCGTCCTTTTTATCACTAACCTGGTCAGATTCGCTGAAATCCAAAACTTCCTTTTCTGAGGAAACCCTAAATAGGTAGGTCTCCCCAAAACCAATCGTATCAACAGGATTGATAATTCTCACTGCCTCGTCAACTTCATCGAATATTACATCATCTCCGATGCACCCAACCATCAGTAACATGATAAAAAAGGGAAACAAAATTGATTTCATATTTATAAAATTAAGAAAGCCCAACCTGAACATTGGGCTTTCCAAATGATAAAATAATACCAAAAAATTACTGCATTAAGTAACAAAGGTTAATTATTTGGGTAAGTTTTGAGGATAAGATTTTTTCGATTGGCTTTTTTATTCACTTTTTATACTTCCGGAAGAAAACTGTGTTTCCCCATTTTTATTTGATATTTCAAAATATCCTACTGTCGGTGCTTTTTTATCTCCAATATTTACTATTCCCCGCATATCAACTTGTAGGTTATAAATTCTGATTTTTCCATTTTCTTTTTCAACGGTATAAAATCCTTTGGCAAACCAACGCATTTTCTCGGCGACATTTTTATCAATTTGATTTAAGAGGTCTTCATTGATTGGAAATACTTCAATTGGATTATCCTTATCGGAAAGGATTTCGTGTTTCACCATATAAATACTATCCCTTCCTTTTGCCACGCCATACCAATTGATATTCGCAATTCCGACAGGCATTGTTAACAAAGAATTGTATTCAATTTTTTCATTAGACAGTCTATTTGAAATTCCAGCCTTTACCCCTTCTTTATTTAGGAGTGTAAAAATCAAATACAAGGAACTAATTATTAATCCATAGCGATTAAATTTTAACCTATTTCGGTGCGATTTATATACCCATAAACTTAGAATCAAACCAATAATTAAAGGAATAGTATAAACAGGATCAACAACATTTATGCTATCAAAACCTAATCTTCTATTGCTAAAAGGCAAAAATAACTGAGTTCCATATGCTGTAAAAGTATCTAATAGCATATGGGTAAACAGGCATAACCAAGCAAACAATAGTAGTGTTTTGAAATTGATGCCCTGAAACCATTTTGTTTTACTTAGAACAAAGGCAATTAAAAATGCCGCTAAAATACTTAATACTATGGAGTGACTAAACCCTCTATGAATGCTTAACATTTCAAGTTTGTCGTAGAATAAATACAGAATTACATCAAGGTCAGGAATGGTAGCTACAATTGCTCCAATTATTGCCCCTTTATTTCCAATTTTTTTTCCAAGTACCGCCTCTCCAATCGCTGCTCCTAAAACTCCTTGGGTTATGCTATCCATTTTTTGTTTTTTCTGCTTGGCGAGAACGTCCCGGTTAAACGCAATATGGGCGCATAGCCCATATTGCTGTTTTATGCTGGCTTTTTTTCAAATTCTTTACAATCTAATCTTATATCGCGACTCTTTAATTTTTCATTTAAGAGACTACAAAAATGTTGACTTTTTTTATCCCCCTGGTAATGTTGACAATTAAAGCAAGTCCGCTGAACCTGAATTATTCCTATATGATTTAATTGAAATATTAATTTTGAAATAGCTTCATATAAGCTTACAAGGTCTTGATTATTAAAGTTGGCTAATGAATTCGTAAGTGGTAATGAGTATTCTGACAAGTCATAAACTATCTTCCTTCCTCCCTCTGTTATCAATAAATTGTACCTCCGGTTATCACTTGGGGAAAAATCTTTTTCAAGAAACTGCTTCTTTAATAGAACTCTTACTGCATCACTAATTGTGGCCTTAGTAACATTAAATTCTTTGGCTAAAGAACTGACATTACAAATGTCCAAATGATGATTTGACACAAATAGGATTATTTGTATTTGGATAGGACTAATACCATGTTTTTTAGCTTTTTCCCAAAGCAATGATTTCAGTACTTCTGAAAGTCGTTCTAAACCATTCAGTATTTTCGATTCCAATTTCATCATTTAGATATTGAGTAAAAATTAGGAATACTGTAAAGTTAGTAATCCTAATTTAAATTTGCTACTTGCATCCTTCCATCTCAATGATATAATATCCCTTTTCATCAATCTCTTTTCCCCAAGCGGGTCTAAGCGTTTCGACGTGGCATAATCTACATTGTTTGGAGTTAAGTGGTTGTCCCTCTTGTCCTTTGGTTTTAAGATACTCTTTTCCATAATCATAAATTATTGTTGTATCCTTAATTTCTACAGGAGCAAGGATGTCAAAATGCATAATTGTCCCATCTTTCTTTGTTACATAGGTATCCCATACATTTATCTTTTTAGTTATTTGCTGCATTTTATTTTGAGATTTTAAAGTTTGAAAAGCAGCAGCTATCATGAAAATAGCAGCTGTAATAATTACAATTTTTTTCATTTATCTTAATTATGAATTGAACACTAAAAGTAATGATATAGCCATATTTAAAAAACACAAAAGTTAGGAATCCTAACCTTTGTGTTGAAAAAATAGACTTAACCTTTAACATCAGCCATTGAAGCACCAAAGTTGAGATGTAATACATTGCCATTAGGTGTTAACAAGGCAGGAACAGATTTTACACCTGCGTTTTCTGCTTCAGAGATTCGATTGCGGTCACTTCCAAGATGAACAATCTCTACATTGGATTCTCCAATTAGATTGATGATGTCTTGTTCTGCGCTTACACAAACAGGGCATCCTGCATGATAAAAAACTGATTTACTCATTTTTGATTGATTAAAATGATGATTGCAAAATTGCTGGCGCAAAATTAGGAAGGATTCCTAACTAAATCAAATTTTTTTTGTAAAATTCTCAATTCCTTTTACTGGAATGATGGTTTTCATTTTTTTCTAATTGCCACCAACTCGTATATCAACGCACCTCGTGCGGTTAATATCACTTATATATTACATTGCCCGAAGGTGTAAAATATTTGACTAATTTATTTTTTGTCAATAAAGTACGAATATATAATAACCGAATATATAAATCATATCACAAAAATCCATTAGTAAAATCATATATTTAATCACTAAAATTTATTATAAGGTCAAATCAGCTTTTCAAGTAATTGCGAAACAGCTTTTGCAGCTGATATTTTTCCAGCAACCACTTTTTTTTCAATAGTTCGTAATTCTTGTTTGATTTCCACATCTCTATAAAACCAATGTTTTAGACCCAAATCGATCAAATCATAAAACCAGTTTTTCAATTGTTGTTTTCGATTGTTTTCAAACCAGTCGTTTGCTAATGTCAATTGCTGAAAATCCAGGAGCAATTGCCAGATGTCAGCCATCCCTTCTTTTTCCTGAGAAGAACATGTTACTGCTTTAGGCGTCCAGCCGCTCTCTTTTTCGGGAAATAAATGCAAAGCCATGGAATAGTCCTTCCTTGCCGATTTTGCAAGATCAATCTGGTCACCATCTGTTTTGTTGATGGCAATTAAATCTGCCATTTCCACAATGCCTCTTTTGATGCCTTGCAATTCATCGCCAGCTCCAGGGAGTAGGAGCAAAAGGAAAAAATCGACCATGCTATGTACCGCAATTTCCGACTGCCCCACCCCGACCGTTTCAATCAAAATAGTGTTGAACCCTGCGGCTTCGCACAGCAGCATCGTCTCCCTCGTTTTGGTGGCAACTCCTCCCAATGATTCGCCTGCCGGGCTTGGCCGGATGAATGCGTTTTCATTGATGGATAGTTTGTCCATCCTTGTTTTGTCCCCCAAAATACTTCCATGGCTTTTTTGGCTGGTCGGGTCAATAGCCAAGACGGCAGTTTTCCTTTTTTGTTCCCGAATCAAATAAGTTCCAAACGCTTCAATAAAGGTGCTTTTCCCTACGCCCGGTGAACCGGTGATTCCAATCCTGATAGAATGGCCAGTATGAGGCAGGCATTTTTCAATAATCTCCTGGGCCAAGGATTGATGCTCCGGCTTTTTACTCTCGATCATGGTAATGGCCCTGCTCAACAAAATGCGGTTTCCACCAAGAATACCTTCGACGTACTCATGAATGGGTCTTATCTTTTTATCAGTCGTCATTTAGATTATTGTAAAGCGATAATTTAGGCACAAGGCGCCAGAAAACTCGGCAGAAAAACTGTTAAAGGAATTTAACTACAACAAATTACTATTTTAACATTATTTACAACACGCTGCATTTCAACAACTTAAATAATCTTTTAGAAATTAACAGTTGCCCCATTAACTCCCAAAGAGGTTAAATTCAAATTAAACCACCAGTTTGGCTATGCACTAAAGTTGCTTAAAAATAGCCCTCTCCTTTTCTTTGTCCCTGTGAACAGGCAATACTTTTTTCATTCACGTAGCACGGTCTTTTGGGCCGTGCTACTTTTTCAAACAGAAATCTAAAGCTATGTAATAAGATTGGGGATTGTGTAAACATCATCCTTAATAATAATCCAAAACACGCTCTTCTAAAACATGGAGGCCTCGGCCCAGAAAACAATTTACCAAATACCTTTTTCAACGTCCCCGGCAGCAAGCATCGGCAAAAAATGGTTAATTAAAAGTGATTACCCAGACTCTCTTAGCCGTTATGTTGCTGTCGGTTTTTTTATTTTTGGTCTTCAATTTCCCAAAGGTGAAACCTTTCGAAAAGGTCTCCCCCTTTTTCGGTAAAAGGTATTTTCGTTCTTTTGGCATTCCAATAGGGAACAAGGTAAATAACTAAGGTTAATTGTTTGGGTAAATTTTGAGGGTAAGATTTTTTCGATAATTTTCTTGAAAAGATCAGTGCATAGCCAAGTTACGGACTTATTTTTTCGAGGAAAACCTGCCTGCCGGCAGGCAGGTAGTGGAAAAAGATATTCTCAAAATACCCAAATAAGTAGGCTTTGTTACTTAGAAATAACCAGTTCAAATTTATGGCACTTTGGTTTGAAAAAGGATGGGGCAATGGATACCAGTTGGGCATCTGGAAACTGGAAGAACCGGAAAGTTATTTCTCGGCCAAACTTGATTTATTGCCAATAGAACAGGAAGAGCTAAAAAAAATAAAAGGACGCCGGAGGGTTGAGTGGCTTGCCAGCCGCCACCTCATCCACCTCATGCTTTCCGATGAACCTGAATGGGGCCGAACCCCTTTGGTAAAAGATGAATTTGGCAAACCTCACTTGTACGGCACTCTCCTTGATTTGTCCTTTTCACATTCCCATGAATTTGCAGCCGTGATTATTGCAAATAAAACTACCGGTATTGACATTCAAAAATTTGTGCCACGGATCGATGCCATTGCCCACAAATTCATGAGGGACGAAGAACTCGAAAGTTTGGATGAAAACAATAGGTTGGAACACTTGCATCTTTATTGGGGCGCCAAGGAAGCACTATATAAAAGTTACGGACGCCGACAGTTGGACTTCAAGGAACACATTATTACAAAACCTTTTGACTACCAATTGATTACAGAATCAACTGGAATCGTATCAAAAGGGGATTTTCACATGGAGCACGAATTGTTCTATGAAAAAATAGGGGAATATTTTTTGGTATTCAGCCTAGAACGGTTTTAAGGAGTCAGGGGAGAGGAGTCAGATTAGAAGTAACATTCGATTTCAAAGAAACCTCAAACGATTCTTCCAAAAGGGTGGGAATTTTAACAGGGCATCCAAATCGTCATTTGGCAAATGCACTCCGTTTCGCTATAATAAAAGTCACGCTTGCCCTGTATTTTTTATCGGTGCAATATTAGGGCAACTGTATGCTGAACAGCATACAGTTGCCGCCGATGACCGGATTAGAAAAATGGTGTGTTTACCTGAAAAATACATTTATGGTTGGTTGTTTTCGGTAAAAACAGATAGTGATAAATTACTGAACTATAAACTTAAATGCTGCGACATTCTTTTTGAGCATTTCCATGGAGCGCTTACGATCCGTACCAATGTGCTTGAGGAAAGATTGGCCAATGAGGAAAAAATGGATGTAAACTTGGTCAACCGACAAATGAGTATTTTTGACAAGATGAACTGATTACAAATTGCAATCATTGAAAAAGCCCAGCTGAAAGGTTGGGCTTTTTTTTGTAGGGAGGTGCAACAGTTGTCTGTTTAGACAACGGTTGTTTGCAGTTTAGCAAACAACTGGAAATGAAAACCCCGACTGTCATTTTTGTGTTATAGCATTACAATAGGTCGAAAAAATGTTGAAGAATTAGAAAATTATCACAATTTTTGCATCAGTCAATCCGATATAATAGTATAATTACATTCCTTTCTACTCAACCCATTGAAAAACATATAGTTAGATGCCTTCAAAATTCAAAGACGAGATCAAGATTAAAAATGGCCGAGTGGCTGCATTTAGGTTGACTATCCTCGGATATGAGGATAAAGATGAAGATGTTTTCGTTTTGTTTACCCCTGCTTTAGACCTCTACGCTTATGGCGATGATGAAAAAGAAGCCTATAAAGCGATGGAGGAAACATTAATGCTTTACGTTGACCATGTGAACGAGGAAAACACCATCGAAAAAGACTTGCATAAATTAGGCTGGAGACACCAAAAGCTTTTAAGAAAAAAATTCAACCCACCTTCTTACGATCCTATGGAAATAATGTCCTCGAAAGGAGTAGACAAGTTCCAAGTTTCCAATCAACAACATGCCTTCGCTTAATCCCCCTTAAAATGGGAAGCAAGCAATCTGTAAAAACCAGGAACTTCATAAAAGTGATAAAACATTGGGGACTCACCCACCGAGGCACTAAAGGAAGTCACCAAAGATGGTCAAAAGCGGGGATGATACGGCCAGTAATCATCCAGTCAGGTAACAAAAATATTCCAGAATTTCACATTAGGAACAATCTCAGAACGATTGGTAAATCTTGGAAAGAGTTTTTCGATACATTGGATTCCCTCTAAAAATACTCAGGCCACTTTTTCAACTTGCAAGCCGCATCTACCAAAAACTCCCTCCAGCCCACTTTTTTATACCTATCGAGGAAAGTAACCCGATCGGCCACTTTGCAGCCACACATACGGCAGCTGCCTTTGATGTTCTGTATACAGGTGCTACACAGCAAGTAAAGGACGGAATTAAATTCCCATCCTTTTGGAAGAATCGTTTGGGATAGAATTCGACCAGGAGCCGTCTATTTCTTCATCAGACTCCTGACCCCTATTCCCCTATATGAATCACCTGACCTTCTTCCAAAATCGGCAATCTTCTGAAGCGGAGGAACAATTGCACCGTGGCCAGCACATCCTTTTCGCAATAAAGTGCAATCCGATCCAAATCTTTTTCCTCCCAATAAACCCGTCCCACATCACTGCCATCAATATCGTCTTTGGGAGAAGGAAACCCGAGGGTGGCAGCGAGCAATTTTAACGAAGTATAGTTTTTATGATCTCCAAACTTCCAAAGCTCAAGCGTGTCAAGCATGTATTTGGTTTCCCATGGTTTTTTACCATGTAATTGCAAGAGCACGGGGAAAGGCAATTGGTTGACAACCAACCGGCGACAGATGTACGGGATGTCGAACTCCTTGATATTGTGACCACAAAAAAAGTGGAAATTCGGATTATTGAAATGCTGGTTGAGCAATTGGCAGAATTCTTTCAGTAAAACAGCTTCGTCGTCATTAGCGAAAGATTTCAGCCTAACGACTAATTTTTTATCAGCGTCCCTTGCTATGAATCCAACAGAGATGCAAACGATTTTTCCGAATTCTGCATAAATGCCGGCCCGTTCATTATAGCTGTTGGCGATGTCCTCTCCAGTTGGTTCTGGGATGGTCCGCCTAAGCAGGCCTTTGGATTTATGTGCCCACAATTCTTGGAACGTTTCGTCCAGGTCATCGTATGTAGGTTTTCCCGAAACACATTCTATATCGAGGAACAGGATTTTGGTGAGATCAATGGAGTCTATCATTTTCAAAGTTTTATTGAGCTGCGTGGTACATGAGGCGAAGTTATGACAATCCAATGTTTATGTTGATGAAATACGAATGCAGGTGCATTAAATTCCGAAAGCCTGCGGGAAACAACAAAAGACCAAAGGCTTTCCATATAATCAAGTAAATTTGCGTAATCTAAGTAGTCGGACGAATTTATCTTAACATTTTTGGCGGCTTTTTTTCAGCGATGACTGCGTTAAAAAAAGGAACCGTAGCATAAGGCTATGCTTAATTTTTTTGTCTTGTCCTCACTAAAAATAAACTCGCCAAAATATCAACATAAATATGTCCAACTACTTAAAATACATTCAATATGGTAACTTCCGAAGCTTCCAAACAACGACTCCTGGCAATTGCAGCAATTGTTGTGGTTGCATTGCTGGCTGTAAATGCTGTCCTCCTTTTCAATAAATACAGTCAAGACCAAATCATAGTAAAGCAAAAATCTGAAATAGCAGAGGCGGACAAACTGAAGATTGAGTTGGAAAAACAATACCACGAGGCTTTGGCAGAATTGGAAGAAATGCGCACCGGTAATCAAGATTTGAATGCCCTCATCGATCAACAAAAAGAAGAACTGAGGCAGCAACGTTTGAAAATAAATGCCCTGCTCGCAAACGAAGGCAATCTAGACCGAGCCAGGGCCGAGGTGAAAAACCTAACTGCTAAAGTGAGGAAATATATTAGTCAGGCCGAGCTGCTCAAATCAGAGAATGATGACTTACGCGGTGAAAATGAGTTACTGGCAACTCAAACCGATCAACTCACTCAAACCCTTGAAAATGAACGGTCTATCAACGATCAACTTGCCAATGAAAATGAAGATTTGGCAACTACTAAATCTCAATTAACCCAAGAGAACAGCAGGCTGACGGACAAGGTCACTCTGGCATCGGTTATTAATGTAAAAGAAATATCGGTCACCGGAATGAAAAAACGGAACAATGGAAAGTTGGTTAAAAAAAGGTACGCCAAGAATGTTGACCAGCTCCGTGTCTGCTTTTCGACCGAGGCGAACAATGTTACCTACCCCGGAGTTGAAGAATTTTTTGTCCGAATCATCAGCCCTATCGGCGAAACAATGGCCATAGACGACCTCGGATCTGGTGTCCTGGTGGATAAAAGTACGGGGGACGAAATCAGATATACATCTATCAAGGAATACGATTACAATAACGATGAAACAGAAATCTGCTTTAACTGGAACCCAAACGTCGGCAACTTCCAGAATGGTAAATACCAAGTTGAAATCTACAACAAGGGCCATTTAGCTGGAAAAAGTACTTTTGATCTGAAATGAGGTTGGATTGGAAATTAGACATTAGACATTAGAAATTAGAAATTCTGCAAGAAAAATAATTCTGTATGTATTTGACAACTGATCAATATTTTTCCCATGATTTTTATCTCGATGGCCTTCTGGAAATTTCTAATTTCTTAATTTCCCTCCTACCATAATGAAAGAAAAGGTATTCATAAATCCAATTGATGAAGACAAGGTAACTGATTCGCCTAATAACCTGCCTTATGCCCATACGGTTGGTGGAGCGGTTATCAAACCCATTGATAAAGGAAGGGTGAAAGGATTGGCAGTTTCCGCCATGTATGAACAGACGGACATGCAGCTCGACCAGATAAAAGAGCAAATTGCATTATTGGTCGAACAAGCAAAATCAATCCAACACCGGATCGAAATTTCTGAACAAATTTATCTTTGCCAAATGAATTTCAAACCCCTCATCGGCCACATTTACCACTTATACGAACGGGATAGTGGTGAAAAAATCCTTTCTATGATTGCACCAACTGAATGGGGCCGCACCAATCCTCTAGCTTTCATGGCAACTGTCAAATTACTTGCAGACCATACCTGGGAAATACTCGTTTAATGTTAGTGAGTTCTTGAGATTCGACCTTGCTCTGGGTACTTAACAACATAAAAACTCAGAAACTCAATCCCCACCATGATAGTACAAATCTTATTTTCCGTATTTTTCTTGCTTCCTCCGCAATCCAATGTTGATGTAGATTGGACTAGTCCGACTGTCCATGACTTTGGGGACATACCAATTGGCAAACCTGTATTCATTGATTTCCGTTTCAAAAATACAGGTGCCGAACTTATGACCATCGACAACGTCCGCATGAACTGCACATGTACTGCTTCTGATTGGGACGAAAAGGTAATTCCTCCAGATGCCGAAGGTAAAATCCAAATCGAATTTGATGCGAAGAAACCCGGCTATTTCAGAAAAAAGATTACAGTGTATTTCTCCACTCAGAAAAAAGGCGAAAAGCTATACATCGAGGGTTACGTCGAATGATGTTGATTTTTCATCCTTACAAACTGCGCAAATTTTCCAATTAAATTATATTTGCCACTTCAAAAGAGCACGGTCGCCAAGACTCTGTTTAATATGTAAAATTTGAAAAATTTAGAAATTACATAATGAATTAAAAATCAGTCGATTAAAAAATTTTAATTTATTAATTTCTAATTTCAGCATAACCTGATTCCTTCAATCCTTATTATAATGGCCATACTGATCTATTTAATTATTGCCTATCTACTGTTCTGCATCACCATGATGAAGTTGTTTGACAAAGCTGGAGAAGATGGATGGAAAGCACTCGTTCCTGGGCTGAATTTCATCATCATGTGCAAATTGGTCGGTCGCAACAGCGCACATGCAGCTTGGTTGTTGGTGCCGATTGTCAATATTTTCATATTTGTTGGCTTGTGTGTGGACATGGTCAGGTCATTTGGCAAATACAGCTTTTTGGATAGCGCACTTGCAGTCATTTACCCTGCAATCATCTTTTTCAAGATCGGGAAAAACAATGGTGACAAGTACCTTGGGCCTACCTTATTGATGGAAAAAGAATATTTTACAAAAGTTGCAGAAGCCCAAGAAAGCAATAATACCAGGGAGTTGAAAAAACTCATCCGCAACAACCCATATAAAAAAGATGCGGGAAGGGAATGGGCGGAGGCAATCATCTTTGCTGTGTTCGCAGCTGCATTTATCAGGATGTTTTTGATTGAGGCCTATACGATTCCGACTTCCTCCATGGAAGGTTCTTTAAAAGTTGGCGACTTTCTTTTTGTGAGCAAAGCGCATTACGGCATCCGCACACCAAAAACGGTTTTGATGCTTCCGCTTTTACACAACCGCATTCCAGGCGTTAATAAAGAAAGTTACATTTCAAAGCCAAACTTGCCATTTTACAGATTCCCGTCAATTGACAATATCGAAAGATACGATCCAGTTGTTTTCAATTTTCCTGAAGGAGACAGTGTTTATGTTTTTCCAGAAAGAACGTGGAGCATCAACGATTACAGGCGAGGAGCCATCTCTAACAACCGGGCAAGGGAGGTTAAAAGAGGCAAGGCTGACCTTGTGGTTCGGCCCATCGACAAAATGGACCACTATATCAAACGGTGCATTGGGTTGCCAGGCGATAGTTTACAAGTCATCAACAGACAAGTATATCTCAATGGTGAGGCCGCAAAAGATCCATCCAAAATGCAACACCTGACCAGGATCATTTCTCCGAATGGTGTGAACGCAGATAAGCTCGATGAGATGGGCGTCAACCTTAACGAAAGCTACCAACAGCAGGGCATCTATTTCCTCAATGAGGACCAACGTGAAAAAATCAAAGCTTGGGGGGATAATGTTTCTATTGAAGTTCTTTCGCCACCCAATCAAGGGCCAGATCACCTTTTTCCACATGACCCTTCCATTACCCAAGGTTGGACAGTCGATAATTATGGCCCAGTTTACATTCCCAAGCAAGGCGTAAGTATTGAAATAAGCCCTGAGAACATTGCCTTGTACGAGCGGGTCATCCGCAATTATGAAGAAAATGATTTAGCTGTAAAAGACGGGAAGATTTACATAAATGGTGACGAAGCGACCTCCTATACTTTTCAAATGGACTATTATTGGATGATGGGTGATAACCGCCACAATTCAGAAGACAGTAGAGTCTGGGGATTTGTGCCTGCCAATCATGTGGTTGGTAAACCACTGTTTATTTGGTTTTCTACTAAAAACGGGAACATGTTCAACGGAATAAATTGGGATCGCATCTTCACGGGGGCGAACAAGATGTGATAATGGTGAATGGTGAACGGTGAATAGAAAATGGAGAATGACCAGTGAGTGTTATTCTCCATTTTCGATTATACCAGACCCTATTTTATATCTATGTATTCTTGGCAATATTTTCTCTTTACACCGCAGGAAACATCCAAATGGATTAAGCGTTATTTCACAAGTTAGGTGAGCGAGGTCAGGTTCCTAATTTCTGACTCTTGACTCCTCTCACCTGACCCTTTATAGATCTACAAAATAAGAATCCCTTTATGACTATGTTATTAAAAATTATGACCCACAAGTACTATAACTATTCCTCCCCCAGCATTTTTCAGTCCTCCATTTTATTAGCTTTCATCGTCTCTTTTTTATTACCTTCAATGGTTTTTTCACAAAAAGTTGGTTACCAGATCAAATTGAAAATTGATGAGTTTGAGCAAGATGAAGTTTACCTCGGCTATTTTTATGGTGACAAACAGTACATCAAGGATACTGCATATATTGAAGCTGATGGAAAATTTTATTTTGAAGGAAATGAAAAGTTGACGCCAGGAAATTATATGGTTGTCATGCCTCCTGACAACAAGTATTTTCAAATTTTGATCAATGAGGACGAGCAGTGGTTTTCAGCCGAAACAAAAGTGCCAGCATTCGATACCAATATGAAAATTGAGGGTTCAATTGACAATCAGCAGTTTTATAGTTACCTCAATTTCCTCAGCATAAAAAGACCTGAAGCTGATGAACTGCGCAAAAAAATGAGTGAAGCTGAAGACGATGAAAAAAAGAAAGCCAAGCTTGAGGCAGAAATGGAAAAAATAGATAAAGCGGTATTGTCATACCAAGATGATATTTCGAAAAATTACCCCAAAACCATAACTGCTGCAATCATCAAAGCAAACCAACCATTGGTTCCACCAGCGTTTTCAGGGACTAAGGAGGAAACGGACCGCCTGCGCTTTTATTGGATGCGAGAACACTGGTTCGACAACATCGACTTGAGTGATTCCCGCATGGTTAGGACGCCATTCCTGTTTCAAAAGATTACTCACTTCGTGGAAAAAATGACCCCACAGCATCCTGATTCATTGTCCATCGCAATCGACAAAGTGTTGGAAAAAACCAAATCTGCCGAAGAAACATTCAAATATTACCTGATCCATTTTTTGAATGATTATGCCAAATCCAAGATAGTTGGAATGGATGCTGTATATGTCCACATAGCCAATAAATACTATAGAACTGGCCTCGCACCTTGGACCGATGAGGAACAGTTGGCCAAGATCATTGACAATGCTGAAAAGCTTGAGCCGTTGCTTATTGGCAAAATAGCACCGAACATCCAGATGGAAGAGCAGGATGGCAGTCCGATACAACTGCATGATTTCAAATCACCACTTACGGTGCTATTTTTCTGGGATCCTGATTGTGGTCACTGTAAAAAGTCAATGCCTGAAATGGTCGAATTTGCAAAAGCTTATAAAGGAAAGGGCGTCTCCGTTTTTGCTGTTTGCACAAAACTGGTCACCCGTACCGATGAGGGGGGATTTTCTATGGAGGAAGTAAATAAGTGCTGGAGTTATATCGAAGAAAATGAATTGGATGTTTTCTGGAACAGCGTTGATCCATATCACCGCTCCCGCTATAAAACGATTTACGATATAAAGTCCACACCACAGGTTTACGTATTGGACGAAGACAAATCCATTATATCCAAACGAATTGGCTCGGAACAACTACCCGAGGTAATTGACCATATATTAAAGGTGAAGGAGTTTGAAAAGAAGGATGAAAGCGGTGGATAATTCTATCCAACCATCATCTGCCGTTTTTTGGCCCAATCTTCTTTTTTCACAAAAGTAATGGGGACAAAATCTTCATTCGGCTCACCGATAAAGTAAAGCATCCACGACTCATCATACTCACTGAGAATGTCACGGATACATTCCACCCGGTTCACCATAGGCACTTTGCAGTCCGCCCAATAAAACAGTTCGACGCGGTACTGCAATTGCTGTTTCTCACCGTTGATTTTCATCTCAATTTCAATGTCTTGTTTGCCCCTGCCGGGCGGGATAGGAATCGCAATGTATGGCATAATTAAAGATTTTTAAATGGTGTATTAGTGTAATGGTGTATTGGTTTATTGGTTTATTGGTTTACAAGCAACGCTACATAGACAAACTTGCCCCATTCCATCCTTTAAACCGATAAACCAGTACACTTTTACACCAACTTTCTATTCGCTTCTTAACGACTCAATTGGATTTGCCAGTGCAGCTTTCAAGCCTTGATATCCGACCGTTATAAAAGTGATGGAAATGGCAACGATCCCTGCCGCAACAAAGACCCAATAAGGCATATCTACGCGATAATGGAATCCCTCAAGCCAACTATTCATTAAGCTCCAGGCAAATGGAGTTGCAACGGCCAATGCGATGACAACCAACCAAATAAACTCTTTGGTGAGTAATCCCACAATTCCACCGTTAGTCGCTCCAAGAACTTTTCGGACGCCAATTTCTTTTGTCCTACTTTCAGCTGAAAAAGCAGCCAGCCCAAACAATCCGAGACAGGAAATCAAAATGGCCAAAAGCGTAAACGAGAAAATCAGCCCTGCCATCCTTTGGTCGGTGTCGTAAGCTTGTTGCAATTTATCGTCCATGAAAAAATAATCGAAAGGTTCGCCGGCATTTATTTGGTCCCAATTATTGTTCAAATCATCAATAAGGTTGGGCAAATCATTGGTTGAAACAGAAGCAACCATGTACCGCAAATACCTATTTGGATTCCAATGAAACACATGATTATCAATCTCCTGCCTAAGCGAACTTGAATGGAAGTTATCAATGACCCCGATTATTTCATGTGAATTCAAAGTCCCGTCCCAATTCCAATATAATTTTTTACCGATCACATTATCGAAATCATAACCGAGCTTCGTCATGAGTTTTTGATTGATGACCACTGCATCGGTCGTATCAGCAAATCGGGATTCATCAAAAACACGCCCTTTCAATAGGTTGAAATCCATCATTGGCAAATAACCTGGGTCTGTCCAAATTTGGTTGGCATGAACGGACTCATCGTTATTCTGTCCTTCACCAAATATCAACATATCCTCAATGTTTGGTGTGCCGGGCACCGTAGATGTCCCACCTAAAGCTTCGACATCTGTAATCTGCAAAAATTGCTCTTTTAGTGTTTGAAAATTTAGCGCAGCGTCAGAAGTATTTAACGGAATGACCAATTTGGCTTCAGGCTCAAAGCCCAATTTTTTTTGCCTCATATAGTCCATTTGCTGATTGATTACCAATATCCCCTGGATCAATGCGATCGACACAACAAATTGCACGACTACCAAAAATTTTCGGACTTGTTTTGCTGAAAACCTGTCACCTAAATTCCCTTTAAATACTTTAACTGGGCTGAATGAGGACAAATACAAAGCTGGATAACTCCCAGCCAGTAAAGCAGTTAGAATCAAAATGGCAACCAGCCAGGTTACCAGCACACCGTCATTCATCAGATTCAGATCCAGCTCTTTCCCCGAAAGCTGATTGAAAATAGGTAACACCATTTCAGCCCCTATATAAGCCAAAATCACAGCCAAAAAGGTATAGACGAATGCTTCAGTTAAGAATTGCGCAGACAACATGCTCCTTGTTGCACCAACCACTTTTCGAACCCCCACTTCCTGTGCCCTGATAGTCGCTTTTGCGGTGGACAGGTTCATGAAGTTAATACAAGCAATGAGTAGGATGAATGCAGCAATCGCAGCAAAAATGTAAACAAAGGTGATGTCCCCTGTTAAACCAACCTCATATTGTGCATCTGATCTCAGGTAAATATCTTTGACTGGCTCGATGAAATGCGTTTTTTCAAAACCAAGGTCTTTCAACCTTTGTCCCGCTTTTTCCTCAATAAGTGCTGGGAATTTAGCTGCCAAAGATTCGGCGCTGGCATTTTCATTTAAAAGGACATAGGTGTAAAACAAGTTGTTTCCAGCCCACTCAGGCAAGGCATAAAAATACTGCCCTACTTCCCCGCTGCGCATGTTCATGTAAAAATTGCCATTCAAATAGGTAGGATAAGTTTCTGGATTGAACACCCCAGTTATTTTATAATCATTTTCGCCCCATTGGTCACCGATTTTGATGGTCCTGTCCAATGCTTTCGCTTCTCCAAAAAGCTTTTCGGCCATTTGAATAGAAACAACAACATGGTATGGTTCATTCAGTGAATTAACCGGGTCTCCCTCTACAAAATCAAATTTAAACAGGCGGAAAAAGGTACTATCGGCCAGCAAACCATTTTGCTCAAAATAAGACTGGTTTTCATATTTGATCAGATATTCTGTTGTGTTAGGCGCTACCAGTACACGAGCCGCTTCTTTTACCTCCGGGTAATCCTGTACCATGGCCCAAGCCAACGGAGATGGGCTGGTAGCAGTTTTTGTTTCTTTATCACCTATCTTGAATGTACTTCCTATGCGGTACAATTGACCCAGCTCATCGTGGTGAGCGTCATAGCTCAATTCGTGACGAAGATGCTGTACAATCAATAAGCAGCTTGCAATACCGATAGCCAGTCCAAAGATGTTGATGGCTGAATAACCTTTTGATTTCAACAGGTTACGAAATGCTATTTTGATATAATTTTGAAGCATGGTTCCTTATTTCAGACCTGTCAGGTTGTTTTTTTTATATATGTCGGAAGTGAAATTAATTTCACTTCTGACATATATAAAAAAAACAACCTGACAGGTCTATAAAATTTCACTCACTCCGCAACGACTTCACTGGATTGGCCAGCGCCGCACGCACACCCTGATAGCCTACTGTCAAAAAAGCGATCCCCACTGCAATGACACCAGCCAGTACAAAAACCCACCAGGTAATATTGATCCTGAACACAAAATTGTCAAGCCATTGACTCATCAGTACCCAAGCAAGTGGGGCGGCAATAACCGCTGCAACAAGCACCAGCAATACAAAATCCTTGGACAGCATCGTCACAATGCTGGAGGTGGTAGCTCCGAGAACTTTGCGGATGCCGATTTCTTTTATCCGCTGGGCCGCAGCATGCGTGGCCAACCCAAATAAACCAAGGCAAGATATAAAAATGGCCAATAATCCAAAGCCCCTGCAAGTGGCTGACAGACGGCTGTCATCTTCATAAAATTCAGCAATGCTATCATCCAAAAAACCACCAGTAAATACCTGCTCTGGCATTACCTTATCAAACACTCTGTTGATGGCGGAGGTGGTAGCGGCGATATCATCCGGACGGATTTTAAGACCAGCTTCCCAATAATATTCCTTGCGGGTACTCATCAACAATGGCTCGTGTTCCAACCGCAGGGAATGGGTGTGGAAATCAGCAGTTACTCCAACTATCTTGAGCATCCGCCTACTGCCCAATCGGATATTTTGCCCAACCACTTCTGCTGGGTTTGGTAAACCGAGTTTCCTTAAAAGGGTCATGTTCACCACAGCTTCACGCATGGTATCAGATTGGGTCAACCATTTCCCAGCCAATAGTTTGATACCATAAGCCTCTTGGTAATCCTTGTCGCAAAATTTGAGGTTGATGCCAAATTGTTCGTCCTCTGGCCTCGAAGCATATCTGAAATTGGATGACCAGGTATTGCCCGATAGTGGCTGGTCGCTGCTCAGGCTTACCGCTTCCACAGTAGGGATTTGCAACAATTGCTGTTTCAAAGCATCCTGCCTTGCCACCGAAGTGCTGTCGGCATTGAACCCAAAGTGGTAAACCAAGTCTTTGCTAAATCCCAAATCCCTTGATTGGATGTAATCCAACTGCATAATGGTGATAATGGCACCGACGATCAGGCCCTGTGCGATCACGAACTGCAATACGACCAGTGACCTGCGAAGTCCTGCCCCTCCAAACGCGTTGTTACTAATATTGCTTTTCAATGCTCTCACTGGTTGAAATCCAGCTAGGGTAAGTGCGGGGTAAAGCCCCGCCAATAGTGTAACGAGCAGTGCCATGAGCAGTATAAAAACCCAAATAACTGGATTAGAAAAAAACGGCTGGGCGTCTGGGACATCTGAAACATGCTTCAACAATGGTGCGCTCATGGATGCAAGGTTGACGCCTAACAGTACCGCAATAAATACGATCATTCCAGTTTCACTCATAAACTGGCCAATCAATTGTCCACGTCTGCCCCCCAATGTTTTTCTCACGCCAACTTCCTTTGCGCGCAACGATGATTGCGCTGTGGCGAGGTTGATAAAATTGAAGCAAGCCATTATCAGAATCAATACCCCAATGGCAGATAAAATATTCAACCTGCTTTTACTGATCGTATGAGTGCCAGAATGACCATAGCGCTCGTCAAAATGCAAGTCAGAAAGAGGTTGTAACTCATGCCGTTTGGTTCTTCCATCACTGTTTTCATTATACTCTTCCTCACCAACTTTTGCCAAAACCAAACTAGCTGCATCTAGTAATGAGGGATCTCTTAACAAAGCATAAACCTGGTTGTTTGAACTACAACTGCCCCAACTCCCATCATCGAAAAAAAACAGGTCTGCATTATTTTTTACGGTTTGGTAGGAGACCAAAAATGGAAAGGTAAAGTCACAGTTATCTGGCAAATCTTCAATCACTCCTTTAACAACGGCAGGCACCAAATTATCAAGCAAAATAGTTTGCCCTGGTGCTTTTTCCCAATTATCAAAACATTTTTCCGCCCACGACTTACTTAAAACGATGGTGTTCGGTTCATTCAATGCTGCGTTTGGATTTCCCGCAAGCCATTGAAAATCAAATATTTGCAGAAAAGAGCCTTCAACAAAAAAAGCAGTCTCTTGTCGTGCCATCCCAAACTTCTTCAACGGCGACCCTCCACTGGGATTGGGTATCGTAATCGTTGACCAAAGCTCCCGTACCCGGCTCATTTGCTCGAACTGCCCCACCGTGTTTTCCATCACATCCATTGCCGGGATCGGCGTACAAACATTGTGACTTTCCCCTTCTGCTGGATTATTCACCACTGAAACAACTCGCCCAATGCGGTCATAATTTTGAAAGTCCTTATTAAAACTCAGTTCATAATTTACCATTCGGTAAATGAGCAGCACTGCTGCCACCCCCACTGTCAGGCCAAGGATATTGATAAAAGTATATATCCTGTTTTTGCCGATTGCGCGCCAGGCTATTTTCAGGTTATTCAGAAACATTGAAAATGTTTGTTATTTTATAAAATTGAGAAATTAGGAAACATTGAGTTTAAAAGTTGACACCTTTTGGCAAATTATTCGCTCCGCAATGACTTCACGGGGTTGGCCAAGGCAGCTTTCATACTTTGAAAACCCACTGTCAAAAAAGCAACGATTATTGCAGACATACCGGCGAGCGCAAATACCCACCATGTTAGATTTGTCCTAAATGCAAAATCCTCCAACCATAAATTGCTAAAATACCAGCCAACTGGCACGGCGATCACAACAGCGATCAATACCAGTTTCAAGAAATCTTTTGATAAAAGGCCAACAATCCCAGCGGTTGTAGCTCCCAATACTTTACGAACGCCGATTTCCTTGGTCCGCCTTTCAACGCTGAATGCCGCCAGGCCAAACAAGCCCAGCATAGCTATGAACAAAGTAAGCAACGTGGCATAGAGTATTGTATCTCCAAACCGTTGCTGTTCAGCGTATTGCTTATTAAAATCTTCATCAAGGAAAGAAAACCGCATTGGGTGCTTTGGTTCTACCTTCGCCCACAAATTTTCAATGCTGGCCACCGTTGAAGCTATATTATTAGTTGCTAAGTTGATCGAGGCATACCATCGATTGTGTTGTCCATTGATTATCAATGGCCTGATGCTGCGGTTTAGCCCATTGAAGTGGAAATTTTTCATCACTCCAATTATTTGCCCATACTCTTTTTCAAAGGAAAATTTCACCTTTGTACCCACTGGATTCTCAATATTATATCGCTCCACAAAGGATTCATTGACCACAAAATTGTTAATGGTGTCCGCACTGATGTCGGTTTGTAGGAAACGCCCTTTTTTCATTTCGATGCCAATGGTCTGGGCATAATTTTCATCAGCAAATATTACATTTGGATTCATGTCTTCATCCTTACCTTCCATCAGCATACCCCAATCTGGGAGATGCTGTCCAGGGAGTTTCGATGCTGTGCTTATTGACTCGATCCCAGGTATATTTAATAATTCAGACCTAAGGGATTCAACTTTTCGATGGGAGTCATTAAAATTCATGGGAATAACCATAACCTGGTCGGGATGAAACCCAAGATCGTGTTCCATCATATAATTGACTTGCCTGTAAACAAATGCCATAACCACCAACAGCGCGATCGTAATGGTAAATTGTCCTGAAACCAAAACCTTTCGAAAAATACCTTTTTCACTGGTTTTCAAAAAACTTGATTTTAAAGCGGAAACTGGACTAAATGCAGACATTACCAACGCTGGGTAGGTTCCAGCCAATGCACCTATCAGGATAGCAACTCCAATGGCCGGTAGAATCATCCACTTTATGTTTTCACCAAAAAAGTGGAGCTCACGATCTATAATATTATTGAATACGGGAAGCAATATTTCAGTCAACAAAAGAGCCACAATCATCGCAATAAATGACTGGAAGAGTGTCTCTGTCAAGAATTGGGCGGTCAATTGTGTCCTCCGTGCGCCAGTCGTTTTCCTGACCCCAATTTCTTTAGTACGCTTGGTGGCCTGGGCGGTGGAGAGGTTTACATAATTAACCACAGCTACCGCCAAAACCAAAATAGCAATCACAAAAAAGATATAAATATGTCGCATACTTCCCTCGTTGTCAGCGATCCAACTAAAGTTTGAAGAATGCAAATGGATATCAGCTACAGGCTGCAATCGCCATTCCGGGTAGTCCTCAGGAGTTGTTTGGAAATTGTTGGCTAAATACTCCAGCTCAAGCATTTTGTTAACTTCGACATTGATCTTAGCCTGCAGGTTTTCAACGGAAGCTTCAGGCTGAATGCGGATGTATGTTGCCCTGTTATTGCCAGTCCAATTGGGCGCGTCCCAATTGAATTGAAAATAGAGATCATAATTCAAATGCGTGTTCTTATTTTCCAAATCAAGCACACCCGTGATGGTATATTCCTCCTCGCCATTTAATTTTACTACCTCGCCAATTGGATTAATTTCACCAAACAGCCGGTCGGATAATTTGCTGCTGACAACCATTCCCTCTGGTTTGTTCATGGCCAGGCGCGGGTTTCCATATTTAAACGGCAAAAGCATCGTTTCAAAAAAGGTACTGTCAATAAATGCTACTTCCTCAACATACAATTTATCATTTCGGTACTCAACCATTGTCTCGCCATTTAGGCCAAGTCCTGACGATGCAATTACTTCTGGAAAATCCGTTGCAAGTTTTTTTGCCAGCGGTCCAGGTGTCCAGACCGTATTTGAATCATCCCCCCAATCCCGAAAAACCCGGTAAATATTATCCTTCCCCTCCATCCACTGGTCATAACTTTTCTCATGGTGAATATACAGGCCAATCAATAGCACAACAGTCATTCCCAAGGACAATCCAACAATGTTTATCGTGGAAGTAACTTTATTCCTGAAAAGATTCCGGTAAGCTATTTTGAGATAGTTGCGCAGCATAAGGATTTGTTTTCACTTAACGAATCAAGGGATGTGCCATGCGTCACAACTATTTGGTTATCTGTATTTTACATGTAAATAAAATAAAATAAACAGGTAGATTCTGTCCATTTTCGGACGGCAGGTGTTCGGAAAAACGTACTCGTGCAGCAGTTACCCATTCTCATTTATCGCCCAATAAATATTTTATCGACTTTTAGTGCACCATTGTTGAGCAATTGTACAAAATAAATGCCTACTGGAATAGCCGGAATATGAAACAGCTCAAGGTCTAAATTGGTACTTTTCAAAAACAGGGTTTTACCAGAAATATCTACCAGAGAAACCCTCAAATCTAACCGATTTGGGTTTTCCACCAAGATGGATTTATCGACTGGATCATAAATGACATTTATATTGGCCAGATCATTTCTTTCGATTACATCCACGATAATTTCACAATCAACAGGACTGTTCCCCAATTCAATGGTAGACCCTTGCGTCAGGTCGACTCCTTGCAATCCAGGAAAATCAGGCCCAAATTTATAAGCTCGAAAAGTGGCATTGTTGTTTGGATTCTGGCCCTGTGTAAAAGGGAAATCACCACTCAAAGGGATAATATATTCCCAGACAATATTTTTATCGGGATCAATTTCAAAAACGTGTCCTGGGGAACCTGCGTTTACCAAGGTATTTCCATTGACCAATCGTTGTGCATTGGATAAAAATGGAGAATAAAAATTCTCGGCAGGCTGATCACCATAAGTCCATTCTGGATCTTCCGGTCCAAATGGTTCATCACCAATTAATAAATAACCTCCATTGGCATCTTGTGGCGGAACCAGTAAATTAACAGTAGAAAAATCAGGCCCCGGTTGGCCATTCCCGTTGTTGTAGATTAGGATTTTTCCGGCATCTTCAAGTCCATCTTTTATCCAATTAATGCCATGTTGTCCAAATAATTTTTGATCACCGACTGACGCCCGTTCGTACGCTGAAGCATTCCCCCAGCGGTATAAAATATCTCCGCCCTTTCCATAAAGTCCTCCTTCATGCGAGGCTGCTTCTGCAGTAGTTGTACTATGATCCAATATCCATATTTCATCAGAATTTCGGACACTGATCAGGATTTGATCCAAATCCTGATTATAATCAATTGCGTTAAAATGATTCCAATCACGAGTTGAATTTGAATTGTTGCTATTCAATTCCGGGAGGTTGATGTTAAACAGTTCTGGATGTTCGGATACAACTCCGAAGTTCAATTTGGATGGATCAAAATTTTGGATATAATGATCCCTAATTTGCCATTCCCAAACAATATTCATGTCATCCGAACCGATTGTTTCTATTTCAATTATCCGCTCAGACCACATATACCCTTCGTTGGCTATTTCATTCGGATCACGTCCCAAATCAATTAGTTCATCAGTAAAAACCAATTCCCAGGTAAGTACCAAAATATTCCCGTTTGGCATATAAACGGCATCGTGGTGCGATAGCCATGTTGCGGTGTTGAATTCATGGGCCCAAACCGTATTGTTATTCCAATCAACCAACTCCAAACCACCCGCATTACTTGCCGATGTGAACGGCCCGACCAACGATGGCTTGAACGTCCGCAACATTAAACCATTATCTAAAAAATAAGCAGAAAGGCCAGGCCGGGTCCCCCTGTCCCACTCATTTATTAAATATCCGCAATTATCCACCAGGTAGGCTTTTGTTCCTGAAAAAGGAGAAAAAAAAGTATATCCTTGCAGACTTTCTTCAGAGGTATGCGTGACACCAATTGTTTGAGCAATAATATTAAATGTGATCAAAAAAGATGTTAACAGTAAAAAAGCTTTTTTACAAAACATTATTTATTGTTTTAAGAGATTAGTCTTGTTCATAAATAAGAATTGAGGACATGGAAATTAGATTTTTTCGTATTCTAATCTGTTATTTGTGAACAAGACTATTATTTCACGTAAATCAATTTTCCACCATTTTTCAATCCTCCCACTTCTAATTCATACAAATATTTTCCACTGGTAAAATTTTCAAAATCTACAGGTATGGTATGTTTGGGTGTATTTCAAAATGTCGGTGGAAACGTAGGCCGGATTTCCCAATCCGCCCTATTTACAGCCGGGTTGGGAAATCCGGCCTACCTCCTTACCGACATTTTGAAATGCACCCGTATGTTTTCCAGCATTTAAGTTACGTTCAAATACAGTAGAGTTGTTGCATGAAACAATCTTATTTGGTTTATTTGATTTTTGCCAAATATTTCTCATGGAAAAGATTTTTTAAAAAATTTCCGTGATCGAAAATTCGCTTTGACCAAAGGAAAAATGTTCATGCAACAACGCCGAACAACTCTAATATCCCTCAAGGTGGAAAAGGATTTCTTGCGGCGCATTTAATCCTCCTAAATTTGGCGAAATAAAATCACCTTTAAAAGAACCATCATTCCCATCATATTTTTTTACGGAATTTGTGTTTCGGCTGGCAACTAATAAATCAGAATTTTGGGTAAAAGAAGGTTGCAGCGAAGCAATGAAGAACAGTGCATAAATATGCCAAGCAGTAACGTTTCAGTTTTCATACAATTAAGGATTCACTAATAATAACTGAAACTAATAAATTATGACTATCCAGAATAATCGAAGTCTATAGTGTGTCAAAGCACTGACCTAAATAACAAAAAAAATGCCGGTACAACAATCGCTGTATCGGCATTCAACTTCATCTCTCAAAAGTCTCTAGAAGGATATATTATTAATCAAAATTTTAATGCGATCAAAACAAAGTAAATCATCGGTACTGGCTATCGGCATATTAGCCGTTACAACCTCTTCCACTTCAATTGATTTATGCTCAAATAAAGCGGTGATTTCGCCTTCCAAATGGGAACGAAAAAAAGAAATCATGGCAAATGCCAAGAGAATCGTAATGCCATATACCTTAAAAAACTCACTGGCTTTCTTTTCATCATGCAAGCCAGGTACTTTATTTTGAAAATCATTCATTTTTCTAAAATTTAAAAAAGTCGGGTGATTTTGTCAATACAAGGTCAATGGACGTGCCAGAACAGGTAAACAACTGATTTACAACACGATGTATATTTTTTACAATTAGAAATACTGTTTAAAAATGAACAAGAATTAAGTTTTTCGTTCAAATTCGGACAGTCTGGAGCTTGTTAAGGATTTAGGTTTCGAGTGAAAAATTGATAATTTTTTGATGAGACGAGGCAAAAAGATGAGAGCATAGTGGTTCTACGTGACCAATTTTATAACGAAGTATTATCAAAAAAGTGGCGGGTTTTCGCCGTAAACTAAATCCCTAACAAGCTCGTAAGTTGATTTGGCCATACCATTTCTACCTATTAATTTTGCTGGGTCAATATGGCAATAAACTTTTACTAACGATTTTCAGATGGAAACCTATGCAGAGGTACTCAATTACGCTATCCCATTTTTTGTTTCCCTTATCATTATTGAACAAGTAGCTGCCCACTTTATGGGGATAAAGGTAAACCGGGGAGCTGACACTATTTCGAGTTTGAGTTCAGGCAACTCAAACACCATCAAAGATGTGCTCGGACTGAGCATTGCTATTGTGAGTTACGGCTGGTTGGTGGACAAAGTGGCCTTATTTGAAATCCAAACAACCTGGGTAGTTGTGGTAATTGCCTTCGTCGCCAAAGATTTTGCTGGCTATTGGATGCACCGATGGGAGCATGAGATCAATTTCCTGTGGAATCGGCACATCATTCATCACAGCAGCGAAGAATTCAATCTTTCCTGTGCCCTCCGTCAAAGCGTTTCAGAGGTGTTTTCCATATTCGCATTATTAATGTTGCCAGCCGCGTTGCTTGGTGTCCCAGCCAAAGTGATTGCGGTGGTTGCTCCCTTGCACTTGTTTGCACAGTTTTGGTACCACACGCGGTTGATCGGCAAGATGGGATTCCTGGAACGCATTATTGTCACGCCATCCCACCACAGGGTCCATCATTCCATCAACCCAGAATATTTAGACAAAAATTATGGTCAGGTTTTTATTTTATGGGATAAATTATTTGGCAGTTTTCAACCTGAACTGACCGAAGTGCCCCCAGTTTATGGGGTAAAGCGACCTGCCAAAACATGGAACCCTTTTCTCATTAATTTCCAACATTTCTGGTTGTTGTTCACAGACGCTTGGCGCACCAAAAACTGGTGGGACAAATTCCGGCTGTGGTTTATGCCAACTGGCTGGCGGCCAGCTGATGTGGCTAAAAAATACCCAGTAACTATCGTTGAAGACTTAGATGCTTTTGAAAAATACAACCCAAAACTCTCGACACCGCTCCTCAGTTGGTCCTGGCTACAATTGTTTATTTCATTTTTGCTCATGCTGCACCTTTTCAATAATATAGCTGACATCGGGATGCCTGCCATCCTTGTATATGGCGCTTTCTTAACGGTGAATATAATCAGTTATACTATTTTGATGGACAAATCGAAATGGGCAATTATCACAGAATTTATAAAGGCAATGTTTGGTTTTAGCCTTATTTGGGTACAAGGAAATGACTGGTTCGGGTTAGCAGCAATTTCACAAAGTTTGGTTTACATGCTGGGGGGCTATTTCGTTGTGTCGTTCCTTGTTGTTCTTTATTTCACGAAAACAGAAATCATGGGCGTGCAAGGTGGAGAATATAGTTTGAATTGAGTTTAGGATCGTTCAAATAATAAATTCGACATTTTAACTTGTCCTTTTGGCTTTATTCTTCTTCATAATAAAACTCATGTAGCATTGGCTATATTCGTTTTTTCTTCATCGCCTAAAACCAAAATTCCAGCGTTCTAATTGTCGAATTTATTATTTGAAAGACCCTTTTTTCCAAGAGGATGGGAATTTAATTCCCACCCTCTTGGAAAAAAAAGTTCACATCATTCGCTCCGTAAACTATTGACAGGGTTGGCTATAGCAGCACGCACGCTTTGAAAACTCATGGTCAAAAAAGCAACCAAAACAGTCCCTAAACCCGCCAGTCCAAAATGCCACCATTGCAGTTCGATCCGGTAAGCGAAATCCTCCAACCATAGGTTCATAACATACCAAGTGATCGGCGTGGCAATAGCCAATGCCACCAGCACCAAGGTCAAAAAGTCTTTTGACAACAGGGAAACAATACCTGAAACAGAAGCTCCCAGAACTTTGCGGATGCCTATTTCTTTGGCCCGTTGCTGAACCGTCAGGGAGATGAGGCCAAACAAGCCGAAACAGGAGAGGAAAATAGCTATGCTTGCAAAATGACTGCCCAATGATGCCAACCGTCCTTCATCCTCATATCTTGCCGCCAAGTCTTCGTCAATGAAGGAATAATCAAACGCCTTGGCAGGAAAAAACTCCCGCCATGTATCTTCTAACATATTAAGGGTTTCAGGCACATCATTACTTTTGAGCCTAATTGCAAAACTCGAAAACCGCCCTGGAGAAAGATCAAGAACCAAAGGTTCAATTCCTGTTTGAAGTCCTGTGGTAGCATAATCTTTCACCACACCGACCACATTTCCCTCTTTCCCACCATAGCTTATCTTTTTACCGATTGCATCTTCTGGGCTTTCCCATCTCAACTCTTTCACCGCTAATTCATTTACAAGAAATCCTGTCAAATGATCCGTTCCATATTCTTCATCAAAATCACGGCCAGCCACTATTTCCATTTTAAACGTTTCAACATAATCATAATCGACTGAATTCGCAGGCAGGACCAGGTTTTCATCGATTGCAATCTGATCAGTGGTGACAGGATGATACACCCTGCCCAGGCCCGGCATTGCAGAGCCTAAGGTCACGGCTTCAACATTTGGGTGTTGCAACAGTCTGTCCTCAAATGACTTCATCCGTGCTCGGAGGGTAGAATCAGCAGGGGCAAAAAGCGAGTTCATATTTTGACTGAGCATCGGTACTGTAATAACCATGTCGTGATCAAACCCAAGTGGTTGGTCTCGCCAAAAATTGATCTGCGATAAAATGATTAGCGTTCCACTTATTAATAAAATACCGACTGCAAATTGCACCGTAATCAATGCCTTCTTCAACCATCCTGAAGAGGTGCCACTACCCTGCCCTACTTTGTCCTGAAAAATTTCAACAGGACGGAATTGAGTGGCGTAAAACGCTGGGTAAGCACCTGCCAATATTCCCGAAACGACAAATACGGCGGCAAAT
Organism: Saprospiraceae bacterium; assembly: GCA_029263015.1. Taxonomy (GTDB): domain Bacteria; phylum Bacteroidota; class Bacteroidia; order Chitinophagales; family Saprospiraceae; genus UBA6168. The sequence continues at coordinate 18,038 of JAJCYI010000021.1, read as the reverse complement.
GCCAATGACAATTCCCAGTTCTCTAAATAACTGAATATCAGCTCCGTATTTACTAGATTTCCTAAATGTGGCAAGAACAAATCAATGGCAACCAGTGAAACAAGAAAGGCAATAAAACTTACCAACAATGTTTCCCCCATGAACTGCCAAATCAAATTTCTTCTCCCGGCTCCGAGCACTTTTCTTACACCAACTTCTTTAGTCCGGGTCAAATAGGTTGCAGTGGAGAGGTTAATGAAATTGATGCAGGCAATCAGTAGAATCATAAACCCAATGGCCATGAAAAACTTCAAATAGGTGATGGCCGAAGTTTCGCCAGAAGCATCTGATTCGAGGTGAATATCTTTTACAGGAAATAGTTTAAAATCCTGATTTGCAATCAATTTTTCGTGTCCATAACGCTCCAGAAAACCCCTCATATCTTGGTGAAATTCTTCAGGATCGACACCAGGTTTTAACAATACATAAGTCATGGAATGGGAAGCAAGAAAATTCCTGTTCAGCACATAATCAATACTTGCCCGTGCATGTGGAGGTTCCACATCGGCCATATTTTGATAAGGCACCAGCATCTCAAAATTGAGGTGCGTGCTTTCTGGCAAATCTTTTAAAACCCCTGTAACGGTGAAAGGCCCTTGATTGGCCAACAGCAACTGCTTGCCCATTGGGTTTTCATCTCCAAATAACTTTTCGCCCGTCTCTTCTGTCAACACAATTGAAAATGGCTTATGCAAGGAATTTTCGGGATTGCCTTGTAAGAATTCAAAGCCAAATACCTCCTGAAAAGTACTGTCGGTGAAATAAGCGTTTTCAATTTCAAAATTTTGATTGCTGTTGATCTCCCGCACGCTGATGCTGCGGTTATACATCCTCGACACTTGTTCCAACTGTGGGAAATCCTGGATCATCAACGGAGCAAAAGGTGCAGGAATCTGTCCCATTACCATTTCTGATTCTGAAAAAGTAGCATGGTAGTTTACACGGTAAAGCCTATCCAATTTTGGATGAAATTCATCATAATGCATTTCATGGTTTACATAAATAAGCAACAAAAAGCAGCAAGCCATGCCGACCGCCATGCCTGCAAGATTGATGAATGTGTAACCCCGGTGTTTCCAAAGGTTACGGAAGGAAATTTTGAAAAAATTATGCAACATGTAAAGTGGTGTTTGCCAAAACACATCAAGCCACATGCCATTGCCTACAACTATCTAATTATCAGAAGGTTATAAATGATAAACAAAAATAGAAGTGTTCGGTTATGGACGGACATGTACGGAAGGGCAAAAAAATCCGTCTGCCGCTCAATGGCGACAGACGGATTTGGTGAAGAACCGTATTTGAAAGGCCCTAGCCGAGAAGCGACCCTTTTTTAGAAAAGCGTCGTTTCTGAAGTTCGTTTGGAGATAGACCTATCAATCTGGAGCATTCCCAGGATTCAGCAAGTCATAAAACTGATCCAGTTTTGGCATGATGATAATCCGCGTACGCCGATTGGTCGAACGGCCCTCTTCCGTATCATTGCTGGCAAGGCTATTGAATTCGCCACGTCCGGCTGCGATCAACCTGTTAGGGTCAATATTGTAAGTGTGCTGCAAAACCCGAACGACCGATGACGCCCTTTTCACGCTCAAATCCCAGTTATCGTCGATACAGTCATTTTTAATAGGAACATTGTCTGTGTATCCTTCTACCATCACTTCAAGCTCTGGCCTCGACTCAATGATCTTGGCTATTTTGCCCAATACTTCGTTTGCGCGGGAAGTTATTTTTGCGCTTCCACTTTCATAAAGCATCTTGTCCGAGAGGTTGATGAATACCACTGTTTTGTCCACTTTCACTTCCACGTCATTGTCGTCGATTCCAGCTTGCAACACCCCTTTAAGATTGACAGCCAATGCCAAATTGATAGAATCTGCTTTGGTTTTGGCAGCCTGCAACAATTGGATGTATTTGTCCTTATGTTCCAATTGCGAAAGCGTTTCCCGAATGTTATCATTTGCAGCTTGGGAAAGTACAGTAAGATCTCCAACTTGGGTCATTTGCCTGTCCCTTTGTCCTTTGCAATCGGCAAGCTGTTCTCTCAAATCCACAATTTGTTCTTGGCGGAGCGCAAGGGTATTTTTCGTATTTTTATTACTGTTCCCCAGCCTACTCAAATCCTCTTGACAGACACCCAATTCAGTCATATACCGATTGAGACTTTCGCCACATTTCCCTAATTCCGCATTGGCGTTATCGTAATCAGTTTGCAATGCTAAAAACTGCTTTTTGCTCACACATGAAGTAACGGTTGTTCCAATAAATAGGCACAGGATAATCTTGATGATTGATTTCATTAAATGAGATATTGTTAAATTTTTATGATGGTAAATCAGACAAAAATTAAGTTAGGTGCTATGCAAATAATAATGCACGCACCTAAAATTAATAGTTCAGGTGTCGGACGCCAGTTCTTGGCCTTGGTGTCCGACGCCTCGAAGGGCGTCCGACACCTTGCTCAACAACTTAAATACGATGATTGTAAAGCTAATCCCCAGATTCGCCCTTAAACAGACGTATCAGAGGGCGAATCTGGTGATTCGCTTTACAGCAAAGGTGACACTTTTCCAGAAGGTGTCACCTTTGCTCTTTGTTCATTTTCACAACTTCAAAATGCTTTGCGCCAACGATATAATATCAGGGTCAGTTGAAGCATTCATGGTAGATGAAGCAAACTTCCCTTCCATTTTACTAGCAGCCGATTTGGTTTCAGTACTAATAGAAATTGTCTGCTTTTCTGCATTTTTTGCAATCTCCAATTCTTTCTCCTGCCAATGGTCTTTATAATCCGATTCAATGGCAACGACCGCATCAGAAGAGGATATAGAATCATCAATGTATTCACTGATCGACATTTCGGTAGGAATATCAGAAGAAGTTTTTACGTCTATGCCTAATTCAATTAATGTTGACTCAACGGCCTTCGCAAATTTAGCATCGGAACTGGAATAGGATAAAAATATTTTTTTCGGCGTTTCCTTTTCTTCCGGAATTTCTTCGATGTTGGAATAATTGTCCCCCAACTTGAGCCAGTGGTTTAGATGAACCACCTCACCGGATTTTTCATAAACCAATACCTGGATCATGAATTCCCCCCAACCACTTAACTTAAGTTTGAATTTTGTGCTTGGGTCTTTAATAGTCCGCAACCTGTTAATAAAAGTAGAGTGCAATAGGTACTCTACAGAGTCAATTTCTGAGATTGGTTTGTCACCATCTTCCAACCATATTTCCCAATCAAAATAATTCTTTTTGGAAGAGGGCCGCAAGGAAGACGTTTGAGCAACGGTATATAGATTTGAATTTCTCATTTTACGGATATTCTTAAGTTTTGATTGATGACATCTGAATTCCAGGTATTGTTGTCTGTACGCACCTGTATTTGTATTTCAGAGTCTTTTTTGATCCCGTCGAGGTAAAGGCTGACCCCGCCAGCAGCGGGCTTTATGACAGGCTTTTTCCACTCGCCCCATTGATTCCTTTGATCAAAAAACCGAAATCGGACAATTTCATTCCTATCGATATTATCCCGCACCGCATTGACTATAATATCTGGTTCAAGGTAGGCTTCGACCACTTCACCAATATCGAGTTTCCATTTATTAATGGATTCCGAAATTTTGAGGACTGGTTCGAGGAAGTTTTCAGAATCGTAATTGATGTATTCAAACGCATCAAAAGGGCCATTATCCTGCACCCCTTGCTCCACCACCGCGATGAACGGTATTTTCAAATTATAAGCAGTGGTCCGTTCATGTTTGACCCAATCATTGCTTTTGCCCTGTTCCCTGGTGGTCAATAAAATAACCATGGCGTCACAAGTTTCGATCAAGCCCTGAACTGCTGGTGACAATGGCTGTCCTGCCAATCGCTGCCCATCCACCACCTCCAGGTCGTGGCTTTTGATGAGCCGCTCCAAATTCATGGCCAGCGGTTTTATTTCGTCGTCAAAATGATAGGAAAGGAATATTCTTTTCATCGTTGTTCACTGATTACTGATTGGAAAGGATGGTTTGAGGGGGTTATCTAGTTATAAAGTACTGCTGAAAATTAGAAAGGATGAGCACTTATTTTGTTCGAACCTTTAATTTAATCCCCTAAAGTATTCAATTGTGGAAAGAAATCAAAGGGGTTCATAAATTCGGTGGTTTTTAGACGTATCTGATTATTCTACCTCATATCCCAATTCCCACATCACTTCTTCCCTGACCGACTTTTTTCTTTTGCACAACTCAAGGATCATTTTCATTAATTCCCTTTTATCGAGTTTATCCAAGTCTTTTTTCATTTTGTAAAGATACTACAGCAATTAACCACTTTAATAACCGTCTGTAATTTTGTCTGATTTATAGGGGCTAGACCCAGGGCTGTTAAGTGCTAAGGGTTTTAATGTAAAATGTAAAATGATAAATAATAAATGTAAAAATCAGACACACGTACCTACCTGATGGCGAGTATTTTACGTGCAGGCCATTTTTACATTTTAAATTCATCATTTTAAATTTTAAATTTTAAAACGAGAACTTAACAGCCCTGGGGCTAGACCATGGGCACAATACTTTTTATTTGTAGTTGTAGAAAAAATCATCAACAAATCACTAATTAAAAAAATTAGTAACTTTTTAAAAAAGAGATATATAGTCTTATAGCCCTTTTTATATGGTGAATTATACTATATCTCCAATAATGCCAACTTTTCTTGAAGTTTCTCTTGGGAGATGATAAATTAAGTTCTTTAAGAAGTAATTCCATATCAAGATTAAATGGTCCATGGATAAAGCAAGCGTCAGTATTAAACTGTTTATTCCTTACTCGAATTGATTCTATTGTTTTATCATAAAACACCTCAATTTCGGCATTTTTATCTTTTGAAGAGACTTTTCCGTAAACACCTCCTCTTGTTCGCCAAAGGTTTTGAAACATTAAGCATTTATAATCTAAATTAATAGAATTTGGAAAGTTGGAATAGTAAATATTCAACAATGTCTGATCATCATTTAAAGATCTTTGACGTTCTATGACCATCAAATTTTGGAAAAGCTTCAACAATTCTCCTGCATATCCGACGAGTAACCCCATACATGGTCTGCTGTAGCTATCAGAATTATGCGGGCCTTTATCAATGTTTTTTGGTAAGTCGAAACTCATTACTTGATCAGCAAGTTTTTGTATCCATCTTTGGTTTGGAAAATAACGTTGACCAGAAAATATGATTTGTCGGTTAAAACTTTTAAACTTTTTATACATCTCATTAGCTGGAGCAATAACAACTACATCATATCCATCCACACAAATCACTGGTTCATCAGATGGTAAATTTTTAAAGGCTTCAATATATAGATCCAGCTTCCATGAAAATCCCTTCCAAGTTTGTTGCCATCCCAAAACATGTAAATCGTAACCCCATCTATTTGCAGTATGCTTTAATAAATCAAAACAACCTTCTTCTTTTGTTGCTACGGTAAAAAGTTTCATGAAAAAAAATTTAATCTATAAGTTCAACTCGAATTATTTTATTGGTATTTAAAACAACTTTCGTTGATTCAAATGAAGGAGCTTTAAATACTGGTTTGATATTATTAGAAAAACCGTATGGCTCTTTGGGAATTCCTATGAAGTTCAGATTACATTCGCCATCACTATCTATATCGTGAAATAATGCAATTGAATATTCGCCATAGGGTAAATCTTTTATCCTAACTGTCATTTCTTTTGAGACAACTGTAAAATACTCTAGCCTGTATTCCATTCCAATTTTTGGGAATGCATCTCTTTCATTGTATATACCTATTTGGATTAGACCTTTCATTTCATCAATCCCCAATATCTCAATAGTTAAATTTAATTCTTGAGAATAGGAATATTTTGAAAGGAAAAATAGTATAAGGAATAGCCAAAAGTGTTTTTTCATTATTGTAGTTCTGACTAACGTTTTGGATAAATGCCCTGTGCCCTTTTTGGGCAGATGGTCAACTTAGTTTATGCTGGCATGCCGTTTTTATTTTAAAGTATCTTCAGTTTTAATTTTGACAAATTCTTATAAATTCTTTTACACTCTATTTATCATAGACATTGTATTCAATATGCAATGTGCGATAATTAATGGCCATAAATTCCGTCCAAAATTCACATATGCTATTCCCATAACTAATCCAATAATGCCAACCGTTATTGATCTTTCTGATAGATCATAAGAGTGCCTGAATCCGAAAATTGCAGCCTGAAATAGCACTGCAATGGCTGTAGCTAAAGAAGTCTTAGAAAAAAGACCTTCAATCCAATTTATCAAAAACCCTCTATCTAATAGTTCCTCCAGGAATGATTCCACCAAAACTAACGGAATAATTGAAAAAAAGAGCAGCCAGTTTCCTTTAAGATCTCCAAATTTAGAAGGAGCACTTTCCGATGAATCATCTGGAGTTATTGAAAACGGTAAATGGTCTTTTATTATCTCAAAGGTCAGTATAGAAATCATTACCGTTGCAAGAATTAAAACTGCAACACCTAATGTTTTCCAAAAATATTTTGGCTTGCGTAAACCTAATTCTTTCCAGGTTACGCCTCTTACTTTCATCCTCCAGGTTGCCACAACCAACGTTGTAAATGACCAAAAAAGCCCATTGGCCAGGAACCCAATTTTTGGTATATATATTTCTCTGACCAAAAACATCACCGAGATATAAATAATTAAATCGATCAAAAATCCTTTATGATTAAGTTGTCCCGATACATTGTTCTCAGCATCAATATTATTTGTCAAAATTTATTTTTTTTCGTGGTTTATAATGCATGGCTACGGTTGGTGCAAACACCCCGCATAGGGGCTATTGCCGTTTTGCACCTTGTTCCTCGCCGTGTTCTCTTCTTTGTTAATTCCAACCTCGGATTTCGTTTGCAAATTTCACATATTCGACATGAGGTCTATCATCGATTGCAGGGGGAAGGTTTATTACTGCTCTCAGGTCTCCAATAAATTCATCAGCACCTCCGTCTAATCCAATTTTTCTTAATTTACCAAAATTTTTCTCGCTGTAAATAATTTGATATTCTTCATTGAAGGTGATAAGGTTTCTGTCAAATGCTCTATGATGTAAAGCGCATAAAGCAATTCCATTGCTCGTTTCATCAGTTCCATTGTGCTGGACTGGAACTATATGGGCAGCATCAATCAGTTTTAATTGTACGCTGCAAAATGCACATCTACTGTTGTAAGAGGTTAGAATTCTCGATTTAAAACTATTGTCCCTTATTTTCTTTCTTACATTGGTAACAGTTGTTTGTCTTTCTTGACTAACGGAAGAAATCTGTGCATCATTTACAGCATTTGGGTCTGTTGTTACTTCTTCTAAAACTGCTAAATCACTTGCGGATTCTCCAAACGAATGAAGTGACTCTAAATTTTGTATATATTCTACAATAAAATCAGGGCGAAAAGCAGTCGCTATTTCTTCATTCTCTTTTGTTATGGCTGAAATACCTAAAGTATTAGCTTTTCTTAATGCCTCCTCTCTGATTTGAATAGAAGGTGACCTCCCCAAAATACCAGTATGCTTATTGTAATCAAATCCAGCAAAAACGCCTCCTTCCCGCCACCAACCAAGGATTAGAGTCTTTTCATTTTCTAACTGTTCAAATTGATTTACACCAGTAATTTGAACTCTATATTCATCGGCAGGTCTTGCTCGACCTCCTCCATGAGTTAGATTCCAAATGTAAATCCTGAGATTATAGCTTTCGGATTCATTATATATTTTGAGATGAAACGGATGGGATTTTGGGTCTGAAAGATACAGCGTACTCCAACCGTCATCGTTTATTGCTTGCAAAAGCAAGTCAAGTAAATCATATTTTCGATGTCTTGATGCCATGTACTTTAATATTTGAGGGAAAAAGACTTTGTTCATCTTCAAATCTATAAAGACTTCCGTCTAAGTAGCTTTGGTTTAATTCAAAAGAAATCCATTTTCGGTTTAATTCTTCAGCTACGAAACCAGTTGTATTTGAACCTGCGAATGGGTCTAAAACAATTTCATCTTCTTCGCTCAAAAATTTAATAAAGAATTCGGCAAAGCCTTTTGGAAATCTTGCAGGATGAGGTTTCATTCCATTTTCTCTACACCTCCTTTGGTATTGTCCGTTTGAATTGGTGTTAGCTAATTCCAAAAGATTTGGTGGTATTGAACCTCCATTATCAGTGCCGAATTTTTTTGAAATATCATGCCCACTTGGACGCATCTTAGCTTTATATCCATTTTTAATTAGATTCTTCATGCTCTTGCTATATGGTCTCAATACCTTTCTATTGCTTGCATTTGGGTTTGGAGTTTTTGATAGCCACCAAACCACATTGACGGAATCTTTAACCCTTATTCTTCTAATCGTTACCCATTCCGCAGGTGTGGGTAATCTTGATGGATTGTAATGAAAAAATTCTTGTGCAAGAAAGAAATTTTGTTCTCTGCACAATTTAACAAGTAACTCATATTGATAAATACTACGAACTGGAAATCCAGGGAGATAAGCACCACCTAAATCAATTACAAGCGAACCTTCATCTTTAAGAATCCTATAAAATTCTTTACTAAATTGGAGAAACCATTCAATATATTTTTCTTCTTGTTCATTTCCATATTCCTTCTTTCGAGTTAAAGCAAAAGGAGGGGAGGTTAATATTAAATCAATTGAATTTTCAGGAATCTTTTTCATTAATTCTAAACTGTCACCAAGATACGCTCCACCTATTTTTGACTGATAGTATGGTTTTTCTTTGAATTTAAAATCGTACATATTTATTTCTTTATTTTTTTACAATTTGAGTTTTCCTTGAGCAGTATGCTTGTGGCGTAAATATTTGACCTTCTGTTCAGCCAAGTAAAGTACTTTTTCAGAGCAATCTAATTTATATAACTTTTGAGCAATTTTCTCACTAAGTAATTCCTCTTTCAGTTCTTCTGGATTTAGATTAAAAACCGCTGCAAGTATTGATATTCGCTTTTCATCGAAATCTCTTTTACCTGTTTCGATTTTGCTCAAATTGGCTGAGTCAATTCCAAGCTTTGCTGCTAATTGAGTAAGAGTCAATTCATTATCAACTCTTAATTTTCTAATATATTCGCCAAATTTAGGTCTCATTTGACTTGATTTTATTTACTTGTCAATAATTGACAAATTTAGGGAACAAATTGATTGAGACAAATTTTTTTGGTTTTAATTTTGAAGTGATTTTTCTTTGGTTGATGAGTTTTCAGATGGTTTGATTTCTTTTTCTTTTTTCATGGCGAGGAACTACCGAGCACACACAATATTACGCATACCCATATCCTCGGATATATGTCAATTTCGCTAAAAAGACGGAACACCGTATATCCGTCTAAGTTCGACGTTTTCAAGCAAAAAACAGCTTATTTCACAACAAATTATTTAACCTCGATTACTTACATTACCAACACCTAATATCAAAGATGTTGGATGCCATTTATTTTGTTGAATTAGGAACAGGCGGTGGCCCCTCTGGCAAAATGGCTTCATATCCCTTATCCCCTTTTCTTTCTTTGAATTCTTTTTTCATGGCTGCCACCAATTCTTCATTTTCAAATAAATCGACCATGGTCATGCCAAGTGCTTTTGACGAATAGAGCACACTTTTATGGCCAATCGACATGCCGCCGCACGCAACCACTGCCCAAGAATGCCAGGGTGTGCCTTTTGGGGCAGAAGTGGTGGAAAGGCTGATTTCGGGGACGATCCAACTCACATCCCCAACATCGGTGGACCCACCTGGGGGATCTTCTTTTGTTTCTTTTAATGCATGTATTCTGCCATCAAGTCCCAAAAGCTCTTTATCGGTAGCCGTCTGAATATTCTTTGCAAAGGCAGTCTCCTCTTCCGTATATTCAATTGCTCCCAGTAATTCCAAATTATTTTGCAAAACGGCCGCCCCGGTCCTGTTCACCAAGATTTCATACATGCCAGAAATCAATTCAATGGAATATTCTGTACCCGTCATCAGGGCTGCGCCTTCAGCGATCTTTTTCACCTTTTCATGCACGGCAAACATACCATCACGGTCACGGTCACGCACCCTTGTCCAGATCATTGCATTTTCAGGAACCACATTCACCACATCCCCGGCATTTTCGATGAGATAATGAATCCGCACAGTTGGTTTTACATGTTCCCGCAAATAGTTGATGCCCGTCGTGTACAGTTCCATCGCATCAACAGCGCTCACACCATTCCAAGGATCAAAAGCAGCGTGGGCAGCTTTGCCTTTAAATGAAACACGGAAATCGATCAGCGCCTGGGAACTTTGCGTATTGGCCCCTATATCATCACCAGGATGCCAATCGAGACATATATCCAGGTCATCGAAAAGTCCTGCCCTTGCCATGTATAATTTCCCGCCAATGGTTTCTTCAGCTGGTGTCCCATAAAACCGGATGGTCCCTTTTAATTTTCCAGCTTGCATCAATTCTTTGATCGTCAGTGCCGCTCCTAAACTACCGGGGCCAAATAAATTATGGCCGCAACCATGGCCGGGCTTCCCATCGGCCAATGCTTCTTTGTTGGATGCCGCTTTTTGTGATAGTCCTGGCAAAGCATCAAATTCACCCAATATTCCGATAATTGGTTCGCCCGATCCATACGATGCAATAAATGCCGTTGGCATTCCGGCCACTCCTTTTTCCACTTTAAATCCTTGTTTTTCCGCATAATCGGATAAAACTTTAGAAGATTTAAATTCATGCAATGCCGTCTCTGCAAAACCCCAGATTTGATCGCTCAACTCGATCAGTTCCTTTTGGTGTGTTTCGACAGAATTAATGACATCCTGTTTGTTTTTTGAAATTGCATTTTGCCCAAATGTTGAGATCGAAATTGAGCAGCAAAATAATGCGAGGAAAGTTATTCTTGATTTCATACTAAATATGTTTTGTTATGATTTAATCGTAAAAGTAGTTGCTGCTATTATTAAACAATTACCTCTTGAAAGGAATGAAATAATAATAAAATATACAATATTATTTTCTCATTCCAGTTCTTTGAAAAATCCCTTGGAGAGTCTGGGTTCATAAGCTTGCAAAGATTAGAAAGCCTTTAAAATGAATGGGTTAGAAACCTTTGCAAGCTTTCTAATCCGTGCTTTCAAGGAATTTGTCAAAAAATTATTTTTTTAATCTTGCATCCAAATTGGTTTGGTTATAGGCTGATGTTCCTTCCCAATAATTTCACAATATAATTCCGGTCGTCTTGCATTTTTGTACCGAAACCCATCAGAAAGTGGTATCTTATTTTTTCACCGTTCCAAGGTGCAGCGCACCGTAATTGATTTTCAATAAGTTTCACAAGAATAGTCAAAGAGCCTTTAATTTAAATGTTCGTATAAAACGGTCTCCTTTAAAAGTGGTATGTCTTGTTGCAAAAAAACCGCGCTGCTTCCGCATGGTTGAACCCATAGGCCAATACTAAGCCTTGATTAAAGTATTTCTGAGCCAACTCATTTTTGGTAGATATCGGAAAATGCAAGACATCAAGTCCTTCAATTATGGGAGCTGTATTATCTGATTTGTACCACTCTTTATCCGTCAAAACGGGAGCGCACATAACTTGTGGATATTGAGAAATTTCTTCTAATTTATTTTCCTTGGTTTTGCATCCGGTTATTAAAATTAAAACAAGAGTAAGGGTGGTTAGCTTATTTTTCATTTTGTTTTTTTTATTTATCAAGACTGCCCCTGAATAAACGATATTCCTGAAAATTCAAAATCAAGCTGTTAAATGGAGTATTATGGAATGGGCTTCTTTGGTTTTTTCAGTCCAAAATAAATAAAAAGCAGTCCAGCTATAAATAAAAATATTTTGCCCCAGATAAATCCTTTTCCATATTGAGATAATCTTTCATAATCAAAAATATATTGTCCAATAGAAATGGATGAACCAATGATTAGAATAATTCCAATTATTAGAATAACATATTTCATGTGTTTATTTATTTTTGGCTTTAGCGATACTGGACATTTTAGTTGTTATTTTATACCGAATAATATTCATTTATCTTTGAAACACGATAGCAATGTTAAGCTCACGCCGAAAAGTGGAAAGTGCCGAGCAGTGACGCTTCTATAAAAAGCGTCACTGCTGCAGCCAAATGGATTAATACTTTTTACAATTTAAAATTTTAACATTAATTTGATTTTCAAATTAAATAGACTTTTTGGAGTGGAGTCACCACTACTAAGCAAAGTGCTTCACTTCTGGACAATTGTAGTGGTTGGAGTGTAAATGCCAAATGTTAGGGCATTCAATAGCCCATCAACAAATGTATGCGTAATAGTTACTTCATAGTCTTCAGCTCCGCCTGCCATTTCTCTTGGGTTTGATAATTTGCCAGGCGCAAGACCAAAAATAAAATAATGGTTTGGGTTTTTTACTTCAACTCCGGTTTGTGCACCTTTCCCTACGGTATGCGTGTAGGTGTAACAAGATGACATGAGAAGCGAAAGTCCAAAAACTAGGGATAGGCTAAAAATTGTTTTTTTCATTTTTAATATTTTAGTTTTCCTACTCGTATGGCTTTTCGGTTACGCCCCGTTTTTTCGAGTGGGTTCTGGCCTCCACTTAAATAACTGTATTTAATTATCATTTTTTGATTTTCTGATTGCCAATTATAAGTAACAATATTAACAATTTCTCATGACATCCCATATCAAATTTGTCAAATCAAATATTTATTATTCATTGATTATCAATTATTTATTCCAGCTCAGGCAATATCAAAATAAAAGAACATCATCAACCATTTACAAGTGAATTAAAATATGCAGGAACAGCTGTTTCAAAAGTCATCTTCTCTTTTGAATCGGGATGCAATATCGTCAAAGAAGCCGAATGCAGTGCAAGTCTTTTAATTCCCTTTTCCTTCTTACCATACTTTTTATCCCCAATTACAGGACAGCCTTTTTCAGAAAAATGAACACGTATCTGGTTTTTCTTTCCTGTAAACAACTCTATTTCAAGCAGGCTCAAATTTTTTGATTCCCTCAGTACTTTATACCCCGTCCTAGCGAGTTTGCCTTTTTTAGGATCATCAACAGAATACATTATATGGGCCCGGTTTTCAGCAAGATAGGAAGTAATCAGCCCCTCTTTTTTCGCTAGTGTCCCATGCACTACAGCATAGTATTTTTTATTGAATCCTTGCCATTCTTCTTGGAGAAATCGTTTGGTTCTTTCATTTTTGGCAAATACGATAATCCCCGATGTATCCCTATCCAAACGGTGTACTATAAATACCCGGTTTCTTGATTTCTGGTTGCCTTTTCTTACGTATTCATTTAAGAGGTAATGTGCGGTCTTTTCCCTGACTTTTTCAGTACTCACGGTCAATAAACCACTTACTTTATCTGCTACCAATATATCGTGATCTTCATAGAGGATTGAAAGCCCCTTGGGGTGAAATCTTTTAGGAGGGATTTTAAATTTCATTATTGAAATTTAGAAATTGGAAATTTCTAATAAATGGTAAAACTATTCTTTGATCGATCAACAAAGGAACGCTCAATGGAGGCCGATTCTTCACTGGATATTGAATTTTCATACTCTTCCAAAGAATAGTCAGTCGTCCTTTTTAGCATTTCAAGATAATAAATAATGATTTCATTTTTTCGGTCGTCACTTGCCAAACCTACAAATCTGGACATCATGAAATGATCTTCTAATTTAAAACCTTTGTCCTCTAAAAAATCCCTGGTCTTGGCTCCTTCATTTTTGGGATTTTCTAGTGCTGATTTTTTAGCATCATAAAACCAAGTGTTGTGTCGATATTTATTCTCCCCAATAAAACCAGCATTTTCAAAATTATAATTGTACGTCAAATCTATATGGGACAAAAAACCCTCAAATTGTACGATAAATAATTTTTCAACAGCACTATTGGAATCCGAAACTGCAAAAACAAACCGCTCACCTTCGGCAATTGGCTTGCCCAACATGTCCTCTGAATATTCATCCGAAGAGGCAATAATTTCAAAATCAAAATTTCCGATAAAACTAAATTCATCATCCACTTTAATTTTGATTTTAGGTAGTTCGTTGGAAATCAGGATATTATTTTCCACCGATCTTTTTAGTGATTCGTTTTGAGGACTATTGCTAGAAGCTTTTGCAGATTCTTTATTTGAGTTTTGGCAACCAAAAAGGATCAGGAAAATTCCAAATAGAATAAAAAGCTTGTTCATAAAATTAGAATTACTGGGGTGCATTTCAAAATGTCAGCAAGAATGTAGTGCGGATTTCCAAATCCGGCAACAAAAGTGCAGATTGAGAAATCCGCACTACATTTCATCACAACCGCACTACCCTCTTGCCCACCGTTTGTTCTCCAATTTTTATTTTACAAAAATAAATACCAGCAGGTACATTACTCAGATCGAGCAGCCAAGTCTTTGCAGCAGAATATTCCACCACTGACTGAAATACAGTTCGGCCAATAGCATCCACAACCTCCACCGAAATTGGCTTGGGAGCATCCAATTTAATGGAAATCTCGAATGCGCCACTTGTCGGATTTGGAGACAGGGACAATGATTGCAAGCCTGGAATATCTTCCGCTGCCAAAGCGCCGCCCATTACCTCGACTAAGTTCGTGGCGGCACAGCCATTTCCATCAGTTATGGTAACGGAATACAAGCCAGGAGGCAAGTCCGTAATGGTCTGCGTGTCTCCGCCATTGCTCCATTCATATGAGTAAGGTGGTACACCGTTCATCCCATTGGCCGTGGCGGTACCGTCATTCATCCCACTGATTGTTTCGTCGGTATGTGAAACATTCACCATCAATGGCTCGAAATCTGGGGTCGTGCCCATCGCTGTTGCTGTACACCCGTTCGCATCGGTAACTACAACTGAGTAATCTGTATTTGGAGGAATCGGGGGCATTGGCGTGAATTCGTAAATGTAAGGGGCGACCCCGCCAGTAACTATTGCATCAATTGATTCGAAGCCATTGCAGTCAACCAATACAGTAATGACACTGACCTGCATCTGGTCTGGGCCTACCAATTGGACAGCCTGGCTATTGGAACATCCATTTGGGCCAATAACCGAAATGACATATAGTCCAGCAGCAATTGTTTGTGTTGGATTGCCCGGGTTAATAATGCCAGGCCCTTCCCATGCGAATGTAGCTCCAGGAGTAGTGGAAGAAGCAGTTAAGGTCACTAAATCCTCTGCACAAGAAATTTCAGTATCCCCTTCCAATGAAAGGTCAGGCAATTCAAGGTCGCATACTACTTCCAAAGATGTACTTGCTGTGCAACCATTTGAAACGTCCACAATGGTAAGCGTATAAGTTCCACAATCACCTACAATAGGTGTCAGCGTATTTCCACCAGAAACAATAATTCCATCTAAAGTTGACCATTGGTAAACATAGTTAGGGCCAGAGGAAGAACCAGAGCCGTCCAATATTATTTCAGGAGTTAAGCAATTCAACATTCCATTTGTGGCCATGGCTATCGGCACATCCGTATTTTCAATAACTTCTGTCGAGTAAGCCCCGATGCAGCCGTTGGGTGCTGAGACAACCAAAAAGTAATCACCTATCGTGGTGGCAAATGGATTTTCTTCCGATGAGGTAAAACCATTTGGCCCTGTCCATTCAAAAGTGTACCCCGCCATTTCTGGATTTGCAAACAATTGCACGGTTGTATTTACACAATCAAAATCATTGCTTGCAGCAGGGGCAGCCACTGGGAGACTGGCATCCTGCACAACTGTTGCCGATTCCATATTGGTGCAACCTGAAATTCCATCTGTTACAACGAGGTTATATTCTCCAATTATATCAACTACAATAGTCGGTTCATTACTTGAAAAATTGCCAGGACCTGTCCACTGGTATGTTGGCTGGGCAGCATCAGTTGTTGCAGCTATGGTAACCATTTGGTTCAGGCAGGTCAATGTATCAGCCACAATGGCGATGGAGGGCGGCGTTCCAGTTTCAAAGAAAGTATTCGCTAACACGCCTGTACTTGTATTGAAATACGAACCGCTCGGCGTGGTTTCCAGCACCACAGCTTTTATCTGATAGTAATTGTCACCATCGTTTGGATTGTTGTCGGTAAATGTCGTCGGCATCATGGGTTGAGGAGTGAGACGGGTGTAATCCCCATGTAATGAATTTGCCCTATACACAAGATAGCCTTCCACATTTGGCGCAGCCGAACCAGACCAGGCAAGTTCTACAGAATGGCATTTATTTGATGTTGTAAGGGCGGTAGCAGGGTCAACTACGTGTACGCGCAGGGAGGGGTCGCCAAGCAATGTGACATGCGCACCACACTCGCCAATAGAACCAAAATAACCGATGTTGTCGCATGAATTCTGTGTGGCAAGACCACAATAACCAAGTGTTTCTCCGGCGGCCAACGCTTGGTAAAACCAATGCGGTCGGCCAGCCCATGAGCAGCTTAAAATACCACCTTCCGATGCAAGAGCACTCGGCATAAATGGATTATTTTCAGAATCCCAATCACCGTGAAAACTGCCGAACAGCATAGCAAAAGCAATGTTGACCGTATCAGATGCAAAATTGTCGCTGGTGCCGACACCGCTGGCACTGGTGTAACTACCACCGCCACAACCATATCCAAACAAGTAACTTTGGTCATCGGTATCATCAAAAAAGTCAGCATCCATCACATTGTCCACCCCAACCACAGGGTAATAATTGCGATAGCCATTGGCAGCAAAGGCTTCTCCGCCGAAGTAGCCAAAATTGTCGTCCACCATTGCTTGGTTCGATACGGTGTATTTTTTTGTTCGCCAATTGTGGTTTTTGTCTAAATAGCGGCGCATCAGTTCTGTGCGGGTCGTACCAAAAGTCGTTTCGTTAAGGTTGGAAAAATCAACTCTTCCGACAGCGATTTCAAGTGCAGAAGGCGTAATGCTTTGATCGAATTTTCCATCACCGGGCACATTGTCATTGGCTGGTCGGCTGGGGGTTGTATTATTTATGATCTCATCCGTCCAAACCCCATCAATATCGCCATAATAAGTATCGGCAGGCCAAGCTCCTTGGTGGTTGCTGTGCCCATCCCAAGCTGAATTACCAGAATAGGGAACAGGGATTTCCCCAAGCAATAAGACTGACCGTACACTTGCCGGGGAAACAGAATAATCTGTAACAATCTGGGATTTCACCGTCGCAACGGTGGCATCGGTCGCAACTGGATGCCATATAACTTTCCAACCATCGCCAGCCAGGTCATATTCCAATCGTTCCAATTCCATGCTGAGTGGCACCTGCAAAGCCTCTTCCACGAATATTAACATCGTGCCCCTGCCGTCAACCACAGGGCTTTCTAAAGAAACGGTAATATATCCAAAAGCATTGATGCCGTTGACGGCGCGGATCATGCCATATTCGTAAGTTTCGCCAGCAGTTACAAAGGGATCTGTGAAAGTAGTCAAGTCGGCTCCCATTGTGTCCAACATGATAAACCAGGTGGAAGCATCTTTTTCCCGACGTATCAATAACAGGTCTGCAATAGCTGCATTGAGTTCCCAATTCAGGGTAACTGTTGGTGTTGCCATATCAAGGGTAGCAGAAATGGGCACCACTGCATCTTCGGTCTGCTGTGCCATCAGGGAAAGGTTTGCCGTGAGGCAAAAAAGAAAGAGTGTAATCGTGTGTCGCATGGAGATTGAGTTTATTGAGTTATGAGTTATGAGTTGTTGAGTTGTTGAGTTATGAACAACCAAGAACTAAGAACCAAGAACCAGAAATGCGATATTAAGGAGAAAATGTTTCAATAGCAAAAAGCAGTTGGTAGGATATTGGACAAAGCACTAAATAACGTGAGTTCTGGATAATAATCCTTGACAATCAAGAGCTTATGGCGGTTTCAGTCCTTTGATTGTCCCGTTAGGGACGGAACATGGGTAGCAATGCCAAACCAACGGTATTTTTCGTGCCGTAGGTACGTAACATTTTC
>JAJCYI010000020.1 GCA_029263015.1 Saprospiraceae bacterium | reverse complement strand
CCTGCCTACCGGCAGGCAGGTTTTTTCGTCAGACAAGGCAAAAAAAATTAGCATAGCCATAGCTACGGTCATTTTTTTTAACAAAGTATGGCGGAAAAAGAGCCCGCCAAAAGTGTCGATTATTTGAGTTCACCTACTTATGCCATTTGTGGTTCAGATGAATTAAGGTTTGCAGTAATAATAAAGTACCCAAAATGCAGCCTAAAAAGGCCGAGGAACAAAGTCAGCCAAATTGCTTTGGGGTAGTTCTGCTGGTTTTTTGAAATGTTTTTGTTTTTTGAAAAAAGCCTTTTGACAAAAACCTTGATTGCCGTGAAAGGAAGATAAAAGGCAGATGGGGCCACATTCCAACTAATGTCTTCTATGGATTGAATTTTGAAACCCATTGATCGTAAACGACTAGTAAACAACTGAATATCAGGTAGTTCTTTAATTGCCCAATAGTCAAGGTTTTTCCGGTGAAGTTTTTCGAACCATTCTGGAAGTGGTCTTGAATGCTTCTTGAACCCATCGGCAATTACCAATCGCCCATCTTTTTTGAGCACTCTTGTCATTTCCAGAATGAACGGAATTTTATCTGGACCAACACCATAACAGATGCTTTCGATGGCATAAGCTGCATCAAAATGATTGTCCGGCTTTGGGATTTTGCAGAAGTCTGTTTTTACCAATTCCACCCTATTCCCGAAGCCTTGGCGGTTATTCTCCAAATGTCCATAATCAACCTGCCCCTGCGAAACATTGACGCCGTAAAATTTAGCTGAGGGGAGCATGGATGCCAATTTTCTGCATGATGTACCTATTCCACAGCCAGCATCTAAAACGTTGATTTCAAGAATGTTAGATACCGCAAGCCGCATGGCGACTTGATCGTTCATTTCTTCCAGCATTTTTTCAAGTGAAAATAGTTGGGGAAATTTTGACCAAGAAAAATACCCAAAATGGATATTCAGGCTTCGGCTCCAATTAAGATAGTCAAGATGTACATCGTCGTAGAAATCGGAAGCGGAAGATGTAGGGTTTTCTTGCAAAGGGAAAGGAATTGATAAAAGTCGGGTGGAAACAAAACAGGGGCACTCGCAGAATTGCCAATGCCCCTGTTTTTACTCATGATCTATAAAATGGCTATGATTTACTAAGCTTGATAGCACTGAGATATTTGGCAAGTTCTTCTTTTACAACTGGGAACAAAATAAACAACCCGATCATATTCGGAAATACCAATGCCAAAATCATCGCATCAGAAAAGCCCCATACAGAACTCATATCGCCTGCTGCACCTATCACGATAAATACGAGGAACAACAATTTGTAACTCAAATCAGCAATTTTGCTTTTGCCAAAAAGGAACATCCAAGACTGGAGGCCATAGTACGACCACGATATCATGGTAGATACAGCAAACAAAACCACTGCGGTAGTCAAGAATATGCCAGAATAAGGGATGTATTGAGCAAATGCTTTGGCCGTGATGCCAGCCCCTTCCAAGCTTACTCCATCGATAAGGACTGCGCCAGATCCATCTCCTCCATATTCAAATGCACCACCTGTGTTAAAAATAATGATGACCAAAGCCGTCATGGTACAGATAACAATAGTATCAATAAATGGCTCCAACAATGCAACAAGTCCTTCTGATGCAGGGAATTTGGTCTTTACAGCAGAGTGCGCAATTGAAGCAGATCCTGCACCTGCTTCATTGGAGAAAGCCGCTCGCTGAAACCCGACAATCAAAACCCCCATCAATCCACCAAGTCCAGCTTGAGGGTTAAATGCCTGAGTAAATATTAGCCCAAAAGCATCATCTACCAAAGTGAAGTTGCTCAAAATAATATAGAGGCAAGCAACAATATACAAACCTGCCATCAATGGAACTACTTTTTCAGTCACGGAAGCTATCCGTTTGATTCCGCCAATAATAATGATGCCGACGAAGATCATCAATATGACACCAATAATAGTTCTTGCACTACCACCTGTCATACCAAATGAATCAGCCAATTGCATCGCAGCTTGGTTGGACTGGGCAGCGTTCCCGCCACCAAATGAAGCACCGATGCACAAGAATGCAAAAATGGCAGCCAATGCCTTGCCCATTTTTGCGAAGCCCCTTTCTTTCAATCCTTTACTGAGGTAATACATGGGGCCGCCATAAACGGTGCCGTCATCCCCCACGTCCCTGTATTTTACACCAAGCGTACATTCCACAAATTTGGTGGACATGCCGATCAGTCCACAGAGGATCATCCAGAAAGTAGCCCCAGGGCCTCCAATCGCAATGGCCAAGGCGACACCAGCGATATTGCCGTTGCCAACAGTCCCTGACACTGCCGTTGCCAAAGCCTGGAAATGGCTGACTTCCCCGTGCTTGCTCTCATCCCGAATCGTATCTACCACATCTCCATCCACGATATTGACAAAAGCTTTTTCGTCCACGTCATGTCCTTCCAGTTCATCGTACTTTCCTCGCACAACCCTTATGGCTAAAGGAAACTTACGGATATTAACAAATCCAAAATAAACGGTAAAGAACCCTGCACCCAAAACCAGAAGAATTATGATAGTTGGGATTTCAGTGCCTGGAAAAAGATGAAGAACCACCCCACCCCACCAATCTGCAATCGGGGTGAACCATTCATTGATTCGTTCATCGAGGCCCTTTTCATTCTGGGCAGTCAACAAGAAGGGCAAGAGGAGCGCTGAAAAAAAAGTCAGTAATTTCTTCATTTAGGAAGGTGGTTAACGGATTTACAGGTAGTAAAAAGAGACTCTTTTTGAAAAAGTGTCGCTTCTGGTATTTCAAAAACGGCTGAAAGGTATTTAAATAAATTAATTTGAGAAAAGAAAAGGAGAAAAAGTGGAATATGGGGGTCATTCGAGTTCGGTTATTTTTTCTTTGAGCCAGGATAGGCTTGAAACATTTCCCTTTTCTAATTCAATTTCCTGCTTGAGCTTATTCAATCCTTTCGAATCCCCAGGCATGAGCTTAGATAGTTTTTTCGTGAGTCTGATAAAGTTTAGATAAGGTTTTCTTTTAGAAGGCGATAAATCTTTATGACGATTAAGATAAGTTCTAAAACTATCCATTAGTGAATAAAGTGGTTCTATTTCATCTGTTTCATAGTATGTAGATAACAACATGGTCTTTGAATTAAGATTGTAGGTAAAATCTTCATATTCGACATTCCTCAACAATTCCATAACTTTTTCAAATTGTTTTTGTGAAAAGTATAACTGTGCAGTGTTAAATGAAACTGCATTTTCTCTCATGTTTACCGGGAGGTATCTTTGATAAAAATTGATGAAATTTTCAGTCCAATCGTATTTTCCGAGCCGAAGTGCTGCAACTACAATATTCCTAAAATGCCAAGGCGAAAGTTCTCCATCATTGATAATCAATTCTTTATCCAACAGAATTACAAATACGTTAAAATATTTTTCTAAGAATTTTTGATTCCCTTGATTGATTTTTTTGATGCAATAATTCAAAGCAAAACCATAAATGAATTCCGCCTCTTCTTTTGGAAATAGGTCACCAAAGATTTCCAAAATTTCCATCAACTTGAAATAGTGATCCGTATTCTCAGATTCAGCATTTGTTAAATAAATTTGATAGTAAACAGCAATAGGAGGTACATCTTCATATTTATACTTATTAATATGCTCCAATATTTCATCAATAAATAGCAACTTGTACTCCAATGAAACCAGTACCTGTTGGCTCAAAGCTGTACAACTATACCGTAATTTTTCAGATAAGTAAAATCGATCTAGGTTATTCAAAATAGCCTCAACATTCTTCTTTGCAGTCCTGTCATGGCCCAATTCTTCTAAGTCATATAAATTCCGCTCCAACTGATATTGACCCAAGTAATAATCGGTTGTCCGATAAAGCTGGTGATCAGAAAGCCTCCTTGCGGTGCGAATTGAAGACTTAAACAATTTGTCCATTTTCCGATTTCCAACTGATTCGATCAGGAAATTGGCTTTATGTATTGGATTGCTTTCATAAACTTGTTGGGCCAGATAGGATTCGACCAGTTTCAATAAATCCGAGCAATACTTACGATAGAGAACATCATCAAAACCAGCAGATTTATTGATTTCATTCCAAAGGTCAGTTTTATCCAAATCGTGGTTACTGCCACTATTGATATGTACAATCAGGCCCTCAAACAGAGAGATGATTGCTTCATTTTTGTTAAAGTAGGGGGAAACGAGAAACTTCCGGAGCCTGTTCTGTTCATATTTGTCAAAATACTCAAGTATGGAATACAATTTGCTATTTTGCATTTTAGAAAAAGTTGCTATCTTAGAGCCTTGGTAAAATGGTTTGGAAACATATAGGACTAAAGCTCAAGTGGAATGTTAAATTTATAAAAATAAATATTTCACAAATGTACAAAATTTGTTGGATGCTTTTGTTCTTTAAAATCAGCAAACTGAAGTTATCTATTGAGATTTCACGCAATTATTTTTAAATAAGTTCCTTTCACATTTATTGTTTTTTGTCTTTGAATTTGAATTACAGCCGGGTTACATTTGTACCAATGAGATTTTATAAAAGACCAACGCTATAGAAAAACACGCCCGGTCTTAACGTGAAACACTAAATAAGCGATGAAAATCCACGAATCCATGAATGTATTGTTACGCAATAAATTCCGTTACCTATTTTGGGGCATTCTACTGTTCCTCGGTTTTGGCCATCTCCAGGCTCAGAACTCCACTTTACAGGTATTCGATGTTGTTGTCGTAAAAAATGACACTTTCGAATTTGATCCCATCCTCCACCATTCCGTTTCAGCATACCTTATCAAAGTTGACAAAGAAAACTCCTCAAGGGGCAATGCATTTTTTGACCCTCATGGCCCAAACAGTAATTTTGGGACAAAAGCACCCAATGGAGGTTTTTCTGAAAACCACTTGTTTTATGCCCCAGTTACTGATTTTATAGGGCGAGATACTGTAGTCGCTTATTATGAAGATGATTTTGGCAATGGTTTGACTATCAAAAAATATAATGTTTACAATATATTGGTTGTCCCTTCCTATCTTGTAGCAGAGGATGACTATGCTTCCACTACGATGGGGGTTTCAGTGGAAGTAGATGTTTTGGCCAACGATTTCGGAAATGGCACCAACCTAACGATCAATGAGATCACCAATATCAATCGTGGTACCGCTACCATAGACAGTGCTTCCACCAAAATTACTTTTACGCCGTACAGCGGTTTTTCGGGAACAGGCCATCTAAATTATACAATATGTGATGCGGAGGGTTCTTGTGCTATTGCCACAGTGAGTATTACGGTGGTTGACCCCAACCCAATGTCCTACGATTCCATATTTATTGCCACTGAAAAGAATGCCGCACAGGTGGTTTTGATGGATGTTGACAATGATTATTATATTGACCTATTTCCCTCCAACGGAGATACGGCCACATTTGAAACGCTTACCTATGTACCCGATTCAGCATTCGTTGGCTATGACAAGATCGTTTTCAAGGATTCCATCAATAATAGGACAAGGGTTTTTGAAATAAGGGTTTTGGACGTGCCAAATGATAATTTTCTTCTTTTTGACGATATTGTTTATACACCAATAGATGAGGTTGTTGAAGAAATACATTTACTGGACAACGATAATGCTGGCGCATATCTTACCTCAGTTGGTGTGGGAAGCTCGACAACAGATGAAGGTGGACAATTGGTCTATTTGCCATCAATTGGCAAAGGTGTTTATAAATACTTTCCACCAGCAGGCTTTTCGGGCATAGACCATTTCAACTATCACGCCTACTCTCCCGGCAGTGGTTTTTCTGAAAATGCCGATTGCTACATTGTTGTTGGCGATTTGAACCCAGAGCTTTCGTTATACAATTTGGTTACTCCTGAAAAAACGCCCATTGCGTTGGCCGACAATTTGCCTTTTGCTGGATATGAATATCAAATAACCAGCAACCCTACCAAAGGCAGCCTAACTTTTTTGCCCGGTTACGATACTTATACCAGTCAACACGGTCAGGAATTTTCAGGCGTAAATATGTTGATTTATGATCCAGACCCCAACTCCAACGGAATTGACGAATTTGAAGTAGAATATTGTGTTGGTCCTAACACAAACTGCCAATTGGCAAAAGTTGAAATAGAGATCATCACTGTTTCCACACCTCAAAGCGATACCCTGTGTGCAGGATCAGGATGTGTTTGGTCCGGAGATGCTGACAAAAATGGAAAAGTTGACATCAATGACCTATTGCCGATCGGAATGTGCATGGGCACAGTTGGTGAAAACCGTCCTTCTGGCTCGATTGATTGGTATGGTCAATACGGTGACGATTGGAACAGTTTTAACGCCAATGGATTGGGTTTTGATGTAAAACATATTGATACCGATGGGAATGGAATCATTAGCGCAATGGATACTTCTGCAATTCGGGAGTTCTATGGGAATTATAATAACATAGTACCAGAACCCCATGACCCAATCAGTTCATTACCATTCTATCCAGGATCATTCCCTGGCAACCCGGAACCCGGTGATGTGATATATATTCCCTTACACCTTGGTGATGCAAACAATCCAGCATTCGATGCTTATGGACTAACTTTTGGTGTGGATTACGATCCAGCACTTTTTGAATCTGTCAAGGTGTTTTGGAGTGATACGGCTTGGATGAATTACAATTCTCCTGTATTGTCCATGGATCACACGCCATATCTTGGGAAATTAGAGGCTGGCTACACCCGGACAAGTGGGCAAGCCGCAAGTGGTTATGGGATTATTGGTGTACTTGAATTTATCGTTATCGATGATATTAATGGAAATAGACCAAATGACCCTCTGTCTACAATAAACATCACAGGGAATCTAATGAACAGCGGTGGACAGACATTCACCTTGAATGAAAACACCATTACCTTCTCGCTCGCCATGAATGAGGAAGGTAGCAATACAGAAGGAGCTTCTGCCATAGATCGCCTAAAAGTATATCCGAACCCGAGCAGTGCTGTGATCAATGTACATTTGAACGGCCAGGAAAACCTCATGGAGCGAATAGCTTTGTTCAGCTTGGTTGGCGCTTCGGTTTATGATTCTGGCGCAATATTGGCAAAGCGTCAAAAGTTGGATGTCGCTAATCTTAATTCAGGTATGTATGTCGCCAAAGTCTGGACGAATAATGGGGAGATACTGACTACCAAAATACAAGTTGTGAAGTGATATGATTGATATTTTATCAATTATTATCCATCAATCAAAATACCCAATAGCCTAAAGAAGTAATTCATATTCGTGGAATTTTATCATTGCTAGTGAGTCGCACCTAACCGTGCGACTTTCTTTTTTTGGGGTATATCAAGATTTTTAAGGAAAATATTTATTAAATCTTTCTATATAAAATTTATTTTATTCACAATTTTAGCTTAATCGTTCAATTCATATCCCCCCTAAATAATTGATTATCAATAATAATTTAAAACATATTATTATAATTTATTATTATTTACATGTAACAATGTACCTTTTTTGTCCTTGCTGTTAGAAGTAAGTCCCTGCATATTTGTATCGTGGAAGTTGAACAAGTGGAGGAGCAGCAAAAATCCTCGTAAAAGGCGGGGTCACAATTTAGAATATGTTCATGGGATTATAATTTGTTAATAGCAGCTGCAATTGGTGGCTGCTATTTTTAAAATTCAAGGAAGATTGATTGGAATGAATGTGGATATGGAAACCTTGATTTTTAAGACTCATTGTGGACGGGTGCAAGCATGAAGATGGCCTCCCAACCAAATAAATCTGAAGCTTGTTGTTCACAAATTGAAATTGTATATGTTCATGGGATTATAATTTGTTAATAGTGGGTCGTCCCTTTATCGTTTTTGGGGCGGCTTACTGTTTTTCTTTGCTCTGTGATCCCAGTATAAAATAAAAAAAGGCTGATTCGGAAACCGAACCAGCCGCTGTTTAAGGACATGTTCATGGGACTATAATCTGTCAATAGCCAATTAAGTATCAGAGCTAATTTGACTCTGCTAATGTACAGCGAAACATTTCACTCCACCAAACTCAAGGAATCTATTTTTTAGAAAAATTTAATTTGTTTTGGATATGTTCATGGGATTATATTGTTAAAAGTCATGCCAAAAGGCATGACTTTTTTTGTTTGACCTATTCGTATTGCTAAAGACCACTATAAGAAGGCATTTACTAAATGTCTCTCAACTTTACACTTGATTCTCAGGCATTTGCCAAACTGGAAGGAGAGGTCTTTGACCCAGAAGCGGCGCTTTTTAAAAAAGCGCCGCTTCTGGGTTTTAAGCACAATCCCTGGTGAGTCTTTAATCATATTTGAAATCCTCCCAACTCGGTTCTTTTCCAATTGAACCATTTCTATTTACGTACAGTTTTCTTGGCAACCCCACCACAAAAAATACTTGGTTTTTAGCTGGTTTTGTTTGTTAGCAAAGGGCATGGTAAATCCGTGCCCTTTCTGTTTAGCAACATTGAAGAAAAAAAAATTACCTTTGCAGTCGTCATTAAAACAGTTGGTCAGATGAGTTGAGAGGCATTACTAAAATGCCTCTCAACTTTAACTAAGCTGGCTCCGTAGTACAATGGATAGTATGCAGGTTTCCGGAACCTGAGATAGAGGTTCGATCCCTCTCGGGGCTACAGAAGTCGCAAGCTTATCAGCTTGTGGCTTTTATCTTTAGAATCTTTTTAAAAGTTCGCTGTGATATGCGGGAATACTTTGTAAAACATCAAATAAGCCATGCCAAGGGTCAGTAAGATGTTCAGGGTTTGGCCACATACATAGAGTATCAAAGGCTTTCCACCTTTAAAATATTGGCTCAGTTCCCTGAAATTAGTTGATAATCCAATGCTTGCAAAAGCCAAACAAAACAACCAGGTACGAAGATTTTTTGTGAAGCCACCAAGAATGCCCTGGTCTATCACGCTATAAGCCATTCTATCACCCAGCCAGGTATAAATAGCCGTAAATAAAAGGGACGCACCAATAAACCCTAAGATAAACTTAGGAAACCGTTTCCAGATTTCGCCAATTCCGACATTGCTTCCCCCATTCTCTTTTTCAACTTTTGTTGCAAAATAGACAGCCACACCAAAAGCGACAAACCCAATCAAGACATTCTGAATCATTTTAATGGTAGCGGCTACGTACATGGCCTTATCTCCCAATGCTGCTCCAGCAGCAACCACCGCACCAGAACTATCGATTGTCCCTCCTATCCATGCACCTCCCAGCACCTCTGGCATACCAGTAAATTTAATAAAAATTGGCATTACAATCATCATTATAGCTGTAAATACCATGCTCATACCAACTGCAACTGTCAGCTCTTCTCGGGTAGCATTGCTGGCTGCCGCCGTTGCTACTGCAGCAGAAACACCACAAACGCTCATATCGGCACTGATGGTGATATTGAGGGATTTTGATGATATCTTGAGTATTTTTTGTCCAAACCAAAACGTGGAAATCAACACTATCGGAGTAACCACCCAAGCTACAAACATACCTGGCAATCCTATCGCCAATATTTTGTTGAACAACACTTCTGCCCCCATTATTATCAAGCCTGTTTTAATATAAAATTCTGTCTTCAAAGCGCTACTTGCCCATTTAGGAGTGCCAATAGTATTGCTGATCAGCAACCCCAGAACTATCGCCCAAACAGCATACTCAACACCTAAATCTTTTAGATTTTTTTGCGAAGCGAGAAAGAGTGAAACAAAAGATAAAAGAAACACAAATGCAAACCCTTTTGCAAAACCAGACCACTTCTCCCCCATCCTATTGGCCCCAAAGCCAAAAAGAAGGAACAACAATAAAAACAACCCCGCCGTATGCCAAAACGAAAAGCTTCCTCCTTTTCTCTTTGATTCATATTTTTTAAAATCCTGCTTCGCTTCCAACCATTCTTCTATCGCCCCATTCGCTTTTATATTCAATGAACTATCTCTAAAGTTAATTGCCGATGCTGCATTCTCGGCTTCGGTGGCTGCACTTTTTAATAATTGCAAGTTATTGTCATCCAACGGTTTAAGGTCAGGATTGAAAAAAGCATGCCCTGGTTCCTTCGTCCACTTATTGGGTTTGGATGAAAGTTTTTTCATGGTCTTCCCTGTAACGGTGGAAGAAAGTTTCAGGGAATTCAATCCGTCATTTGCTTCATGCCAAGCAATCGTTTTAAATGGGGCACTTTCTTGAGATTCTAAGATATTTTCATAGGATTCAATCTTAGCTTTAAGGTTCTCCGGAACTATAGAAACATAAATCAAAAGTGTGGTGACCAGCAATAAACCTCCGATAGCAATTGCCCAAAAATCCTCGGTTTTTACAAAAGAAGTTTTGTAGTTCATTTTTCGAATTGTTGATAATCGGTGGTGAAGATAGCGGTTTCTGTAAATAAAAAAAGGAAGCCTTTTACAGCTTCCGATTTCGATGTGCCGAACCCAAACGTTCCTTCCAAACATGAGTCATCCCATAAGTAAAGTGTACACGTTTTTTCGCTCTTTTGGACTGAAAAACGTGCAAATTCCAGTGGATAAAGGGATAAATGGGACATTTTAGGAAGAATCCTTTAGCTATTGTTCTAAATTATTCTCC
>JAJCYI010000019.1 GCA_029263015.1 Saprospiraceae bacterium | reverse complement strand
GGAGAATAATTTAGAACAATAGCTAAAGGATTCTTCCTAAAATGTCCCATTTATCCCTTTATCCACTGGAATTTGCACGTTTTTCAGTCCAAAAGAGCGAAAAAACGTGTACACTTTACTTATGGGATGACTCATGTTTGGCTTCCTTTTACCATTTGGTTTGAGGGTTTCCACGGGATTTATCAAAGAACCAAAGATAAGAGAGGCTGATTGGTTTTTGGTTTGTTGACCTGTTTCAAATTTGCTAGAATTTTTATCCAGAACTAAGAACAATAAACCAAGAACCAACTACATAAAATTGAACATTGAAATACGGGATATTATTCATAGTTTTTTCTCTGGGTATAGGAGTGCTGTTTACTCAATGTAATCCACCTGCTACCCACTTGGAATCTGACAGGTTGTTGGCCAGGGTTTATAACAAGTCATTATTTCTTTCCGATATGGATGGCATATTGCCAGGAGGCATGTCAACGGAGGATAGTTCTTTGATTATCAATAAATTTGTTGGGAATTGGGTTCGTGAGGCAGTTCTCTTAAGGGAGGCAGAAAAAAACATACCCCATGAGCTGGACATTGACCAGTTGGTTGAAGATTACAGGGCTTCATTGATTAAGCACAACTATGAAAACGTGCTGGTCGAAAAGTTACTTGATTCGATCATCACCGTTTCGGAATTAGAGGGTTTTTACAATAAGAATAAAGAACAATACAAACTCGAATCGCCAATCATGCAGTGTAGGTTTATCAAAGCAAACAAAGATGCACCACAATTGAAACAAGCACTTGATTGGTGGAAGGCCGGCCAAAAATCTGATTTGGCTGCTTTGAAAAACTGGTGTGGTTCGAATGCTAGTGTACATCATCTGCAGGATAGTATTTGGTACAAAGTGCAAGACATCGGCGCTTATATGCCACAAGAAATGCTGACCGTCGATAATTTTGATGCCAAGAGTAAATTTGTTCAAAATGACGAAGGTTCGGTGTACATGTTTCAGCTTTTGGATAAGGTTTCAAAAACCAAAACAGCACCCTTAGTATATGTTGAAGGCCAAATAAGGGTCGTGATATTGCACAAGCGGAGAAGCAAATTACTTGAAGAAATGAAAGACAAATTATACGATGAGGCCATGCGAAAAAATGGCGTTTCTGTGTTTCAATAACCTTTAGGAACAGTGACCAAGTAAATTTACATTTTTGGCTGCTTCTTTTGCCCTTATTTTTTCCTTTAAAACCAGTCATAGTATCAACAATACTTCTTCTTTTAAAGAAAACCTAAGACCAAAATAACCTACCCAATGAATGTCAATTTATTTAATCACCGTTCCTTAGACTTTAGACCTTTTATTGAATTTTTATCTTAATAATATGATTAAAAGAATATCTTCCATAATACTCCTTTTTTGTCTGACCACCAGTCTTTCTGCTCAAAAGGAAGTGATTGAAAAAATAATTTCCGAGGTAGGTGGCGAAATCGTGCTCTTGTCCGAACTGGAAGAACAATTTGCATTAATCAGGGAACGTCAGGCTGATTTACCTGATGGAGCACGATGCATGATCCTCGATAATATTTTGACTCAAAAACTACTTGTCAACCAAGCTAAACTTGATAGTGTAGAAGTGTCAGAATCTGAAGTAGAAGCGCAACTGAATGCCCGGATCGAACAAATCCTGGAATATATGGGAGGCGATCTGAATCAATTTCAAGAATATTATGGACAAACGGTAACAGAAGTCAAAGACGCTTTCCGTAATGACCTGCAAAACCAACTCCTGTCAGACCGGATGCGTGGCTCGGTCATGCAAAACGTAACGGTTACGCCATCTGAAGTAAAACAATTTTATATAAACATCCCCAAGGATAGTTTGCCATATTTCGATTCAGAAGTAGAAGTTGGCGAAATAGTGATGAAACCCAAAGTAAATGCTGAACAACGCGAAATTTCAATGGAAAAACTCACCAATCTACGAAAGCGTATTTTGGAGGATGGCGAAGATTTTTCTGAATTGGCTTCCATATTCTCCGATGATCCTGGGAGTGCAAGAGTAGGTGGTGATTTAGGCTGGACAAAAAGGGGGAAGTTTGTTCCTGAATTTGAAGCAGCAGCATATAAGTTGGCCGATGGCGAGATTTCGGAGATCGTGGAAAGTGAATTCGGGTTTCACCTGATCCAATTGATCGCCCGCAGAGGAAATTCGATCAATACCCGACACATCCTTATTAAGCCAGAAATTACAGATGATGATTTGAAAAAGAGCCAAATGAAACTTGATTCGATAAGAAACCTATTGCTGGTTGATTCTATTTCCTTTTCCCTAGCAGTTAAAAAGTATAGTAATGAGGATGTGCAAAGTTTTAACAACGATGGGAAAATGATTAATCCAGGTTCAGGTAATACCTATTTTGAAATAGCTGATCTTGAGCCCGACGTTTACTTTACAATTGACACCATGGAGATAGGGAGTGTTTCTTCCGCCTATTCCTATTCCGACCAAAGAGGTGAGACTTTTTATCGCATTGTTCAATTACAAAGCCGTACCGTGCCTCATACTGCCAGTTTGGACAGGGATTATTCAAGGATTCAAGATGCCACTATTGAACAAAAAAGAGCTAATTTCATGTCTGATTGGATCACACAAAAAGTCAATTCAACATACATCCGCATAGATGCCAAATTTGAGGGTTGCCCAAACTTGCAAAAATGGATCGAGGATCGGGTGAAGCCGTAAGATGATTCGGGGATTGGGGTTTTTGGAAAATTATCAGATGAGAAGAGGTCACTTCGTTAAAAGTGACCTCTTTTTTATTGCAACTTCATCGCTTCGGATTGGCCGAGTTTGTAGTCATCAATAAACTTCTCCTTTATTGGCCTCAATAAGATATAAGCGGCCAAACCAATCACGAAGTAGGTCATATAATTGATGCTGCCAAATAAAAAAGCGAGCACAAGTGAAGCCAAATTTCCACTTTCGGCAATGGCGAATCGAGCGACACTCCACCTTCTAAAATGTTCGAGCTTTTCGTCTGCAGTACTGCTCATTGGAGGTAAATTGTTCTTTTGGTACTGGCCGATATAATATGCTCCAATGATCCCCAAAGCGACAGCTCCTGGAATGATAATATTGAACGGGCTTTCCAATGATTCTGTCCTTTCAACGCCTTGCATCAAAAAAAAAATTACAAGCCCCAATAACGCCTGTCCCACAAACAAGGCATAATAAATAATGACGATAGCTTTGAAGCTCTTGGGTTGAAAAGTTTGTGTGGTCATTATAGTGTTTAATCCAAGTTGCCATGAATCCATATCTGAAAAGGAAATCGGTCTACCGGTTTATGGTTTATTGGCATAAACCCCCGAAAGATCAAAACACCTTTAACCAATAGACCCTTTAACCTTGGTCTGTATTTATCGCAACTTGGACTATTTATTTAAAAAGCCTCCTTCCAAAACTAAATGAAAGGAGGCTTATAAGTAGGTGAGCATATATAATCGACACTTTGAACGGACTCCTTTTCCGATACTCCTCGTTAAAAAATATTTCAATAACTTGGCTATTCAAATATTTTTTGCCTCAATTATCGAAAAAATAGCCTCGTTCAAAATGTCGATTATATACACTCACCTACTTAATATTGAAATAGGTAAATCTTATTTGATGCCGTGCATCCAACGGGAAACCATAGGCCCAAGAAGGAACAAGAGTATGCCACAGCCGATGGCTATGAATCCAAGCTTCTGGAAAACTCCGAGCGCCAGGCCAAGTGTATCTTGGCGCAAGCACTGAATAACATCTCCAGAACTACTACTAGCAGTTGCAGCTTCTGCTTCTACTTTGGTCATAACTCTGACCTCAGCATTGCCTGTGGGTGCTGCCAGCGCAGAGTCGGTTGTCAAGAAGGTCACGAAACTTTTATTCATCTCCTTTTCCTTGGCACGTGCATTACCGATCTTTTCGGCCTTTTCTTTCAGTTCCTTGATCTGCAATTTGCCAGCATAATATTTAGTACTGCCAACTTGCTGGTTCAAATATTTTACAAATTCAGGATGGGCAAGACCATCGTCCAACGATTGTTTTCCCTTACAAAGATCAAGTGCATCGCCGGTCAGGCCTGCACAAGGATCTGTTCCACCTTCGGCAATTTCTTGATTGTCGCTCAACCAGGCTTGGAAAAAATCAGCTTTGAGAGCCGACTTGATCTCTTCATTGTCCATGCATCCTTGAAAAGTATCGCTGGCAACAACTTTTGCTTCATCCACAGCCATCATTTTTGCAATGTGTTTTCCAGCCTGATGAGCGATGGAAGAGGATAGAAACCAAATGCCCATCAAAAAGCCTACAATCTTCAGCGGTGCCAGTTTTGTAACCAACGAAAGGCCAACAGGTGAGAGAGTCAGTTCACCAAGCGTGTGGAGCAGATAAAGCATGATAAGGAAAAATGCTGGGACAAGGCCTGCCGCAGCACCTACTCCTCCTAAATTCAGTGCTAAAAATCCAGCCCCAAGAAGGATCAGACCGACTCCAAATTTATAGGGAGCCGCTGGTTCCTTACCTGCTTTCGATAATTTGATCCACATCCAAGAGTAAATCGGTGCAAACAGCATGATGAAAAACGGATTGACAGATTGGAACAAAGTTGTCTGCGCCTCAAAACCAAGGATGTTTTTATCCACGTTACGGGCAGTAAAGACATTAAGTGCTGATCCCGCCAGTTCAAAAAACGTCCAGAAAACGGTGGTGAAAAACAGCAACAAAACGATTACCCAAATACGCTGTTGTTGTTCTCTTTCATATTTCGGTGCCACCACAAACAACAAGTAACCAAGTATTCCCCCGCCAACAATCACCAACAGCACGTCCACCACATCATTTTGGATGACAAGCATCCAAACCAAAGGAACTAAAATCAAGGTAGCCACATAAGGTAGAAGATTGGCACCAATGCCTGCCATCCTGACTTCATCAACATTGTCGGGCGGCAATCCAAATTTTTCATAAATACCTTTGTTTTGTGCCCAAATGAAGGTCAAGTAGCCAACAAACATGCCTATGCCTGCTGCCAAGAAACCATATTTCCAACCTTCGATTTCACCAATTACTCCACAAGTAAGCGGTGCGAGAAAAGCCCCAATGTTGATTCCCATGTAGAAAATAGTGAACGCCCCATCACGCCGAGGATCACCTTCTGGGTAAAAACGGCCAATCATACTGGATATGTTGGGTTTGAAAAAACCGTTACCAACGACCAGCAACGCTAATCCAAGAAAGAAGGTCGTTTTGTTGTCCATGAACAATGTAAACTGCCCTGCGGCCATAAGGAGTGCGCCCCATGTGATCGCTTTTCGGAAGCCCATCATTTTGTCGGCAAAATATCCTCCGATGATCGGAGTCAAATAAACCAAGGCCCCATATGCCCCATAAATACCGAATGCTTTTGCATCGCTAAAACCAAACCCACCATCAATCCCCGTAGAAACTTGGGCAATCATGTACAGCACGAGCAATGCTCGCATACCATAATAACTAAAGCGTTCCCAAAGCTCTACCATGAACAAAGCGAACAATGCTTTTGGGTGTACTTTTTTATTGGAAATAATAACAAATGCTACCCACACTGCCACGCATAGCCAGGATATAAGCATCAATTTATAAGCAGGAGCCATAAAAAATTATGTTTTAGTGAAAAAATTTATTTGTTAGAACGGCGAAAATAGAAGTTTTTATGAGGAATGAAAGAATTTTTAAAAAATATCACATAAGATGTTGATAACTAAGGAGCTATCTTGCTCCCCATGGCCAGGTCATAGGGGCCAGAATATACTTGGGGTCGTTCATAATTGCTATTGGAAAGACCCTCCATTACCAAAAATGAAAAAGTGAAGAAAAGAATAAAAAGAGCAGCCGCTCTACGCAGCTGCCGGTTTAAGTCAATTAGGTGGTTCCCGAAGGATTTATGAGAATATATTTTCTCTTCAATGACCAATTCCATTTTGGCAAAACTTGATTCCAATGCCTCCCTGTCCAATTGCTCATTGGCATAGATCGCTTCCAATCCCTCGACCAGTTCTTGTGCTTCCACATCTTGGTGCAGCAATTCTTGAATTTGATCGGATTTAGGAAGGTTTACTTTCCCTTCCAAGTAATCCAATAATGTGTCAAATGGCAATATTTTTTCAAATTTCATTTTTGATATTTTAGTCAATTCACCGAAGTTCATCTAAAACACCTTCTTTTTCCAGGAGAACCCGGAAGGCTTTCAGCGCCCTTGATCGATTGTTGTAAGCCTTTTCACGTTGTCCAAATATTTCAATCAAATCTTTGCTGTTGTACCCCATGATAAAAACAAGGTACAACACCATGCGATATGCTGCATTTGATATTTTAGGAATGAAATCAACAACTTTACTGAAATCTATTTTCTCTTCCACATGAAGGCCTGGAGCGCTATGATTGTGAAAATCTGTAGATTCATTTAATCTTTCCACCCTAGTGTTCACAGCTAGCTTCATTTTTGATCGTACCAGATAAGAAAGATGGTGAACTGAAAATGCGGTGAAGTTCTTTTTCAAAACCTCATCGGAATAACGACCAGCGAGCACCTGTTCAATAAAATCTCCAAAACCATCCTGCACTTGACCCAATTTCACATCTCCATTGGCATTCAACTTCTTGTACACCAATACAACTATTTGGCGGTGGTATTTTCTGAAAAGCATAACCAACCCATCCTCCAATCCTGACTTGTACAACTGCCACAGTTGATTATCATCCAGCTCGTGCAGGACAACAAAGGCCTTTTGCTTGGTCATGCCTTTAAACGAGTCACACAAAGCTTCCAAATTATTGTCGGAGGAAAATTCCATTTATCTGATTTGGTATCCGAATGGTAGTAGGCTTGAGGGAAGAAAATCTCGCACCAAGATGGTGTTTATTTTCAAAATAAAATCCGAGTCAACAGTTATTGCTGCAAAGTGTCAGGAGTTAACATTCCTTCGGTCTCCAAAATCACCAATTGCCACCCTGCGCCCTCAACCAAAAGTTGGATCATTTCAAAGACGTTATTCCGCTGTAACCTAGCCCGGTCAAATAATTCGCTTTCCTGGGCTTTCTGCCTGATATAATCCTTAGCGTTGGCGTTCAGTTTATTATAATCATCTGTTGAAAAATTATTGAAAACTCCTTCTTGTATATCGTAATAATCAAGTTCGTGTTCCAACGAAAGCAATTCAGGAAATGTAAGTTCTGAGATCTCTATTGTTTTCCGTTCTGGAAAGGAAGTAATTTTCATTCCTTCCAAATCATAACCTACTGATACTTTTGCTTTTATACGCAACAATGCTTTTTTCCGGAAGCCGGGCAAGTCATAACCATAGTAATCTTGATAGTCATAAATTTCGGAAAGATAACCTTCCACGGTAATCAGTTTGGTGACGGCCTTTATCTTTTCAAGCAATACCGTGGCATTTTCAGTAGATTTTACATCTGGAATTTCAAAATACCAACGAGCCACGATTACCCCTAACAAGAAAGTGAGAAGTAAGCCAACGATAACGAGCCATTTTTTCATAATTGAAAAGAAATGTAAAATGAGAAATGTAAAATGCACGCCTATCCTGAACAGGAAAATTCCTTGACACACTAATGACAACTCAATCCCCAATCATGGAAGTCAAAGGGTATCGCAAACCCTCATGTTTTTTTAGAATAGCTTTTGCCGAGCCTACCGACAATGGCGATTCGATGATCAAAGGTATTTTATTTCCATCATCACTGACCCAGACGTGTGCCTGAGCACCATCTGGAAATAAATCCCCCTCGATCACCTCAGGACTGAACTTGAGCGTATCGAAATAGCCCTTTCCTTTTACTTTTTTATGTGATTCCTTACCCTCATATACCACTTTTAGCGGCCAGGTTTCTTTGTCTGCAAAAATATTTATCGGAAAAACAGCCCCTTCGCTGGTATCTGAAAAATCAATATTGCGGGCATAATACAAGATTGAAACCATGTCGTACATGCAACCTTCAACTTGGAAATTGTGCTTTTCCCGAATGTCGTCTTTCGCCTTTCCTCGCTCATTGTAAATCTTGTTTCTCGTCTGGTCGAAAGTCAGGTCATCATACACCTGGTATTTTCCTTCTTTGATGGATTTTATTGCACGGATCGGTAAAAGGTTATCCTTTTGAACCCATGAGTCGAAATAGTCTTTCACTTCAAAAAACCAATTGTAGGAATGGTACGTCTCTCCAATGACCTGATAATGAAACTGATCGTCATCGTCAATCACTTTGAAGGTTACTTCTCCAGCAGATAACCAGATAAAATGCCAATTGTAAAATATCTTATAAGTCAGTTGTTCACCTGATTCGAAAGCCAGGTTTTGAGAGAAACAAGGATCACTGAAAACAAGATCAACACTTGGCTTCCCTCGCATTGAGGTCGTTCCATTCTGAAAGGACAAAAACACGCACATACAGCTGAATATCAATATTTTAGCCTTCATTACCATTTTTATAACCTAAGGATTTTAAAATGTTTATTTGGACAATAAACACCAAACCGAGTAACGCAGGGATAGCTATATTTATTACGAAAAGTGTGAATGTGGCTGCCAATATGCCGACCTGATCTTCACTAAAAAATCCCCAAATATGCAAGGCAATTTCTCCCCTGGCAAGCAGCCCCATCACAGGTGGCAAAGGGATACTCGCCTGAACAAAAAAAATCGTAGTTATACCGGCCATCCCAGTTATTAAAGACACCGGAATGCCATAGAATTTTAACAATAAATAATACTGCAATGAATAAGTGCAAAATCTTAGAAAGGCATAGCCAAGTGCTGTCCATAGTTCTTTGGAAGAATAGCTTTTCAGTACCAAGAGGTGTTTGAAGTAACGTTTAAAAAAGTGAACATACGGCAATCGTTTTACCACCGGTATAAGAAGGTCAATATTAAAAAAGCAAAATACCATTAACCCAACCAGCACCACACCCAAACTCATGACCAAAGGCAACACCTCCCAATCAAACCTCAAAAAGTTATTTGAAAAATAAACCAACCCAAGCAAACCTGCCGAAAGGATGACCAGCAGTTGTGCCAAGCTCCCTACCAATGTTGCAATAACGGCCTTCCAATTATGTTCAGGCTCAATAAACAGCACCCTGCCACCATATTCCCCTACCCGGTTTGGGGTGAATATGGCAATCGTGACTCCTGAAAGAACTGCTTTATATGTTTTCCAAAATCCAATTCTGGTAAATGATCGGATCAGTTTCCGCCATTTGAGCGATTCAAATGCGAGGTTAAAAGGAGCTAAAAAGACCACCATAACCAACCACATTAAATTCGGAAATGTGAAATGCTGTAAAAGAGCTTGCCAAAGCGATGATGCATCTTGTCGGGAAAATACTTGCATATAAATTGCCCCTGCCAACAGGACAGCAATTACAATTTTAATCAATAAATTGAGAAGTTTTTTCTTTGGCAAAATTGAAGCGGGTTTAGGACTTGGAAAAGTATCGAATTGAACTGAATTAAGTTTAGATTTACCCGAATTATGAACAAAAACAGTACATATCGCTACCTCGGAGTTGATCCTGGGTCAAATGTAATGGGCTTCGCCATTATTGAAATTGTTCAAAAGAAAGTGACCGTCCTGGAAATGGGCGCAATCTCAATGGGCTTCCTCAAAGAACACCAACTAAAGTTAAAAATGATCTTTGAGGAATTGCAATTACTCATTCAAAAATACAAGCCAAAAGAGTTGGCCATCGAAGCTCCATTTTATGGTAAAAACGTCCAATCTATGTTGAAATTGGGGCGGGCACAAGGCGTAGCTATGGCAGCCGCCATTACCAATGGCGTCGAGGTTACAGAGTATTCTCCCAAAAAAATAAAACAGTCAGTAACAGGAAACGGCAATGCAAGCAAGGAGCAGGTAGCTGCCATGTTGGAAAGTATCTTAAACATCAAATTAGACAATGCATATTTAGATGCTACAGATGCTTTGGCCACAGCAATGTGCCATTATTTTCAATCAAACTCAGCCATCGGGAAAGGAAAAAAATACAAGGATTGGTCGGGGTTCATAAAAGACAACCCTGGCAGAAAAACTTGAAAAATAGTATTAAAACTTAGGGAATAGGCAACAAATAACCTACCCATTTGGGCTCGTTCTTTTTCCTTCTAAAAACACTTGAAAAAAGAACCATAGCCCCACTATTCTTAGTTTTTCAAGCACTTTTACAAGAAAATATAACTTCGCAAAATTGGGTAGCTTATTTATTGCCTACTCCCTTATTTGAAATTGGCTCGGATGTCCTTTGCAATATTGGATAATTCATCTTGAGTAATGGTCATCTTTGACCCAACGATGTTCATTTGTGTTTCTTGTGTGAAAGGAATTAAATGGATATGCGCATGGGGCACTTCCGTCCCAATCACCGACACCCCCACCCTCTTGCAATCAATCGTTATTTCGAGGGCTTTGGCAACCCGCTTTGCAAAAGCCATCAAACCAGACAACTGTTCGTCGGTAAGGTCAAATAGATAATCAATTTCTTTTTTTGGAATGGCCAACGTGTGGCCTTTAGCTGTTGGATTGATGTCAAGAAACGCGAAATGGTCTTCCGTCTCAGCGATTTTGTGGCAGGGGATTTCGCCGTTGATTATTTTGGTAAAAATGCTGGCCATTTGAAAAGATGGTTTTAGGAAATGAAAATATCAAGTATTTCAATTTCCATCACACCAGCAGGTATTTGGATCTTTGCGATTTCTCCTACTTTTTTACCCAACAATCCAGCACCAATTGGAGAGCCTGCGGATATTTTTTTCTCTTTCAAGTTAGCTTCTGGTTCAGAAACAATGGTATAAACCATTTCCTTGTTCACTTTCTTGTTTTTGATGCGAACGCTGGTCAGTAAGCGCACTTCCGAAGTATCGACATTGGCTGCGTCCAAAATTCGCACATTGACAAGAGCCTTTTCAAGTTCGTTTATTTTTGCCTCCAAAAGTCCTTGTGCGTCTTTGGCCGCATGGTATTCTGCATTTTCGGAGAGATCTCCTTTTTCTCTTGCCTCAGCAATATCCCTTGATGCTTCTCGCCTTCCCCTTCCTTTGAGGTCATCTAGTTCAGCACGTAATCTATCGTGGCCTTCTTGTGTCAAATAATTATTGGTTGCCATATTGAAAAGTTTAAGGTTCTTGGTCCTTGGTTTTTAGTAGTTATATTGCCCCCAGACGTGTACACGCTCATCCAATGAGTTATAGCTTCTTTCATAGTCCCCACAAATCAATCAATCCCAACTCTTTCAAGTTGTTATCTTGAAAAAGGCAGGAACATTATCGTTTTGAAGGAAAAAAATAAAGACAAGAAAAACTGATTGCCGTGGCCTCTCCAATTCTTGGACAATCCCCAGTCTTTATGTTTTCAGGCTAAGATCAAAAGGCAAAAACGCTTCTACCTGAATAAGATAGAAACGTTCTTGGCTTTTGCTTGGCACAAAAGTAAGGAATATAAAAGCAATGATGAAAATATTACAAATTAATCCTCACTGAAAAATTATGGGTGCCGTCGAAAATTTTTGTTGTACGATATGCATAATCGAATGCGATCCTCGGTGCGCCCTCTTTTTTACTGACAGGCACATTCAAAGTAGCACCTAATGCAAGGCCTGTATAGAGTGGATCTTCATCATCAACAGAATCATTGAGTCGGCTGAAATCCAGTTTATAAGCACCTCGTAACATAATCAGTTCCTTAAAAGAGAACTCCAATCCAGCACCAATTTGATCTTCTGAAAATGCATTGGAAGTATAATTGCCAATTGCAGTTACTCGGTTATCACTTCCAACATAGAAGTCGTAAGACATCCCGATGTTAAGGACCGATTGAAGTTCGAAAGGAGTAGCACGCTGGTTGATGGTAACGAAGCGTTCGTTATCAAAACTAGGGATATTGAGACTATTTCCAAGACCTTCTCCCTTGAATTCCATCCTTCCACCAACGTTGCGGAGCGAAATACCAAACTTGAAATTATCTTGATCTCCTGTGACATATTGTATACCTGCATCAAGAGCTATGGCAGAAGCTGATACATCTTCAATTGCCTCAGATACTGACCTAACAAGTACGCCTACAGTCACTTTGTTTTCAAAAATATGTGAAAAACCAAGCCCGAAATTGAAATAACGCGGCTTAAAAGTAGCGCCATTCCCTTCTGGTAAATTAGTAGTAGTTACTGGAAGATCCCCAAAATCAACAGACATCAAGGAAATACCAATTGCACTATTGTTTCCTATCTTTTGTGCCAATCCAATCGAATTGAACTGGATGTCGGTGCCGCTCAGGTAACTGGTATTTGCAAGAATAATTTCCGTTTTGTTTATCCTCGCCAAGCCAGCAATATTGAGGCGCATAGCCTCCACACCAGTAATCATGGACGTTGTCATGGTATGAAGCCCAGCACTCCTTGCCCAAGGGTTCATCAGCAACTCTGGTGCCCCAGCTTCGCCCTGCCGATCAGGGTTACCGGCCCAAGTCGTGCCAGCTGCAAAGAGCAAAAATGCCAATGAACAAATAATGTATATAGACTTATTCATAGATTTTCTTTTAATAAAATTGAAAAATAATTCCTGGTTTTCGACTTTTTTTTTAATCAAAAACCAGGAATCAAGGGCCATTACAATCCCGAAGGATCGAACTTACGGTTGATACCGAACCATTTGAGTGTGCGTTCACCCATTTCGGAATCGATATGAATCAAGTAAACACCTGCTGCAACAGCTATTCCTTTGTTATTCTTGATATCCCATTCCA
This sequence comes from Saprospiraceae bacterium, assembly GCA_029263015.1. GTDB lineage: Bacteria > Bacteroidota > Bacteroidia > Chitinophagales > Saprospiraceae > UBA6168. The sequence continues at coordinate 35,147 of JAJCYI010000019.1, read as the reverse complement.
AATCAGGAATAACTTGTGAATTCTTGATGCCGTCTCCAAATGGGTTGCCTGGTTCTTCATCTCTATTGTATTGGCGGATAAATTTGCCGTCAATAGTGTAAATAGTGACCACACATTTAGGAGGCAGGTTGGTAATCTTGACAATCCCTGAGTTCGTTGCATTTTCATAATCTGAAAATGCATAATATGGGTTTGGCACTACATTGATTTTATCAAGTGCACCCTCAACTCCCTCTGCTGTCAGCATTGCTGCCTGTGCCCCTTCCAACTTGAAGCGATAAGTAGGGTAACCATTGAAGTCACCTGTTCCTATTTCTACATCATATGGATTGTCAACACGCAACTTGACGGTCACATCGTTCGGAATAAGGCCATCGGCATATGAAAGTAAGCCTTGGCCAGATTGAGGAACTGGCATTCCAGTCCAAGTGATGTCTTTAAGTGCGTTCACTTTCCTGAGCGGTGTTTGATCTGGATCAAAACGGTCGCGATAGAATTCACACTCATCATATTCTGTATTGGTCACGTACAACCAATGCTGTCCTCCAACAAAGAATGAACGAAGGTCTGTTTCACCATAATCAACAAAGAGTTGGCTAGTAGGATTGAACATCATGTCACCGCCATTTATGGATCCTCCAAAATTGGTGATAACATCATTACCGAAAACTTCTTCACGGTAGGCTGAATTTTCTCCAAAGAAAACATTCAACCGCTTTCCGGTTTCAACATCGATCACATAGCCTGGGAACCAACCCATTCCGTATCCGTCACCATCTGGAAGAGCTTTGCCATCAGGGCCAGCATCCTTGCCAACAGAAACTTCACCACGTAAATCGAAGTGCTCAATTGGGCCATTAAAGCCAGGAATCACATCGTTGTATTCGGCAGTGATCAATTCGGCATTGCCGCCAGGTGCAAATACTGTAGTATATTCTGGCATCATGGTCTCTACCACAACGCAGCGGCTCCAAAGTTCTTTGTTTGAAGTGAACACGATATCAACATTGTTCAAATCCCTGATAAGCTCTTCTTTCTGGGCCAATGCACCTGAACCTCCACCATAATTTCTCCATGCTGGCGTCAGATAAGGGAATTGTCTTTGTTCAAAATCACTGACTTGGTAGGGCACAAAATAACCAGGGCCAATATGTCCCAACACTTCATGGTTGCGGGTGTCCCAGCTTTCACGATGAGTAGTATAGTTGAAAAATATTGCTGCAAACGGTGGAAAATCTTCCGAAGTGAAACCGCTCTGAATACCAGAGAACCAAAATGGTTTATCAACAGCCTGATAATCCAATTCATAACCAATCGCCCCATCATTAGGGTCAATCCAATCTCCTACATCAGCAGTTTGACCAACGGTGACAGTAAATCCAAAATCACCAAGGATCTGCTCGTTCAACTGGTCGAGTGTAAAGTCAGATACGACAACATCGCCAGTATTCAAATCGGTCATTTCCCAAAAGACCTCATTGTCGAGTTCATCATTGGCCATGTTTTCATCTACAAACGTAATTTCATACTCACCATCCACTACATCAAGTGGGTTGAAAATAGTTACGTCAAGTGGGCCTCTTCCCTGAGCATAAGTTAATTCACCATCAACAGCAGATCCAGTTCTTATCGCTTCTTCAATTTTCGCATTGGTCTCCTCCGATAAATCGAGGAATTGACCACCTGCTCCAATTCCGTCAATTCGGGTGATAACCGGCCCGTCTCCAAATTCTGAATTAAGGTCCCTATCGATGATTGGCCGAGGTATAGGCCCATAGGTCCGAATATTGTTACGACCCTCAAGGTAAGTTACTTTTTGGCCAAGATCTTCAATAAAATCATAATCCCCATAATTATTATAGGCATATGCCAAGGTAGTAAAATAATACCTGCGATGATTCACAATTCTTGGATCACTCGTTGCAAATTGATCAGTAGTAATTCTAAAAGTATGACTGATTCCTTGATCCAAACCTTCAATTTTCACTTCAGGATAGGAAATGAATGGACTAGAACCAGGATCAGTTGGATCGTGACTAGGGTTATCTACACTGATCCAATTAAATAATGTTTTAATACCATTTTTCAAATCCACTTGGAAGACCAATCTTGCCTGTTCTGGATCGTCAAGTCCCTCAGCCCTGTCAACATTTGGCCCAGACAATTGATATATGAGGTAGCCCTCAAATTTGTAAGTGGTATCAGCTATACCGTCGGGAAAACCAATACCTGCTTCTTCGTATTGCTCTAAGTAATTGTTCGAGACACCTTCTTTGTTTGTCAAAACTGCTATCAATTCCCTATCCAGTTCGATCCAGTCAATGTCTGGGGCATCTGGTCCATCCACGATATTGAAACAATTGTCAAACAAATCCTGGGAAATATCATCTGCCGCAAGCAATTGAGTAATATCAGGACAAGGGTACTCCAAATCTGGCACCCAAACTGCACCAATGATCAACTCATTCACGGCACCAGGCTGCAAAGTAAATGGCCCAGAAGCCTGCACGGTACGGCGATCATAAGGTGGGAGGCGTGGTTCACTGGATTGGGATGGTTCAGGATTACACATCGACCAACCATTGGCATCATTTGGTGGATCTGTAAATGCAAAATCAATAAAATTAGTACTTGTTGGGTCATAGGCATCACCACCAAAAGTAAAAGGTGTACCATCCCGCCAACTACCAGACAGGTAACGGTAATACTCTATATCCAACGCGGGGTCAGTCGTCCCAACTTCTGGAGGTGGTTCACCAATTCCAGGATTGTTGAAATAAGTAAAAGAAGACATACCCAACTCCTTTCGGTTTTCATCTAAAGGTCCCTGAAAATAATCAATCCCGATGATAGGAATTTTTTCACCGTAAACACCAATACCAGTACATTGTGCATCGCCATCAACAGCATCTTCATTATAAGTATAGGCCAGACTTCTGGAAGTATCACTGCCAATATAGTCATCAACAAAACAACCAAGATCAGCATCAACCCACATAGCGAAATAAGTGCTATCTATATCCTCTTGGGCACGGTTGATCAACTTATACCTTTGGAAGGTCATATTATTGATCTGGTCATTGGTCGCATATCCAAACGCCTGTACTTGTACTTCCATCCTAATGGCAAGGCCATTTGTTTCGCCATGTATGGCTCCACCACCTTCATCATTGTATATCCAGAAAATCATTTCATCTGGAAACTGTGGCTCCGCTTCCCCACACCTCCGGATTTCGATGGTAGGGAAATCACCCTGAAGTGGATCGTATTCACCATCCACATCTTCATCCCAAAAACCAGCCAAACCTTGTGTGGTTATTGGAAGGTCCCAACCGATTGCATTGAAGAAATAAGGGTTCTTGACTGCTGGCCAAGCCCGAACACCTAAAGGGATCATATCCTCTGTGTATTCAATTTCACCATTCCTTGCCTGGTTGAAAAGGTCAAGGTGAGTTTTGATCTCATCGCCAGAAACTTCAAAAAAGCGGTCCCATTGGTCACAGATCAGCTTATCAGTTGTTCCTGTTTCATCATTCAAAGGGCCAGACCAGAAATCACTTTGGGAGCTTGCATTCCCATAAGTTTGACAGGCAACTTTAAGATTGCCGCCTGGGTCAAGTCCACCCAACCACACAGCACCTGCAAATATGGAAGAAATTTCCTGGTCTCCTGGTTCTACTTTCGGCACGACATATTTGCCATCGTTCCGGTTCCACCATACATCCCCACCAGTGGTCAAACGTGCCCGCACGTTGTTTATGTCTTGGTCAATCTGCTGACTGGCAGTAAGACATTGATCCCTAAATGTGATAGACTCTTCTTTCGGGGCAACTGGCTTTTCCTTTGGATTGTAATAGGCAAATACCGAAGCAGTATTTAAGCACAGACCAAAGAAAAATGCGAGTAAAAATTTAAGATATCGCATAATATTTTCGTTTAGATAGGCCTAAGGCACGCTGACTAAATAAATGTTCATTTTTGGCTGCGTCTTTTGCTCTTATTTTTTCTTTAAAATCAGTCATAGTATCAACAATATTCCTTCTTTTAAAGAACCTGCCTACCGACAGGCAGGAAACTAAAACCAAAATAAGCTACCCAAAATTTGAGCATTTATTTAATCAGTGTGCCTAATGAAATTCAATTTATTTATTTCATTGGGCCAATAGTTAAATCTTTAGAAATCAACTACAGCACCCAAGAAAATTCTTCTTGGAAGACTGAAATTGTCTGGGTTCAATAATTTCCAACTATATGATGATAGATATGCACCTCTAAGTTCGTTATCTACTGTTCCTGCTTGTGTTTTGAATTGATCAGTTTGCAAGAAAGCTTGGCCAAGTGAAGAAGTCAAAAACCCATCATCTGTTGGTGAACCAGTAGCACGGTAAACCCCTAAGATGTTTCTGCGGTCAAATATATTGGATACCCTAAGGTAAACATTCAACCCAATTGACCTAGCAGCACCTGGTTTGGTTAAATTGAATGATTTATCCAGCTGAGCATTCACTGTGAAATTCCACGGTAGCCTTGAGCCATTAAGCGCTCCTTTGTTACCATCCGCACCGAATGCAGCTGGTTGCTGAGCGGCAGTATAAGGCCTTCCTGATACCGCAATCGTAGTGATATTCAATCCTGTATTCGCTAAGACATCAATTCCACTCACCCTTGGACCATTGTATTCTTTACCTGAACGGTAACGATAATCAATAATGCCTGTCAACCTATGGCGCTCATCAAAACTCATTGGGAACAAGGCTCGCTGGATGCCCCTGGAGGAAAGGCCTCTAGATGTGTTTGCATCCGATCCAGTTCCATCAGCAAATTGAAGCGTGTACGCAAGGTTCACGGAAACATTGCCAGTCCTTCTCAAATCATAGGAAAGGTTGAATCCTTTTACGGTTGCGAAATCAAGGTTGTCAAAAGTTTCATATTCGGTAACCGGTGCAGCAAATAGAATCCAGCGACTTTGGATCATGTCACGCAATTCTTTGTAATATGCGGACATTTTTATCGCAGAACTATTGCTCAATTTCTGCTGGAAACCTACTTCGTAATCAATCGTCTTCTCTGGTTTCAGGTTAGCATTATTCCTCAACCCGCTACCACTTGTTTCCCAATAAAAATAGGTCTGTGGACTGAAACGGGCGTTGGATGGTGGGCGCTGTACCAACACGTCGTAGTGTGCAAAGAAATTAGCCTCTTCTGAAATCGGGAACGAAAATGCCAATCGTGGCATCCAGTTCACTTGAGGTGAATAATCTTCAAACGAAATGTCAGGGTCAAAATCTGGGCTGGTGACATCCCTCCTTTGCTCATTTTGCTCTACATGGCTTGGAAATACCAAACCTCCACCAAAGATTTCACCTCCACTATTGGCAGGTGTGCCGTTGGGGTGATACCAGGTATCCTCATCACGGTAAGCTTTGATCACATCACCACCATCACTTGAAACATAGACTTTGAAATCATTTTCGATATTACCAGGGTGTTGGATTCCAGAGAAATTTCCTGCTTTTTGTATTTCATACAAAGAATATGGATCTTTCAATGTCTTAGTGTTGGCATCAAATCGATCGATACGAACACCTACACGGAATATGATGTCTTTGAAAGTAAACTTGTCCTGAATGAAAGCAGATTGGTAGTTTGGACGGTTGGCTGCAACAGGAAATGTACGTAATCCATTCCCATCCGTCGCGGTGAAGAAGTCATCAAAAGATACATTATCAACCTGATTGCCAAGATAATCATAGCCCCAATAGTTCAAACCGAGAATTGATTGCTGGTCATTCAATTCCCGGGCAGAGAACATACTCAAACTCAATAGGTTAGGATCAACCCCATTCACATTGAAAAATTGGTTGAGAGGTGTTCCATCCAATGCCCTAACAGCACTAAAAAATTGACTTTCAGGATTGATGAGGGGATCAACTGCGTAAATAGGGTATTCAAAATTTTGGAAATCTTGCTCAACTCCATTTGCATCCACAAGGGGAATTCCTGTAAAAATATCAACCAATTGGAATGGGCTTGTGTAGGTGCCAACTACAGTATTGGAATCCAATCCTGCTCCATCCAAATGTTGGTTGGCCAAAAGTTCAGCAACTGTCCAAAGGCCGCGTGGATTGATGTCATACCCTCTTTCAACCCTTGATTCATAAAGGATTCCGAACTGGATATTATGACGGGAATTACCCGATCCACCTGGTACCAGTTCAAAGGATGTATTAGCATTGAAAGTGAAAACTTCGTTTTGGCGCTTCCGGTTAAGATTGTAAACCATCCCCACATTAGTATAGTGATCGCTCCAAGTTGTACCAAGACCACCTACAACCCTACCGTTACGTGCATCAAAAAGGTCAAAATCGGTGATATCTGCTCCATTGAAGTTATACCTCGCCAATATTGGATTTATATTCGGGTCAGGCGTATAACCGAACAAGGTCCTGGTATAGTCAACATGTTCAGAAGAAAGACTGCCTACCAATGGAATAGTGTCGATACCAGTAGGGCTTTCCCAAATGAAGTTTTCGAGCAATTCAAAATTTAAACTATCCACCCTTGGCTCCCATCGGAGGTCAAAGTCACCTACGTAACCATAATTGAAGAGGTTGTCTTTATGCCGAGGATCTTTTTGTTCCCTGTTAAACTTCTCATAACCAAACTGCAAGGTGTAAACGGCATTTTGGATCAAAGAGCCTTTTCCGGTAGCATCTTGATCGGTTGCCAATGCAGTGGTTGTACCCAAACGGTGACGAAAACGGAAATTGGTCCGATATCGAGTATCTTCCTGGGTTGGATTATTCTGGCTGTTGAAAACTGACCAACGACCAGGGGTAAACTTGTCATCGATCTGATAAAACGTGCCCGAAAGGGTCACATCAATATTATTTCCAAGATTGGCATCCAATTTACCACTCAAATCATAAGTAGTCCGATCCTCGTTCGGATTGTAATCCATGACATTTACATTGTCATTGTTTGCAAACCGGGCTTCTGGGAAAGAAGTGGCGCCGATGCGGCGTATTGGGTTGGCTTCCAGTTGGGCGATGTATTCATCTTTTGCCCTGTATATTACAGTAGCAGGGGGATCGTCGTCCCTATTGAACAGGTACTGGCCTCCTACGCGAAAACCTAATAATGTCCGCCCTTTCCTTTTCAAAATAGGTCCAGAAAGATTCAAACCCACCAGACGTTGGTCGAAATCGTCGAGGTATTCGGACGTTTCAAGATCTATACCTCCGCTGAATCGGTCTGAAGGACCTTTGGTCGTGATCGAGATAACACCACCTGTCACATCTCCATATTTAGCTTCAACTCCTCCGGTCACCACTTGCAGTTCTTCAATGTCCTGCTTAGTAACCATCCGTCCACTTACGCGGATACCATCAATGTAGTAGTTGGTAGCATTAGAGCGAGAGCCCCGGATTGTGATAGCGCCGCCTTCATCAGCAGAGGATGCGCCTGCGCCAAGCGAGGCAAGTGCATTTACACTCCTCGTGGGAAGGTTTTTAATTTCATCAGCGCTGAAAATTTTGCCCTGGGTTGTCTCATCTGCTGAAACAAGCTCCCTTTCGTAGGTTACCACGATCACGTCGAGGTTGACCCCAGAAGAAATCTTGGCATTCAATTGGTTTGACTTCCCTGAATTTACAAGAACGCCAGTAACGCGCTGATCCTGGTAGCCGGTGTAGGAGAACACTACATCGTAAGTACCTGGATCCAATTCTGTAATACTGAAAAAACCGTCGAAATCAGTTTGGTTACCGGTAATCAGCACATCATTTTTATAAAGTGCTACGGTTCCAAAAATGATAGGCTCTCCGGTATCAGCATCTGTCACCGTTCCTCGAAGTGTGGTTTGCGCAGAAGCAGCAATTCCAGCTATCAAAAAAGCGATGGTGAGTAGTAAATAACGTGCCATAAACATGAATTTTAATATAATTTAAATAGAATAGATTTGACAGAGAGAAAGCGCAATAATAGTGAAAACATAAGTCCTCACAAAATCCTTTATGTAGTCTTTGTAATGGTTCTTGCAATCGGTTTGTCGTCTGGTTTGCCGCTGGATTTATTTTGATTTTCATTTGTGCTTCAAAAATAGGGATATACAACTGAAGATCACGACCAATTTCTTTAATAAATCAGGTTTCTAAATGTCGTTTCAATGGTCTCCACTCTTATTCCAAATAGTATCAATGATCTATTTCATTATACAGAAAAAATGCTGAATACCTTATCATGTTGAACAAACACAAGGTAAATATCGGAGGAGCATGTCCGATAATAAACAATTTCGTATTTGTCCAAAAGTCAGATTTGCAATCTTGCAGACAAGAAAAGAATAGCCTTTCTTAAAATTATAAATAGGCTATATTTGAAACCCATTTTAAAATCAGGTTTTCAACACTATTTGATATAAACATAATGAAATACACCATTGTCTTTTTCTCGACCATTTTGCTTTTACCTTCCTGTTTTAACCCCAAACCGAGTCCGATCACATGCAATCTCTACATGCGTTACGAACAAGATCATCGAAAGATGAAAGCAGAAGCTACCTTTTTCGAATTGTCTACAACTGATGGGAATATGCAAATACGGATGGAAAGTAGCGTAGCTTTTATTGGAAGCAACATGGTGTTCAATGAGAAATTGACTCGATACCAATTCGAACGCACCATTGATTTGCCAAAGAATCTTTCTTTTTCCTGGAATGGGGACGACGGGACCAAAACTATTTTCGAAATGGAACCTATCAATATTGGTAATTTCAAACTTGGTCCAACCGAAAAAGATTACCTCCTAAACATAGACGCCCCACCTTTAGAAAAAAATGAGAAACTGACTTTGCTTTTTAACAGCAAAGTAAATGGCAAAACAAATTTGGAGTTTGTTGGCCCAACAGATGAATTAGGTGTTAACGTCACCAGTAATGCCATTGCTAAATTTATATCCTCAACAGCTTCAATGTCAATCGTTCGCACCAAGACCTATTATGCAGAACAAGAAAATTGCACTTGCACCATCACTCAATCGTATTATTCGGATTGGAAGGAAATAGCGTTTTAGGAACATTTGCCACACTTTAAGGGAGTAGGCAACAAATAACCTACTCCCTAAGCCAATTTGTCACAATTTTTGAAGTGATCCACCTGAATTATTACCTAAAGTACACCCTTCGAGTTTCAAACAAGCAAACCACTCACCTCAATAGTACTTGTTGCCAGAACCTTGGCAACCATTATCCAATCAATATCCCCTCGGGGAAATATTTTGGCAACAGCCAAAAGAATAATGCTGGTTATGATTTTCCAAAACTTCCCGCTTTTTTCAGATAAAAAATTTATTAGCATTTTGACAATGCTCACCTTTCTTTCCATGGGGCTGAAAGGTTCAAATCTCCACCCTCCTTCGTCTGACCCGAATGTCATTTCAATAGTATTGGAATGTGGAGAGGATTCACTCCAAATATGCGCAAACTTGAATGGGCTGGTCAGCAATTTGAACACAACCAACATTTGTGAAGCTCCTTTACACGGAACGCTCACCTTTCAGAACGATACATGTTTTTACTATTATCCAGACGCCAATTTCTTTGGAGATGATTTTACTTGTATCGTGGTCTGTGATGACGCCAACGTGTGCGATACTTTCTTTTTTGAAATATTTGTCGAAAACTGCGTTCAACAAATCCCATGCGCCAACTTGAGTGACGATTTGGTGACTATATCTGTCACGGAGTGTAATGATTTGGTAAAAATCTGTAATCCATTTCCTCTGGGAGAGGCATTGCTTTACGATTATTCAATCAACGGCGAACCTTACACGGGCAATATTGGCATTTGCTCTTTTGACACCTTGTTTAGTTACAGCTTTTCTTCCCTCCCTGGCGGAGGGTTTTCAGGGCCATACGAACTCCAATCGTGGATTGTAGATGGAAATACTTTGAGCGGGACTTTCGATAACATATTCGAGCTAACCGATCTGATGAACATGCTTGATCCAAATGGTTACTGGTTACTGGACACTGTTTCACTTAATGTCAACAGTTTCAATACTAGTTCCGATTATGGGCAAATGACCATTATCCAATCATCGACAACTGATATTTCTATTTTAAGTAAAAACTCAACTACAGCACCAGTTGGTTCATTTATCAATTTGCCTACTGGCCTACATAATGTTATCCTTACCCATCAGTTATACGACTACTGTGTGGATACTTTTTCTGCAGCCATCCATTGCAGTGTAATGAAAACCAGTTTTGACACAATTGCCATTAACCAAACCAAGACGGCTTGCATTGACACCAGCAATTTACCCGGTAATCCAGCGTCCATCGACCAGCTTTGTAGCGGGTGTCAAAATATTAGTGTTACCCAAAACGGGGCATGTTTTGATTACAGGGGCATTGCAGTGGGAACTGATTCATTGCTGATTATTGCTTGCGATGATTTCGGGTTTTGCGATTCTACTTTGCAGATTATCACGATTCGGGATGATAATTCTTTTCCAATCGCCCGCATTGACAATGATACAACTGAGGAGAATATCCCCATCATACTTAACCTATTGGACAACGATTTAATAAACGGAGACCTGAAGAATATTTACATAATCATATATCCACAAAACGGGACGGTGACAATCGGCACTGACTTTAGCATAACATATGAACCTGACCAGGATTTTTGTGGCGTAGATGCTTTTGCCTACGAAATATGCAATGAAATTGGCTGTGACACTTCTACTTCCAGCATTTTGGTGCAGTGTAAAAAACCACTTGTTTACAATGGGTTTTCCCCTAACGATGATGGCATCAATGATACTTTCCGCATTTTTAATATAGATCGTTATCCTGTTAATTCACTCCAAATATTCAATCGCTGGGGCAACATGATTTATGAAACTTCCAACTATCAAAATGATTGGGCCGGTAAAAGCTTTGATGACAAATTACTTCCTGACGGGACCTATTATTACATTTTTGAAGTGGACGGCGAGAAGCCAATCTCCGGCTACGTGCAAATCAATCGATAAATTCCATAAAATCATGGAAAAAATAAGCTTAATTTTGCAACCAAAATTACTCAGACATAGTCTATAGGGTAGTTATTTGTCAGTGAAACAAAGCCAGTTGTCGAAGTTTCTACCCATCTTAGTAGAAAGAAAGGCATTTTTGGCTTTTACTTTCAGAATTGTTACTTTGATATAAATTTTTCACAAATGAAATATATTAAATTTCGCTCTGTTTTATGGACTTTATTGGTTGCTTTTAGTTTGTGTTCCTATTTCTATTTGAATTCCGTTTCAGTTGAAAATGTTGAGGAATATGTTGTTGAGGAGTCCTCTTTTGAAAATCCAGATGGAGATGAAACCAAAATTTTGTTTCCAGACATTGCGCTTATCAAAAAGATTATCGACCTGACCAAAATGGTCATCCCTCAATAATAACCTGCCCTTTTAAGCATAAAAAAACGCACGAGTTGAATCAGCTTGTGCTTTTTTTTTCAAGCATATTCTTTTCACACTTCTTTTTTCCGCCAATACCGCATTAAACCTGCTACACTCATCCACGATGGATTGGCACTTTCATACCTTTCTATCGATTCCCCATCTATCCCTCCAGATAGCAATTGTTTCTTGACATATTCTTGAAATAACGGAGTAACGGATTTTGGATCTGCCCCTTTATCAAAATACGGTTTCATCCAGTTCGCCCAATTGCTCAGCCGTCCTTCCAACTCTTGAAGGTGCTCTTTTGGGTTGGTAATTTCTCCAAAATGAGTCAAGTACAATGAATCGAAACGCTTTTGTTTAATCAATTTTATAGAAGATTTCCAATCTTCAATGTTAATGTCTGGAGGAGGGCACGGTGGCACAACGATCCCTTTACCAATCTTAACGCCAGCGACATCGCCTGTAAAAAGTATTTTTCCAAATGCCCAGGCAATATGATGTACGGCATGGCCTGGGGTGAACAGGGCTTTCAATTTAACATTGCCAATCTTGATCGTTTCATTGTGGGCTACTGTGTGCAATTGAACTTCTGCAATGGGTTTTAAGGTACCCCAAAGCCGATCCATATCATCTTTGTAAATCATTTTCGCCGACGCCAATAACTTCTCAGGATTTTCCATGTGGCGTTTCCCGAATGGGTGCAGGTAAATTGTTGCACCATATTCAGCGAATGCCCAGGCCGCACCAGCGTGATCGAGATGTATGTGCGAAAGGAAAACATGCTTCACATCATTGAATGAATGTCCAGCATCCTCAATTCCTTTTTTCAAAGTAGGCAAGGTGGAATGTGGGCCTGTCTCTATTAATATTGGCCCTTCGCTGGATTCAATCAAAAAAGCAGCAATGGTTTCTTTATGTCCCAAAAATTCCAAGTCGATGATTTTGATCATATTGTTTATGGTTGGATTTTGGTTTTTGGTTCAGGGTTTTTGGTTTTGACGCTCAGTTACGAATGCTAATGTGTTGGGTAAGCGGGCCAAAGGTTTTACTTTTTAGTTGCCGCGGCGGATTAGAAAAATTTCAATAAACTTCTTTCCGATTTAAGATTACACGATTTTTGGTTTATGATTTTTGATTGCTTTCCTGTGCAATAAAAAATCTTAAATCAACCAACTCAATACCCCGCAGCTTGTCCATCCTTTCTGGATTCCGATGCACCGAAATATACTTTCTTTTCTGCATCCCAGAGTATGGCCTGGTAGCCTCCATAAATCCCTCTCGAATATTTGACAGTGTGCCCCAAATCCATCAATTTCCTGATAGTTTCATAACCAATCCCTGATTCAACTGACACCACTCCCCTGCCCACTGCTGCTTGTCCAGTTACACTTGATGAGCCTCCGTGGTCTATTCTTGGAGCGTCGCCCGCTTCTTGCAGGTTCATCCCAAAATCAATCATGTTCATAATTATTTGCACATGGCCTTGTGGTTGAAAACCGCCACCCATTACCCCATAACTCATATAAGGTTCTCCGTTTTTGGTGACAAAGCAGGGTATGATTGTATGAAACGGCCGTTTACCTGGCTCATAAACATTTGCATGATCTTCATTTAAACTAAACAATTCCCCACGATCTTGGAGCATAAAGCCTAGTTTCGGCGGCACCATGCCCGAACCCATTCCACGGTAATTACTTTGAATCAAGGAGATCATGTTGCCAAACTTATCAGCCACTGTCAGATAGATGGTTTCACCTGCGGTGATTTCGCCAGCAGTATATTGGCCAGCTTTGTCAGAATGAATCAATTTACGGCGCTCATCGGCATACCCCTTTGAAATGAGTGTACCCACTGGTACCTCAGCAAATTTTTGATCAGCATAATATTTAGCCCGGTCTTCAAAAGCCAATTTTTTAGCTTCGACCAGATGGTGGATATGTTCTGGACTTCCATACCCCCACTTACTGAAATCAAATCCCTCCAAAATATTTAGCATCTGCAAGGCTGCAATACCCTGCCCGTTCGGTGGCAATTCCCAAACATCGTAACCCCGGTAATTGGTTGAAACTGGTTCGACCCATTCCGATTCAAAATCGGCCATGTCCTCAACACTCAAAAAACCGCCCTGTTCCTGAATAAATCCAGCAACCGTTTTCGCTATTTCACCTTTATAAAAAGCATCCCTACCTCCTTTGGCAATTTTCTGATAGGTGTTCGCCAAATATGGGTTTTTAAAAACATCCCCTTTCTCTGGAACATGACCACCTGGCGCCCAAGTGTCCGCCACATTCGGAAACAACTTTGACAGCCGGGGCACTGATTTGTCGAGATAATAAGCAATCAATTCAGAAACAGGGAATCCTTGCTCGGCATATTGAATGGCAGGGCTGAGGATTTTATCCATTCCCATCGTTCCAAATTTCTCATTAATAGCAAACCAGCCACTTACTGCCCCAGGTACACTCACTGGTAGTGGCCCGAGAGCGGGTATCTTTTCAATATTATTTTCTTTGAAATAACTCAGAGTCAGGTTTTTGGGTGACGGGCCAGAAGAATTTAGGCCATACAATTTATGCGTGTTGGCATCCCAAATGATCGCAAAAAGGTCGCCACCAACTCCACTACCCGTTGGCTCCATCAGCCCTAGGCAGGCATTTGCAGCAATCGCTGCATCCATCGCATTGCCACCTTGTTTTAAAATATCCAAAGCAACTTGGGTGGCAAGAGGTTGACTCGTGCAAGCCATGCCATTTTGGGCAATGACTTCCGAACGGGTGGCCCATGGAAGGCCTGTGATGCGGTCTTGAGCAAAAATTGAAATGGAAAGGAGGAGCAGGAATAAAGGTGAGGCGGTCTTTTTCATATTGTCCTATTTTGTTTTGAAATCCGAAAGTCGGGAAAATTATGAATCTAACAAAATAACAGGACAAGACAGGCCAAAAGTGACACTTACTAAAAAAGTGCTACTTCTTATCTTACTCCAAAAACAATTATCGTAAATTTGTTAAAAATGAAGATATATGCTGACTGTACAACCACCTTTTTCAAATATGCAAATGGAACTCCTCAAACTATATGCCGCGGGCGTTCGAGATGAAGATTTAAAAGAAATCAAAGAATTGATTGCTCGATACCTCTTAAACAAAGCCCGGAAGGAAGCCGGTGAAATTTGGAAAGAAAAAAAATATGACGACCAAACAATAGAAAAGTGGATGAATAATGAAGACGCCCAATAACCATGAAAATTGTCCTCGACACCAACGTTATCCTAAGTTCAATTTCACCTCATTCACCTTATAGAGTTATTTTTGACAAGTTTGAAAAAGGGGAATATACACTTTGCCTTACCACAGAAATCTTACTTGAATATGAAGAAAAACTGGCAAGTAATTTCAGTCCAAAAGTTGCAGAACTGACTATTGGCGCTATGCTTTTGAAAAGCAATGTCCAATTCACAGAAGTTTATTTCAAATGGCAGCTAATTTATCGAGATTTGGATGACAATAAATTTATTGATTCCGCTATTGCGTCAAATGCACACTACTTGGTCACCAATGACAAACATTTCAATATCTTAAAGTCAATTCAATTCCCTCGAATTAGAGTATTGAGAATGACTGAATTTATTGAAATATTACAATCTCAATGAACCATTTTAATCCAACTTAATAAATTTGGATATTTCGTTTTTCTTAGCATGAACCCTTATAAAATATACTCCCCTACCAAAATTACTTAAGTCCAAGATTCCACTTGTCATTTTCCTTTCCAGAACAACTTTCCCTTCCACATCAAACACTTCAATCTTTAAGACACCCCATTCAATAGGAAAATCCAAAAACACCTCACCGCTCGAAGGATTGGGAAATACCGAGACAAGGCTGCTTGCATCTTCATTTTCTACTCCAGAAATGTATTGATAGGAAACCGTATCTATCACCCCTAAACTCAAATTGAAATAAGTCCCACTCCCGGAAGTTTCCAATTTCAATGCTCGTACCATATAAGTATGTGTGCCTTCTGGAGGTTGTATATCTATGTAAAAAGTATTCAATGCAGGATTCGCATTTAATAAGACAAACTCGTACGATAACGAATCTTTCCTGTAAACAGAATAGCCAATAACATCCTCATTTTCAGGAGCTTGCCAATTTAATTCCACTGATTCTCCGGTTGCATGCAAATTAAGATCAGAGGGTATTTTAACTGGGTGCAAGCGCAATGTAGGATCACCCATTAAAGATGTGTGGATAAGTGCGGGCCCAGGATAATAATCTACTGATGAAGCATTCTGTGTGGCCAAAAGACTATAACCAATTGGCTCTCCCATAGCCATTTTGTGAAAAACAAAAGGCGGGTTGCCTGCCCAGCAACTGGCAAGCGTCCAGGACGAGGATGCAAGCGGGGCACGGAGGAAATTGTCTTTATTATCCCAATCACCAAACTGGCTACCCAGCAACATCGTAAAGATATTTTTTAACGTGTCGTTTACAAAATCCGTGGTTGTCCCGATCCCGTTAGCACTCTGATGGGTGCCACTTCCGCACCCATAAGACCAAAGATAACTTTCATTTTTCATCGTTGAAAAATAGTCGAGTGCCTGCACACTGTCAGCCGTAAACATGGGTGCAAAATTTCTCCAACCGCTGGCCGCTGGACTGCCCAGGACAATATTCAAATTGTCATCAACCAATGCTCTCCGGGTTGCTTCACGCTGGCCAGTTTTGAAAAGGTGTGCTTTTTCAAGATAACGGCGGGTCAGTTCAACATCACCAATGCCGAAAGCTGGCATGTTGTAAAAATCAACCCTTCCAATGGCGAGTTCCACTGAGGAAGAAATGGCTGATTGGTCAAATTTCCCATCACCAGGAATATTGTGGTTGCTAGCAAATTGAGCAGAAATGTTGTTAACCAGGGTATCAGAAAATACTCCATCCAAATCCCCATAATAAACATCTGCTGGCCAAGCCCCCCAATGATTTTCGACATGGCCATCTGGGTAAATGCTACCGGAATATGGGACAGGTATGTGCCCCAGCAAATAAACCATTTTCAAATCATCAACCGCTTTATAAACATTGATAATCAATGCTTTAACCTGACTCATCGGGTATTCCCTATTCACCTCCTCTCGGATGACCCGCCACCCATCTGCAACCAAATCTCTTTCTAACCCAGCTATTTCATCCTGCAAAGGGACCGAATAAACATCATCGACCAATATTAAAATGGAGCCCCTGTATTCAGTTCTTGGCAATGCTTTGCCAGCGAGAATGTAACCGTATTTTGGACGGTCATCGAGCCAAGTTCCGGGTGTGCCGGAACTGGCTATTTGAACCCCTGCAGTATCTTCCAATGACCACCAGGAGTTATTGACCATCATGTCGGGCAGGATGGAAAGGGTGAGCTGTTCGGTTTCGTTTCCAAAATCGCAAACGGTGAAAGTATCGGATTGGATAAATCCAAAATCACTACCTTGAAGAACTATTTCACCACAAACTTCAGCTTCATACCACCCAAATCCGAAGTTGCAGCAAAGGCCATCGCCAAAAACATTTTCAAAAGAAAAAATCAAGGTTTCATTGACGGGAACATCTATTGTTGTGACAATTGTATCAAACTCCTTTTTGTAAAATGCATATTCATAGGGAATTCCCTGTTCAACGTTTTCATCGGTAAAGGAAATCTCCCCCCATGGCAAAATCGCAATCGGGTCGCCCCAGTTCGGTTCTTCAGGCGACTTCCGATATATGGTGTATTCCCCCGACGACCAGTCCCAATCCCATGTAAAATTGAATCGCATAGGATTTTCCTGAATCCCCATGCTAACCTGTACCGATCTATTCAACGGGTCTTGAGAAAAGGTATTTTCACACCAGAAAAACATGGCTGACAGCAGCAGCAGCATGTGGGTCTTCTTCGACCACTTCCATGTCGAAATAGTCAGGTCGAGCCAATTGCTCCCGGATTCCAAGAGTGACAATAACTTCTTCATTACCAAGGGTATATAATGTATATTTTCTATTTTTGAATAAACGAAGCCGTTCATCACTTGTATCCACGAAGTTGACTTCCTTAGAAAAATCCAACGTGTTCAGCTCATCTATCAAGCCGACGCCAGTTGCTTTCAGCAGCGCCTCTTTTTTTGTCCAATTACAATAGAAATCGCGGTGCGTGAAGATATTGTCGCATTCGTTGCTCGTGAAATAATGGGATGCAATTTCCCAATAATCAAGTTTCGTATTAATATATTCCAAGTCAACCCCAATCTGCTGATCGCCTGGGTGGATGGCTATTGCCACATATTGGTGGGAATTGGAAATATTGAACTGAAAAGCATCCCGAAAACCCTTCAAATAAGGTTTACCAAATCGCTCTTCAGCAATTTCAATTTCAGGGGGATAAAGATTCAGGCATTCACCGACCAGTACCCGCAACATTCCCCTCCCAGCCACATACACCCGCCTGTCCAATTCTTTCCTGAACCGCACAGCTTTCTTTTTTTCTTTCAAACATAAAGTTGAAGTCAAATAAGCTAATACCTCTGGAGGCAAACAAGTTACGTCCATGAGGTAAATCCGCACATCTTCTAATTCTGGATGGGCGCTGAGATCCAAGATCTGGATCGCCTCTTTTAAGTGTTTTTCCATTGTTTATAGTGTTTGGTAAAAAATTAGTTTTGAGTTCTTGAGTTCCTGAGTTTTTGAGTTCTTGAGTGATGGGTGATGGGTGATGGGTATTTTGCACCTGAAAAAAATTGATCTTTTATAGGTACGGGAATTACTCGATCTCCACACAGATTAAAACAACTCCAGTTTCCAATGCATATCCACTCATATCTTAAAAACTCAGGAACTCAAAAACTCATAACTTCCTTAAGTCTTCCTTTCAGTGCTTCGGCCACTTCCTTCCCATGAGGGTCGTCAAAAAGGGTCAAATGATTACCTTCGATCAAATGGATGGTCAGGCCATCATGGGCGAATTGATCCCATCCATAATTTTCGGGATCGTGAAGATAAAACATCTGTTCTTTTGCTTTGAACAAGTCCACATGAATGTCCAGAGGCTTCAATTCGTATTTATCGTATGCTTCCAAACTTTTCTCGTACACCTCTTTCCCATATGGGATAAACCCTTCCTCAATTTTATCAGTTTGGTTGTTCCGGTAGGCCATGGTGAGTTTTCCTTTCATGTGCTGGAATTGCATTTTCAAAACAGAAGACTTGTAACCCAACGTCCCAGCAGGATCTTTCATCATTAATGAAAGGTTGAAACCAAGTTTCTTAAATTTCTTTTTCAAATCGCTATTCCTTCCATTTCCGGCCCACTCGTATTTTGCCACAGCATCAAAAAGGGCAAGCAACGGAACGTCTTTATTCTCTGCTTTCAACTGGGAGGCCATTTCCCAGGCAATCAATCCGCCAAGGGAGTAGCCAGCCAAGCAATAGGGGCCACCAGGGTTTTGAATTTTGATCTCCCGGATATAATGCGCCGCCATGTCTTCGATGTTATCCAAAGACTCTTCGCCCTCGTTCAAGCCGACGGCCTGGAGTGCATAAATGGGTTGGTCCTCATCAAGGTACTTTGCCAAATTTTGATAAAAAAGGACATGCAACCCTCCTCCATGCACAAGGTATAACGGTGTTTTATCTCCTCCCTTCCTGATACAAATGAGTGATGTGAATGGCCCTTCTCGTTCACCTTTCCTGGAAATACCGTTCTTAATTGGCTTATTAAAACCATTGAGCTGGCCAGCCAATGTTTGGATTGTTGAATGCTGGAAAAGTGTGGTCAACGGCAATTTTTTACCCGTCGCTTCCTTAATTCTTGACATCAATTGTACTGCTGCCAAAGAATGGCCACCCAATTCAAAAAAGTCGTCCTTTACGCTGACTTCTTTCACGCCCAATAGGTCTTTCCAAATATCGGTCAACAATACTTCTCCCTTTGTGACAGGTAGTTCAATTTTTTCGGTTTGTAAAATGGAGGTATCAGGTTTTGGCAATGCCTTGCGATCAACTTTCAACGATGTGCTCATCGGCAGCTCCTCCATTTCAACAAAAAAAGCAGGGATCATATAACCCGGCAATCTTGTTTTCAAAAAAGATTTAAGTCCCTGTGCCACGCTATTTTGACCAACAACGTAAGCTGCCAATTGAGGATTTCCAGTTTTGTCCTCAAAAATATTGACCACCGCTTGATCCACCTGTTGGTTTTGCAAGATGACTTCTTCAATCTCTCCCAATTCAATGCGATATCCTCTGATTTTTACCTGATTGTCTATTCTTCCAAGGAACTCAATTTCGCCGGTTGACAAATAGCGGACGAGGTCACCGGTTTTGTAAAGCCTCCCCCCGACCCCCTCCAAAAGAGGGGGAGACGTGGCAGCAACTCCTCCTCCTTTGGGGGAGGTTGGGAGGGGGCTGAAACGCTCCTTGTTCAATTTTGGTCGGTTCAAATATCCATCTGAAATGCCGCTACCGCCAATGTAAAGTTCACCGGGGATACCGATTGGAACTTGCAATCCATTTTTATCCAAAACATACATTTCGGTATTTGCTATCGGTGAACCTATGGCGACAAATTCACCAGGACAAGACTGCAAATGTTTAGGTGTCACTTTTTGATAGGTTGCATAAATGGTTGTCTCCGTTGGCCCATAGCCATTCCATACTGATTTGCAGCACTCGACCATTTGAGCAGCGAGTAATTTTGGGAAACCTTCGCCTCCTGCAATTGCTGTCAGGCCAGGATCGCCCTGCCAACCAGAAAGCATCAATATCTTCCAAGTGGTTGGAGTAGCCTGCATGAAAGTTGGTTGAACTTTTTCGAGAGAATCCCGCAGCGCAAAACCGTCTTTTTTGGTCGTTTCATCGGCCAAGATCAAAGTTGCCCCAGTCATGAGGGTGAGAAAATAATCAGGGATTGACATATCGAACGACATCGAAGACACAGAATAAACAGTGTCACCCTCAGACATTTTCAGCAGACGGTTTATTGCAAATAATGTATTCACGGCATTCTCATGTCGTACGACAACGCCTTTTGGTCTTCCCGTTGAACCGGAAGTATAAATGACGTAGGCGGGGGAGTTTTGAGTGATGAGTTTTGAGTGATGAGTTTTGAGTGGCTGCTTATTTTGTTTTAGGGTTTCGGTGGGAAAAACAACTACACCATCGAAATTTGGCAAGGACCCCACTAGTATTTTTTGAGTCACAAGTATTTGACAACCAGCATCTTCAAGGGTAAAACGGATCCGTTCTTTTGGGTTTCTTGGATCAATGGGGACGTATGCACCACCCGCTTTCAAAATCGCATAAATGCTCACCAACGTATCCAATGACCGCTCCACACAAAGGCCAACAAAAGTCCCTGACTCAAGACCTTTTTCAATCAGGACGCCAGCCAGCGTATTGGCTTTTTCATTTAGTTGGTGATAGGTCAACTGACTACCATCAGTCATTTGCACGGCAATGTTATCAGGGGTACGTTCGGCCTGTTCCTCAAACAATTCATGCAGACATTGGTGGAGCGGGAAGTCAACTTTATCACCTTGTCCAAAGGAATAAAGTTGTTGGCTCTCAAAATCTGGTAAAAGGCGCAACCCGGTTATTGGTTTTCCCGCATCCTCCAATATGTCCTGCAAAAAGTTCTTGAATTCTTGCAAACGAAGTTGAATGGATTCTTTCTTGAAAAGATCGGTGTTGAAATTCCATTCAAAATCAAATCCTTCGCCAACCGGTTTGAGGTTGATGAAACTGTCGAATGTTTCATAATGTCGAGGGATGGCCTTGGTGCTTGCCTGCAATTTCCCATAAGCCAAATCATCCAGTGGGCTGTCTAGGTTGAAAGCCACATTCACAACAGCATTGCGGTTGACGAAGCGTTCCAATTTTAACTGCTTCACCAGTGAACCAAAGGTAAATTGCTGGTGATCAAAAGCATCCAGCACATTGCCCCGAACTGTTTTTAGGTAGTCCTTGAAAGTGGCTGCTCTTTCCAATTTGGTGCGCACAGGAAGGAGTCCGATGGCATGTGCCACCAAGTTTTGATTACCTTGCATATTATGTCCTGCCGCTGCAATGCCAACCACAAAATCGTCCTGTCCCGTAATGCGGCTGAGGTAAGCCTGGTAAGCTGCCAACATGAACACATAAAAAGTCGAACCATTCGTGGCTGCAGTTTTTTTAAGCCGCACCGTGAAAGCTGGTTCAAACGAAATCTTCTCAACTGCACCTGGAAATGTCCGCACCGGTGGTCGATGAAAATCAGTTGGCAGGTTCAGGACAGGCACACCGTCGCTGAACTGTTCTAACCAGTATTTTTCATTATCCTTGTAAACGTCAAGTTGTTGTAAATCAGCTTGTTCTATGGCATACTCACCAAGTTGTTTGGAATCAGAGAGGCTTTCCAAATTTTGGAGACTGGGAATGTTTGTGGCATTTGAACCATACATTTCACCCAATTCACGCGTCAAAATCCCCAGTGACCAGCCATCACATATAATATGGTGTACATTGATGAAAACGAGGTGTTTCTCGTCTCCCAGTTTCACTATTTTGAAACGGACGAGTGGGCCTTTAATAAGATTAAAAAGATATTCAGCTTCCTCGATGTAAAGTTGTTGCAGCGAACTGCCCCCAGAAGAAAGAGCCTTTGTACTCAAATCAATTACGGGAATTTCTATTTGCATTTCACCTAAAACAGTCTGGGTCATGCCATCCTCATTCATCACCGTCCGCAATGCTTCATGTCTATTCACAAGGGCTTGCAAGGCCGCCTTCATTCGTTCCACATCAAACGCTCCTTCCAGCTTTATTTCAGTTGCGATGTTGTAAGCTTTCGATGCCTCTGGCGTGAATTGACTGGAAAGGTAAATCTCCTGTTGCCCTTCGGTAAGAGGGATTTGGTTTTTGGTTCGGGGTTCTTGCCTGCCTGCCGGCGAGGCAGGGTTTTTGGTTTTTGGTTCTTGAAATTCATCCGCTGTCTGCCGTCCGCCGTCTGCCGTCTCCACAATCACGTTCAAATCTTCCCCTATCCATGGCTGCAACAGGTTTGCCTCAAACATATCCTGAATTGCCAGCTCGAATGCCTTGTATGTTTTTTCAAAATCCTCCGCTGTGTGAGCAGTGGAAATGAAACAGGGCCGCTCCCTGACATTCACGCCCCGTGCTCTCAAGAAGTAATGAAACAGGCGAGTCAACGGACTGCCATCTGCATTTTTTATCATAAAAAAGGAAGAAACACATTGGATCATCAGCGGAGCTTTGGTCTGCAAGAATATTTCTTTTATTCGCTTCGCAAATTGCAGCGTTTTTTCATTCAACCCTTCTTGTAAAGCAGGCCCCAGCCGCTCAATTTCTATCAGAGCAGCATGTCCAGCCGCCACGCTGATCGGGTTTTTGATAAACGTGCTGGCAAAATAGGTAATGACCCCATCGGGTGAAGATTCATCTCCATAATTCCAAACTCCGCCGTCAAATGCATCCATGTATTTGGCTTTGCCTGCAATAGCTGCTATGGGAAATCCACCACTGATCCCTTTGCCGTAAGCTGAAATATCGGCATCCACCCCATACCAGCCCTGAGCGCCCCGTTGGTGCATCCGAAAGCCATTGATTATCTCATCAAATATCAACGCAACATCATGTTTTTCAGTGAGTTGTCTGATTTTTTGAATCAGTTCCTTATGTTGCCAATGAGGGTTCTGGGCCTGCACAGGTTCGATCACAACCGCTGCCAAATCTGAGATTTCGTTTTCAAGTTTTTGTAAAACGGCTGGGTCATCGTAATCAAGTGTCAAGGTGTTTTCAACAAGGAAGTTAGGAATGCCGGGCGAGCCGGGCAGGGTTTTGTTTTTACCATTCAAATTGATGCCCCGTACCATGAACTGATCGATCATGCCGTGGTAGTCTGTATCAAAAACGGCGATGCGGTCTTTGCCTGTTGCAGTCCGGGCAGTACGCACAGCACCGAGCACCGCCTCTGTTCCTGTATTTGCCAAAGTGACCCGGTCATAACCAGTTATTTTACAAATAATCCTGGCAATCTCCGTGGCTTCTGGCGGCAGCAGATCAATGCTGTTGCCGCGTTGAATAGCAGCCGTCACCGCCTTTTCAACAAAGTCTGGCATATGCCCAAAAAGGGCCACGCCATAGCTCATTACATAGTCAATGTATTCGTTGCCGTCCACGTCCCATATTTTTGAACCTTTCGATTTTTCATGGGCGATTTGGTAACAGATTTCTTTCCATAACTTGCTAAACCCTGTTACACTTCGTGGATCGGCGTAGAATTGGCGGTGACGCTGCGCCAGGTCTTTTGATCCTTTGGTCAGTTCATTATACCGTTCTATGAAATCCCTTAACCCTTTCTGTTGCTGCTTGGTCAGTTCATTGTCACTACCGATCTTTTTGTAATTCCCCATTTTGGCGGTGACGCCTTTCGTCTTCCGTTCGATCTCAACTTCTTTTTGGCCAGCAGTACCATTGGCCCTGTCAGCATTTGAAGTGTTAACAGGACTTGAAACAACCTTTTTAGAAAGGGGGTGAAGGGGGCTTTGGGTATTTTGAATTACCTCTCCACGCAGCAAGTTCAGTTGTTGCTGCATGATCGATAATTGTTGTTGAATCAAGTTTTCCAACTGATCATTTCCTGGTTGAGCCACATTTTCCTGTCTCTGCGAATTCGTTGATAATGAATCAGTTAAAGGCGTACCTGAAATTCCTATAGCAGGAGCTGGTGATGTTATTGGCTCAGGGACAAACATATCTTCAGGTATTTCATTGTCCACATATTCGGCCAGTGCTGCAATGGTGGATGCCTCCTCAAACAACATCCTGAAACTCAATTTCAACTTGAATTTATAATTGAACTTAATAACTGCTTGGCTCAGGAAAAGACTGTCGAAACCAAGCTCCAAAAACGTGGCCTCTGCATCCATATCTGCTGGTTCCATTCCACTCAGTTCGTGCAAAGACTGTTTTATTTCTGAGATTAAAATGGGGATACGTGTTATGGATTTCATAGTAGGGTTAGGTGTGTTTTCTAATAACAGAGGTGTTTTCAAAGGCAAAGCTGAGGGAGGTTCATTCGGTTGGGGTACTGTTATTTCAAATCGTGGTTTTACAAAATATTTTTTCTTTTCAAATGGGTAAGTTGGAAGAGGTATGCTCTTAAAATTTTGGTTTTCATAAAAATTATCCCACTGAACATCTACGCCATTTACCCATAGCTTACCGACTGACTTATAAATAAATGTCGCATCATTGGTCACTTCCTTTGGATGCCGAACAGAGGCCAGGACCAATCGCTTTTCCCCATTCAGAGTGGGAAAGGCCCGGGCAAACGTACTGAGCGTCTGGCCGGGTCCCACTTCGAGGAAGATACGATTCTTTTTTAATGGTGAATGGTGAATGGTGAATGGTGAATTGGAAGATGTTAACGATTGATCTTCTACATTTATCAGTGTATTCAGGCCATCAGCAAAACGGACTTTTTGGCGGATATGGCGAATCCAATATTCAGGGTCAGTGGCTTCTGTTGGCTTGATCCAAGTACCTGTAACATTTGAAACAAAAGGAATCGTAGGTTCTTGTAAATCAACACTTTGCAAATATTCCCTAAAGTCATTCAAGATGGGTTCGATCAGCGGAGAATGAGCTGGCACCGAAATGTGTATTTTGGTATTCTCAATACCTAATGCGTTCAATTTATTTTGCAATCGTTCGATTCCGGCCCGTGTGCTACTCACCACCAAACTGTCCTCTTTATTGATGACTGAAATGGTGTGCTCAACATCCAAAACAGGTTCCAACTGCCGCTCCGTTGTTGCAATGCTCAGCATACAACCATCCCCCTCCAACGTTTCAAACAGTTTTCCCCGCACCGCCACCAAACCAAGTGCAGCCTCCAAACTCATCACACCAGAAAGGCAGGCTGCCGCGTATTCCCCCATTGAGTGACCGATCATTTCAGCGGGCCGAATGCCCCAATGCTGCCAGAGTTTGGCCAGGGAATATTCAATGGTGAACAAAGAGGCGAGTGCATATGTCGGTCGCTCCAAATCACTGGTAACACTACTTTGAGTTTTGCCATCAGTTGCTTTTGGGAACATTTTGTCCTTAATATCTAAATCATGGTTTTGAATTAAAATTTCAAAACACCTTTCCAATTGTTTCTTGAAAAAAATATTGGATTCATACAGGTCACGAGCCATGTTTTCATATTGGGCGCCGCCTCCGGGGAACATGAAAATGAAATGGGGGTTGGTTCTTGGGGGTTGGTTCTTGGGGGTTGGTATTGAAATAAATTTGTTTTCACCATCAAAAACCAATGCCTTCCTTTTAGCAAAATGAGGCCGGCCAGTGGCGAGTGTTTGGGCAGCGTGGGACAGGTTTGTTTCAGGATTGTTTTTGATAAAATCACGCAACTGTTCACCAGCAGATTCCAACGCCATATCCGTTTTCGCAGAAACCAGCATCAACTGCGGACTGCCGACTGTCCTCTGCCCGGTGCCGACTGAACCAGGAGCTTCCTCCAAGATAATATGTGCATTTGTACCACCCAATCCAAACGAGCTAACCCCTGCCCTTCTTGGCTCATTACCAGTTAACCAGGGTTGTAATTTGTCGTTGACGTAAAATGCCGTTTTATCAAATCCGATTTGTGGATTCGGCTTTTTGAAATGCATGGTTGGGGGCAGCATTTCGTGATGGAGCGATAAGGCCGTCTTAATAATTCCAGCAATGCAGGCCCCTGCATCAAGGTGTCCGATATTGGTTTTGACGCTGCCGATTGGAATTTTCCCAGAAACAGCTGTGTGGGAAACAGCATTCGTAAGTCCCTGAATTTCAATGGGATCACCAATAAAAGTACCCGTGCCATGTGTTTCAAAATAGCCAATTTGGCTTCCCAACAATCCAGCTTTTTCAATGGCATCGGCAATGCAGTCAGATTGTCCCTTGTGGCTCGGAGCAGTAATTCCAGATTTATCAGAACCATCGTTATTGATTGCTGAAGATTTAATAACGGACCAGATATGGTCGCCATCTTCCACCGCTTTGTCCAATTTTTTTAAAACCAACATACCCATTCCGTTGCCTTGCACCATACCGTTGGCATCGGCATCAAAAGCCCGGCAACTGCCATCGGGCGATAGCGGCCCACCTTCCACATATTCGTAACCCCCATTTACAGGGGATTGAATTCTTCCACCACCAACAATAACCATATCGCTGTCGCCGCTCAACAAACTCTGACAAGCCAAATGTACCGCCACCCCACCAGTGGAGCAAGCGGTTTGCACATTCACAGCTGGGCCACGCAAGTTGAGTTTGTACGCCACACGGCTGATGGAAAAGGAGCTTTCTGTCGCCAACATTTCTTGATATCCGCCAGCTTCTTTGAGCAATTCGGGGTTGGAGGTGATATTATTTGTGAAATACGTATTCCTCGCCACGCCACCAAATACACCGATTTTTCCGTCAAAGTTATAAGGGTTGTAACCTGCAGTCTCCAGTGCCTGATAGGCCGTTTCCAAAAATACCCGATGCTGCGGATCGGTCAGTTCAGCTTCTTTAGGATGGTAACCAAAAAAGGAAGCATCAAAACAATAGGGGTTGTCGAGGGAATAGGTTTTCCAAACATAGTTATCTGGAACAGCTACACCTTCTGCCTGCAAGTCTTCCTCTGTTACCGTCCTGCTTACGTCCTTGGCATGGATCAGGTTCTGCCAAAATTCTTCGATGTTTTTTGCGCCAGGGAAACGGCAGGACATGCCGATGATGGCGATGTTTGATTGTTGATTGTTGGTTGTTGATTGCTGGCTCCTGATCGTTGATTGCTGATTGTTGATTGATGATTGATGGCCAACACGCTCAAAACCAAATTCTTCTGCTACTTTCCAAGTTTCGTTGCATAAAAAATTATTATTCAGAACCCCTTTCCAATCCTCGGCCTTTTTGGGGTCAATCCTTTTCTTTTTGTCAAAATTGGTATCCCCCATCGAGCGGCTGTCCGAATACAGGCCATCGGTCATTTTTTTATCCAAATCCCGATACGGGTCAAGTAGGTTTTCGTGAAACGGGATGCCGAGTTGATAGCACATCCTCTGCATTGTTTTTTCGGGTTCTTTTACCAAGTCCTCGTAAACGATCCTGCATTGCTGCCGAGTCGGTATTTTATCCAAAAATTCAACGGCATTGCGGTGGCTCCACAGCCAAACCAACTCCCCCAGCTCCCTGGCATTGTAATTATGCTTTTCCAGATAAAGCACCTGATCCATATGGTACTTTTCAAAAGACTTGACCATGCTGTACGGATGCCGCACTAGGTGGATAAAACGTGCATTTGGAAAATCCTGGATTGCCTTTTCAAGGGCCAAAGGATCCAAAAGATAACTTGGTGATTTGTCAACAAGACTCCTGTCACCTATCCAATTTTGCAATTTCAAAAATACATCTGTTGTAGAGATGCCCTTTTCCTCAAAACCCTGGAGAGTGCTATTTGCCTCTTCTGCCGAGCAATCTTTCAATTCCATCACGGCCCGAATCAACCCTTCCGTCCACAACTTAAACTTGCCTGAATATGCATCGCCCCTCTCCACAAGTGTTTCAAAATGAAGCAGTTGCAACTCATTGCAAGCAAATAAACCTGGATGCCCTGCCAGCATAACCCGCAGGAGGGTTGTTCCCGAACGGGGCGGTGCCAAGATAAAAATGGGACGGAAGTCTGGGTTTTTGGTTCTGGGTTTTTGGTTCTGGGTTAGGTGGCTTGGAATGTAATTAGGGAAGTCGGTAATTTGTTTTTTTGACAAAACCAGGAGGGAGCCTTTTTCACTCCCATCCTGTTCATGAGATTCTAATTTGACAGAATTATCAAATAAATCAGTAATAAAATTTGGATAGTTTTTTTCGATGAAACGGGCATAGGTTGCCACCGTCGGAAAATCAAAAATGGAGGTGATAAAAATAGAAGTTTTAAGTTCTGTCATCATCTCTCCAATGAACTTGGCAGCCTGAATGGACGTGCCTCCCAATTCAAAAAATTTATCGTTCCTGCCGATCGGGGTAATGCCCAAAATGGATTCCCACTTTTCAGCAATCTTCTGCTCCGAACCTGATAACGGGCCTTCAAATATTTCCGACAAAACAGGCCTTTCATTCGTTGGAGCAGGCAAGGCATTTCGGTCAAATTTGCCATTTGTTGTAAGTGGCATTTTTTCTAAAAAAACAAAATGGGATGGAAGCATGTATTCGGGGAGCGTTCCTGTCAAAAAATCCCGAAGCTCAGAAATAGTGACACTAAATCCTTGATTGGCAGTTAAATATGCCACCAACTGTTGATTGTTCACTTCATGTTGATTTCTTAGCACAACGACCGTTTCCTTAATTACTGGATGGTTTGAGATAGCAGTTTCCACCTCTCCGAGTTCAATCCTGAAGCCTCGATATTTTACTTGAAAATCGGTGCGTCCGAGGAATTCAATATTTCCATCGGGCATCCAACGGGCTAGGTCACCGGTCTTATAGAGCAGCCCCCTCCCGACCTCCCCCAAAGGGGGGGGAGATGTCACGTCTCCCCCTCCTTTGGAGGGGGGTGGGGGGAGGCTGGAGGCTGGGAGGGGGCTGAAGCGTTCATCAGTTAATTCGGGGCGGTTCCAATAACCTCGGCCAACGACTGGTTTGGTACCACCAATATATATTTCGCCAACTTGACCTCTGGGTACTTCCTTTTGGTTTTTGTCGAGGATCAAAATTTCATAATTCAAAATTGGTTTCCCGATTGGTGTTTTTTCTGCATTGAACCCTTTCGGAAATGTGAAATAAGTGCAATTAACAGTTGCCTCGGTCGGGCCATACAAATTGTAGAGTTGGCCGTTCGGAATAATCTGTTCATGTTTTTGGGCAAGCGAAACAGGACAAACTTCGCCGGAAACATTGACCAATTCGAGTGACTGCAATTTTTCGGGAGCACCTTGTTCGAGGAGCAAGGTGTAAAGGGAAGGCAAGGTCAAAATATGGGTCACCTTATTCTTAAAGATAGTATCAGTCAATTTGGACATGTCCCGCTCCTCTCCTTGTTCTGGCAAAACCAATGTTGCGCCTTGCAACAATGTCCAAAAGAAAGTGAGCACCGACACATCGAAACTGACGGAACAAGTGAGCATCATTGTCCCGATTGGCTCGGGTGCGATGGCTTGTTGTCCTTGCAATTGGTTGCACACGTTTTCGTGGGAGATCATCACCCCTTTTGGCTTCCCTGTTGAGCCAGAAGTATAGATCATATAGGCGAGGTTCGATGGTTCAAATTTCTGGGTGGAAATAGAACTACAGGGTTTTTTCTTGAGTGGCTCATCCAAACATAAAACCTTCGCTGCCGTTTCCGGTAAATTATTTTTAAGGTGTTTTTGGGTGAGTATGACTTTGGCCCCTGCATCCTGCACCATAAAAGCCATGCGTTCTTTTGGGTAATCCACATCTATCGGCACATAGGCTCCGCCTGCTTTTAGGATACCAAAAATACCAATGATCATTTCAAATGATCGCTCCAGGTATAATGCAACGAAATTTTCTTTTTGTAATCCAAGGTGGATGAGGTATGCGGCCAATTTATCGGCTCGTGCGTCCAACTCTTTGTATGTCATAGCCTTATCCTGAAATACCAAGGCTACTCGATCAGGGCTGCGCTCAACTTCTCGGCTCAATAGTTGATGAAGACCCAAATCTGACGGAAAGGAAATATTTGGTACGTTTAAGTGTTTGCTCATAAAAAATCGTCGGATTAGCTTGTGGTCAGCTATGCCTAATAGTGTTTGTTTGAAACAATGTGGAAGAATGCTTTCTGGAAAACCAGTGATAATTTAAACCAGGGAATAATGTGAGGTGATGCCAATTGGCATAAACAGAAATCAGCAAAATACTGGGGGAGAAAAATTGAATTACAAAAATACGAGAAAAACCAATGCAACTCAAGTCTTAATTGTAGTTTTACGCATTCTTGTGACATCCATCCTTACCTCACGCTATGGCCTAATTGTTGAATTTCCCAAGTGAAATAATTCAACATAACATCCAAACAAGATTTCTTTAAGTTTTTAAATTCAGTCGATTCAAATTATTCCCATTTGATTAACTGATCCAATACAATTCCAAAGTATTGAAATCCAACATATTAGCCATATCGTTTTTTTTTACAGTGTCTTTGATGGGACTCCAGGCCCAAACAATCAACTTCAATCAGATTGTAGTTCCAGAAGGTCAACGTACCGTCAACTTTGAAGAATATTTGGTTCAATTGGCCTGGCTGAACAGTCCAGAGACACAAATATTAAACTATAAAAAAAGTAAGGAAGCCAAAGAAGTTGAACTCAAACGAACGGAATGGATGGACGATGTGAATTTCATGTTTAACATCAATGAGGTGAGCTTGGAAAATGTCATCGCCCCTGACCCCAACAATTTTGTGCTCTACCCTTTGTACCAATTTTCAGCAGCAGTAAGCCTCGGGAGTTTTACCAACACTAAAAAAGAAAAGGAGATTGAAGCGTTTGATGTTAAAATAGCAGAAATGGAATCCAATACACATAAAATGGAAATCCGTGCCGAAACGCTTACCCGATACCACATATTTTTACTATCCATTGAAACATTGAAAGTAAGGATAAAGGCCGAAGAGGATTCTAACAACACTTATAATTTGGCACAACAACAATTTAAAAATGCTGATCTTGAAATGAAGGATTTGCTCCAAGCCTCTGCATCATATAACGGCACTTTGGAGCGTAAATTAATCGCTGAAACAGATGTGGAACTTACAAAACTGGCTTTGGAAGAAATTATCGGGGTGCGTTGGGAAACAGCAAAAAGAGTGGAGGAAAGGATGAGGAAGTGATCCTTTAATGGTGAATGTTGAGCGGTGAATGCTGAATGTTGAACCTTCTAAGTTATTGACTGTCTATGCCTTGTAAAGGATGTTGTCCAAATCAGTAATCCAATACACCATCTTCAATCAACATATCCAGATAGGCTTTTGCGCCAGTTTTGTTCAAATGCTGGTAATCTCCAAAACCCTCTACTCCCTGTATTGAATTTGAATAATCGAGTACTTCTTTTTGGGTGGCATTTTTTATTGCTTCTTTTAAAGTCCCAAGGTTTCCAATTTTCTCTGCAAACGGCGGGTAGTACGGGTTTATCACAAGCTCCACTTTTATGTTTTTACCTTCGGTAAATTGGAGCAGATCCGCCAAGTCATTCAGCATTTCAGGGGAATAATCATAATCAAAAGAATCCAAATACGCTGCATTTGCTTGCATGGTTGGTGAAATGACCCGGTCGAGCAACCAGTCTTTGTCCGAACGGTTCCAATAATATAATGCTCGCTGGAATACCTCACTGTTGTACCGATAGAGATTGGAGACCTGGCCACCGAAATATGATGTAGGATATTTTTCCTCCATCAATTTGGATAGCCGATCAGAATCTGGAACATACAAATTAAATCCTGTCAGCAGACGTTCATCCATTCTCTTGTCCAACATCGTCACATCCACCAAAAGTAATTTCGGCGCACCGTTTTTATCAATAAAATCCTTCACGAGGACGGAGGCCAAATCCATGGGAAGACCATTATAACTAATGTTGGTGGTGGACAGACCTGTTTTTTCTTCAATATATGGTTGATAAAAAATCAACCCCCTGGAATTGCCAATCAGTAGTACATCGCATGCTGCCGCTCCATTATAAAGCCTGGAATATCGGAATTGGCTTTGTTGGGTGATGGTACCCAAAAGCCAAGCACCAGCTCGGTCGCCAACAAAGGCAAGTATCAATACTGCTAAGATCCAGGTTAGGTTTTTCAATGATTTTAGAATTGAAAATAAATAAATGCATTCGATCCAAATGTTCCAAAAAAGGCTATCATCCACAATAGCACTGCAAACGAGGCCACTCGGAAAACAGGGTTTCTCAGAACGACCTCGCCCCAATTCCATTTCAGGTCTGAGATCTCAACAACCAATAAAAAGGAAATCAACATGACTCCTTTCATCACGATAAATTTATTCATGATATTGACCGCATTAAATCCTTCCAGGCCAGCTATTCCATTAATTACCTCCATGGCAGTTCCGAAATCAGGGCTGCGGAAAAAGATCCATGCAAAACAGGTGAAGAAGTAAACCAACAGGAGGTTGATTGTCAACTTTAACGCTTTTGGAAATCTTAGAAAATCCATGATAGCGCCGAAACTTTTACTCCAAAAACGCTCAACCATTAAATACAAGCCGTGCAGGAAACCCCAAAAAACAAAGGTCCAATTGGCGCCATGCCACAGTCCTCCGAGCAACATGGTGAGCATGAGGTTACGATATGTTTTCACGTTTCCTTTTCTATTTCCGCCAAGCGAAATGTAAAGGTAATCCCGCAACCAACTGGACAGGGAAATATGCCATCGGCGCCAAAATTCACTAAAGCCTTTTGAAAAATAGGGTGTTCTGAAATTGTGAGGAAAATCAAAACCGAGCATCCGGGCAAAGCCAATGGCAATGTCAGAGTACCCAGAAAAATCACAATAGATTTGGAAACTATAAAAAACGACCCCAATCAATAGATAAATGGAAGCAAATGCATTTGGCTCACCAAAACATTGGTCAATGATGGGCGAAAGGCTGTCTGCTACTGCTACTTTTTTGAAAAATCCCCACAGAACTTGAGCAATCCCAGAGGTGAACCGGTTCCACTCAAAATTGTGATCCTTCCTGAATTGTGGTAAAAAGTCGCTGGCTCGAACAATTGGCCCAGCAACAAGCTGAGGCCAAAAGGCAACAAATGTGGCAAACCTTAGCACATCTGGTTCTGGCGTTAATTTTTTTCGAAAAATGTCAATGGTATAACTCATCGACTGGAAAGTGTAAAATGAAATTCCGACAGGCAAGATTATATTGAGGGTATGGATGGATGGGTTTAACCCAAAATTTTGCAGCATGGCCACAAAGCTGTCTGTAAAAAAACCGAAGTATTTAAAGAAGCCAAGTAAGCCCAAGTTTAATACCATGCTCGCCAACAATAGTTGCTTTCTTTTCCTTTCGTCATCTTCAACATGCATCTTCGAACCGAGGTAAAAATCTACCATCGTCGATATGGCAATCAGGCTGAGAAACCGCCAGTCCCACCAGCCGTAAAAAAGGTAGCTCCCCGCCAGCGCCCATATCAGCCTGTTCCGTCCTTTCAAATTGAAATAGACAGGCAGGAACACTGCCACAAAAACCAAAAATGTGAGACTGTTAAAGATCATTTTGTGCTTCTGCTTAGGGGTCAGGGGTGGTAAAATTTCTAAAAAAGTAAATCTCTTGTCTTGGAAAGATCAGGCCAAGTCTGTTGGAATCAAAAAATTCCATTTCCCATATTTTTCATCTGCCCTTGACTCCTGACTCCTGATTCCAAAGCAGCTACAAAATCAACGGTCATCTTTAACTTTATCGGCAATCAAAGCAGCCCATTTCAAATAGGCCAATCCGTTGATATGCAAACCATCGAGGGTATATATTGAATCTAAATTGCCATTGGCATCTTGCAAGAGGGGGTGTAAATCAATGATTGTCAATTGATTGTCAACCGCTAACCTCCTAATGCCCGCATTCAATTCTCTGATGGCATCATTGCTGATAGGCGTTGGGCTGACCTTGTTATTTACTGGAAAAAGGGTCTGAAGGTAAACGAGGGTGGTAGGCATTTTTCCCAAAATATCAACAAGCAACTTTTCATATTTCACCAAAACCACTTCAGGTGGGTGGTAGGCCAGGTCATTTACGCCGATCAATAGAAATACCTTTCGTGGTTGCAGTTTTACAATTTCATCGAGCCGTTCCCGAATACCATCGCAATGATCCCCAGGAATGCCTCGGTTCACCACGTCTTGGCCGTTGAACAGTTCCGACCATTCGCCCTGAGCCGTGATGCTGTTTCCCAAAAAAACAATCCCACTATCTCTGACTGGCAACATTTCAAAAAGATTTTTGCGATGGAAATAAGAATTTTCGATACCTCGGTTATTGACCTTGGCCCAGAGGTTTTTCCATCCACCATATTTATTCAAAGCAAACAAGACGGCCACAATTATAAAAACATTGACAATCAGGGATATGTACAG
This sequence comes from Saprospiraceae bacterium, assembly GCA_029263015.1. Lineage (GTDB taxonomy): Bacteria > Bacteroidota > Bacteroidia > Chitinophagales > Saprospiraceae > UBA6168. Next base: position 536 of record JAJCYI010000019.1, on the reverse strand, counting down.
CAAGACTGTCTTCATCCCTTCAATTGTTTTTCCCGGCCAATTTGCTCTTTGTGGTTTCAAATGCAGAAGCAACGGGGAATTCAACTGCACCTCTTCTTTTCATTTTATCTGCATGGAATTTCAAAAAACCCATCAATTTTCCTGCACCATTTTCACTTATTACCTGGTCGAATCCTTCATTGAGCCAACTCAACATTTTATGGTGGAACTCATTAAGGTGGGTCATTTCTGCAAGCTTCTCACTATCAGATAAAGATTTATCTTCTCCAATTACACGGTGCGAAATGGTAAGGTTGGTGGAAACTTGCCGATAAAAGAATGTCAAGGTCTCTTTCTCCCAACTATCAATAATGGCGATTATTTGTTCTGCTGAATACTGCAAAATGGTTTGTTGATTAAGTAGTCGAGCCTAAATATTTTCCGCTTTTATCGGCTTCTTTTGACTTTGAATTGCGTTAAAAAAATATCACGTAATCAACTATGCTCCATTTTTTTGCCTTATTCAAAATAAAAATAACCTCGCTAAAAACAGGAAA
>JAJCYI010000018.1 GCA_029263015.1 Saprospiraceae bacterium | reverse complement strand
CAGGAGTATAATTTAGAACAATAGCTAAAGGATTCTTCCTAAAATGTCCCATTTATCCCTTTATCCACTGGAATTTGCACGTTTTTCAGTCCAAAAGAGCGAAAAAACGTGTACACTTTACTTATGGGATGACTCATGTTTTTATTTGTTAAGTATACGTTCAACCTGAGGGATCCCAGAATCGACTTCTACTCCATGTATATCTACATGTATGACTCTTGGCCAAGTGCTTGATTCATCAACAAACACATATATATAATCAAGCTTGCATTCTTTTCCATTGCAGGTTATAGTAGCGATGGGTTTATCGTCTGTTGATTTTTTCAGGTGTATTTTTCTCTCGTCGTAAGCTGCCAGTTCAATCCAACGGCCATTCCCATTTTTATCTTTTTTTGAACTATAACCGTAAGCAAAAGTACGTTCCAGCCAACCTAATTCCTTCCGATAACCTGTGCTAGTATACCTGAGCCAATAAGTATCAATAGGTTTGTTTTTTTTAAATTCGCCATTACTTTGCATGTTGGCATCATAGACAATGGTATTCTCATTCTTATTTCTTTGGATGAAAAAAAGCGAATTTTCCTTTTTAGGGGGAATTGGGAAATATCCAGGCCGGCCATTTTTTAATTCTTGTGCTTCAGCAGCGATAAATAATAAACAGACTATTGAAATAATAAACATCAAACGTTTCATGTCATGTATTTTTTTGTTCCAATTCCTTTTTCACAAATAGAAGGCGTCTCAACGCAGTAATATTTGTGAGAATTGCCATCACAAAAATGGGAAAAGTAAATATGGTTATGGTCTCGAATAAAGGAAATGGCAACCAATCTATTGTGATTTTTACATCCCCACCAACCTGGGCAGAAAAAATACCACAAGTCAATGCTGAAACACCAATAAGAATAACCCGCTCGGGTCTTTGCATAAACCCGACATCGGCATTTGCACCCAAGGCCTCTGCCCTAGCCCTTGTATAACTTACCATCACCGAACCTATCAGCGCAATAAAAGCAAACAATGAACTCAGGAAATAACTATGCGCAACCAGATACCAACAAATACCCAAAAACATGATCATTTCGCTATAACGGTCAAGTACCGAATCATATAGGGCGCCAAATAATGAAGCCATTTTACCCACCCTAGCCAAACGTCCATCAACCATGTCAAACAAACCTCCAAATAGGATTACGGCACCTGCCCACCCAACAAAAGAGTGGTCGTTTCTTTGGCCAAACTCAGCTCCCCAGATAAAGACCACAGTTGCGGCAGTATTGATAAGAAGCCCCAGAGTAGTAATGGTGTTGGGCCGCACCTTCCACTTGACCAGTAAGTCAATAAAAGGATTGATAACCCTATAAACAAAGGGCTGGCCGTATTTTTTGAGCAGGTTCTCGCTCATAATGAAAAAGGAATGTGTACTGATTTATGAATGTGAAAAATGCCCCGCAAAAGTAGCGAGTAAATTCTGTATTGCAGAGCGAATGGAAAGAATCTCTGTGAATGTTTGCTTAGAGCGTGTCTATATTGCTAAAGTAACCCGTTCACACAAAATGGTTGTAAGCATTTTTCATCAAAAACTAAAAGACATTTTGAGCCTCATACTCAACCCTTTTACTCCAAACATTGTGGGTATTTCGGGGTGTTGAAGATAGTTCAATCTCCTGACCATATCAATACGGCCAAATTTAAAAATATTCATGACACCTACGCTGGCTTCCATGTATGGTTTTTCTTCTAGGGTATAAGTAATAGACCGCCCATCTTCTTCAACAAACTGAATCAGTTCAGGATTTTTGTCTGGATTGTTTGCATCGGATAATTGACCGTAAATAGCTTTAAAAGAAACTACTTCCCTCAATTTCAATTTTCGCAATAATGGTATTTTGTTAAAAAAGAACCCATTGAAATAATGTTCCATTCCTGCCCAGACAAATGCATCGTTTACAAACTCTTGGTAATTCATCATATTGAAATCTCCAGAACGGTAGGCAAAACTTTGGTTTGCCCTTGGCAGGTGCAACAAAAAATAGGGAGTACCCTCGCCCCAGTATTTTCCACCTTCAATTTCAAAACGCATGCTTCCGAGCAACGATAGATAAAAGCGCTTAAAGATATTTAAGGTTGCACTACCATAAGTGTAATCTCCTCCAAGCATATCTTCAATACCAGTATTAAGCGTTAATCTAAAAACTGGGAATTTGTTAAACACAGGCACTCTGTAGGACCGCCCATTCAGATATTGCTCATTCGGTGCAAACCTAAATACCAAACCAATTTCGCTGGTGCGGATACTTGGGAAAAATGCTGTTTCTTGGGTGTCTGGATCAGTATATTTCAACACCGTCCCGCCGTAAGCCTTTTGATCTGCATTAGTATAAGTGAAATCCCATGAAATATTGTTCGACGATTCAATGAAATATTCAACTTTATACCTATTGTAAAAAAGCATTTTGTCCCTGCTGCCGCGCTGTAGGGAAAGGAAAAAATTGTCAGAACTTGAAAACTTCAGCCTCTGTCCTACCAACTGCACATCGTGCTGATAGGCAAACTTGAAAAAATGCTTGGGGCTAGCTTTGAAATCCTCTTTGAAAGAATACAAAAATGATCCACCATATTTCCATTCTGTATCAGTGAACCCATACGCCGTATATCCAGCGAATAAAAATTTTGGGTTAAACTTTAAATTGGTTTCCCCACCTATTTTGGCTCGAAGACCCTCCACCGGATTATAACTGTAAAAATTGCCTATTGGCCCAACATCAAACGGCCCAACTGCTTTGTACCCAGTAAATACCAGTTGTAGAATCGTCATCATCGTCTTGAAAGCAGGTGCTTTCTGGAGGGTATCAATCATATCGTACACCCCTTGCTCCTGTACCGTTAAAGTATCGTGCCGCACGCTTTGCCAAAATTTTTCATCCTTTTTGTAAGCATCATCGGCAGCAGCCACTTGCTCTGTCCCACTATAAATATCATCTTCCCGTTCTTCACCAAAAACAAAATCTTTATATGAAACTTCCCTTTTCCCAAAAACTCCAGTTCCTTTTTTGAAAACAGCAAAATCGAGGATTAACTTATCGTTCGACAAAACCCAAACCCCATTTTTTTGAGTGAACTCCTGCACCAACTTTAGGTCTTCCACAAAATTGAGGTTGATCTGTTTAGTAATACCCAAATCGGCTTTCACCACCGCATAAGTCGAATCTTTCAAAATGAACAAATCACCCCTGAAAGCAATGTTCTGTTTGTTCACTGGCATGAAAGATAATTTGATGCAAGTGTTTTGGTTCACAACCGCAGCAGTATCGGTTATGTAAAAACGATAATACGAATTTGCCAGAGGACTTAAAGGACTCATAAAAGTCAGATCGAGCATCCTTACATCATTCTCATAGATATTGATATCGTCATAGAGAATGTCCATCATCGTCGTAAAATCCTCCAGATCAATATAATCTTCGATTCCGGTCACGTTTACACCCTCCCGGTATTCTCTTTTAGTATCTGTATTTTTTCGGTAATAAACTTTGGAAGAGGTTTCTTGAATAAAAAACGGCAGGTAAGGCTTTCCGTTTAGCTCTGAAGTGTCCACATAATCAAAAAGGAATTGGAATTTTTTAAAGGACCTACGCTTCCTCATTTTCTCAGGGTTGAAGTTGTTCAAATCAAATTCCACCTTTTCGTATTTGTCATATTCATAAAAATCCTGTGCCTCAATGCGGTTATCATCTTTATGGGCAATCACATTTTTTATCAAAGCAACCGCTGGATTGTTTTTTCTTTTGTAACCTCTCTTTTTCGCTTCCACTACGACCGTTCCCAAATTCATGGATGCCGGGGACAGCACCACATTTAGTGTCTGTCTCGCCCCTTTTTCAATAGCAATAGTCTGGGTTTCGTAACCAATATATGAGACTTGGATAGAATCAGAGGCAAATTTTGAATCAAGTTCAAATTTGCCATCGAAGTCAGTTTCTATCCCGACGTTTGTGCCAACAAATGCTACATTTACAAAAATCAAAGCCTCTTTCGTCTCTGCATCAATAACAGAACCTTTCACAACAGTCATTTTTTGCGAAACGGCAACCAGCGAAAAGCAGCAGAAAAACAGGCTTAAAAAAAATTGATTTTTCAACTTAAGGAATTTCATAACTATCTTAGTTCTTCAAATGGCAGATGGATGTAGTTTGGAAAGTGCCCTATTCAACCTTGATTAATATTTTATTGAACGATAAAATTTCAGGGCGACTAGTCCTTTTGCGCACCAACATCTTCTCTCAAACGGACAGGATGCAGAAAACGCATTGAAAGAACTTGTGAAAACTTAAAAAGTTGTACCCGTTTGTCACATTTAAAATAGTGGCAAAACTAAACAAGATTCTTTCAAGTATTCCGAATTGGCCATTAAGGGTCAGGAAATAAATAAGATACCCGCTAAAGCACTGTAATTTTTTATCGTTCAAATAGAAAATGCTTTATGCCAATTATGTTATGGAGGCGAAAAATGTAACCGCCATTTCATAACTATCCTGATTTTTTACTAAAACTTATATCCAAAATATTGAACCTAAGACAACTCTTCCTCAACCACGTCACCCAGACCAGTGACCTCCCGCTCATGCTCGAAATAGATCGTGCAGAAGGCAGTTATCTTTTTGATAAAAACGGGAAACCTTACCTCGATTTAATTGCTGGCATTGGCGTCAGTGCCCTTGGCCATCGCCACCCAAAAGTGGTCGAGGCGGTAAAAAACCAGCTCGATCGTTACTTGCACACGCTCGTTTACGGGGAATATATTTTGTCTCCGCAAGTCAAGCTTGCCCAATTGCTGACTGAGCACCTGCCCGCTCCCCTCGACAATGTTTTTTTCGTCAACTCTGGCAGTGAAGCGACTGAAGGTGCCATGAAGTTAGCCAAACGCTTTACCGGCCGGAGCGAAATAATTGCCTGCCGCAATGCCTACCACGGGAGCACTCAAGGTGCTGCCAGCCTTATGTCACCAACCACTTTCTCGCAGGCATTTTACCCATTGCTGCCCGGAATCACTCATATTGATTTCAATATTGAAAAAGACCTTGAGAGAATCACTTCAAAAACCGCCTGCGTCATCCTAGAAACCGTGCAGGGGGAGTCCGGTATTTGCCTTCCGGCAAATGACTACCTTAAAAAAATCCGCCAACGCTGCGATGAGATGGGCGCTTTATTGGTGTTGGACGAAGTTCAGGCGGGATATGGGCGCACAGGGTCGCTTTGGGCGTTCCAGCAGTATGGCGTTGTTCCTGATGTTTTACTTTTAGCCAAAGGAATGGGTGGTGGCATGCCGGTTGGCGCATTCGTTTCATCAAAAAAGATAATGGCGGTATTGGCCCACGACCCGCCACTCGGCCACATCACTACTTTTGGCGGACACCCTGTCAGCTGTGCTGCCGGGCTTGCTACTTTGCAGGTTTTGTTAGAAGAAAACCATATTGAAAAAGTGAAAAAAAAAGAAAGGCTTTTTCGCAGCCTATTGGTTCATCCAGCTATCAAAGAAGTCCGAAGCGCAGGGTTATTGATGGCAGTCGAAATGGAAGATTTTGACAAACTCAGAAAAGTGCAATATCATTGCTTAGATAATGGTGTTATCACGGACTGGTTCCTGTTCAACGATCGCAGTCTCCGCATTGCCCCCCCGCTCACCATTTCAGAAAAAGAGATCAGGCAAGCATGTCAGGTGATTTTAGATGCAATGGATTTGATTGCCCCCTAAATTAATGCAAAGAACACTTTCGATGAGTTGACCTTATTGAAACCCGATGCCATCTTCCATTTTTAATTTTACTATAAAAAGCCGTAAACTTGGCGATACATTTGATTAACAATTTATATTTTAAAAAATAAAACATGAGTGTTTCAACCACATCCCAACCATCTGTAAAAAACTATATCAAAGGAGCTTTCATAAAAACCAATGGCCGCTCCATGGAAGTCTTGAACCCCTCTGACGGAGCTGCCATTTCCACTGTCCCATTGTCAGGAAAGGCCGTTTTGGACGAAGCGGTAAAGGCAGCCCAAGAAGCATTTCCTAGTTGGTCGAGAATGACCATCAAAGATCGGGTACAGGTGTTTTATAAATTCCGCAGCCTATTGGAAAAACACATGCACGAACTCACCGAACTGGTCTGCCTCGAAAATGGAAAGATTTACGGAGAGGCAAAGGCAGAAGTGTTGAAAGGCATGGAACTATCAGAAGTTGCCTGTGCCCTGCCGACCATTCTGAACGATGAAATACAGGAGGTTAGCAAAGGCGTGGAATGCCGGACATCGCATCGGCCATTGGGCGTAGTCGCTTCTATTTCCCCTTTCAATTTCCCTTTTATGGTGCCGCTCTGGACGATACCAAATGCCATCGCTCTCGGCAATTGCATGATTTTAAAACCTTCCGAGCTTGTGCCACTGAGTGCACAGCGCATTGCAGAATTATTAAAAGAAGCAGGACTGCCAGATGGTGTTTTAAATATCGTCAATGGGGACAAAGAAATAGTAGAAGCTATTTGCGACCACCCAGGCATCAAAGCCGTTTCGTTTGTCGGTTCTACCAAAGTTGCCAAAATTGTTTACCGCCGGGCCTCCTCCAACCTTAAAAGATGCATCGCCCTCGGCGGTGCCAAAAACCACCTCATTGTACTTGAAGATGCCAACCCCGACATTTCCTCTGCCAATATCGCAGCCTCCATGTCGGGCTGCGCGGGGCAAAGGTGCATGGCCGCTTCGGCGATGGTTGCCGTCGGCAATGTGGATCATATTATAGCGCAAATCTGTGAGGAATCAAAAAAAATAGTGCCGGGCGAAAACCTCGGCTCGGTCATCTCAAAAGAAGCAAAAGAACGCATCGAACGCTACATCAGCGAAGCCGAAGCTGCCGGAGCAAAGGTACTTTTGGACGGAAGGAATGCAACCGTGTCTGGGAAAGAGGGCGGTTTTTATGTTGGCCCAACGGTGATAGATCACGTGACACCAGACATGGCCATTGCCAAAGAAGAAGTATTTGGCCCCGTGCTGGCCATCATGCGAACCAACGATATTGACGAAGCCATCCGCATCGAAAACAGCTCGAACTACGGCAACGCCTCCTCCGTGTTTACCGAAAACGGCGGCCTCGCCGATTACGTGATGGAGCGGGTGAGCGCAGGCATGGTCGGCGTGAACATCGGCGTACCGGTGCCCCGCGAACCTTTCTCTTTTGGCGGCTGGAACGAGTCCCGTTTTGGCGTCGGCGACATCACTGGTAAAAGCTCTATTGCCTTCTGGACGAAGCTGAAAAAACGGACAACGAAGTGGGATCCGAAGGCTTGGAAGGATTGGGCAAGTTGATTTTTTTTGTTTAAATTGTCCGAACTTTAATTTCCGAAATGCCTGCAAAATCTTTGACATTGACGGTAGATATTTCCGTAATTCTATTGTCCAATGCGATGGAAACAATTTCCATGTCATAGACTTTGTTTCCTTTTGGTTCGTATTTCTGCAAGAGGATTTCAAAAATGGAAAGGCTGCTTGTATTCGGAAATAACAGACCAGTGTTGGATTTGATGTTCTGATAAAAAGAGAACACTTTGGGAAATGGCTGTCCCAGTTTGGAAAGCACCGCAAAGAACTCTGAAATATTTTTTGTGGGAGTATAGAGATCGAAACTCGGATCATTTAAAAACCTAACGACTTTTTTGTGGTAAATTGAAGTGGCATCGTAGGAATAAATGAAAATATTGGTATCAACCAGCGTTTTAGGCTTTGTAGGCATAATCGCGGATGTTTGTGCGATCGAGTTTGCCTCCCAAGTCGCCAATGCCAAAGTTCCATTTCCTTTTCGGTTGGCCACCAGTTTTTTTCTGGCGGATTTTTGGCTTGAAAGCAAAGTCTTTAATGCCGCTTTCTTTCAGTAAATCAAGTAAGCGCAAAAAGTCATCTACCGTATCGAAATGAAGAATGAATTCTGCTGTCATGGTTATACTTATTTTGTAAAGAAAGCTAAATTACGATAACCTTACAAATATAAAAAATCCGAAACTTCCTCCAAACACCATGTTGAAAACAGAGATTGTCAAATTGCTTTTCCAAACGGAAGATGTACGCTTACTGAAAGAGGTCAACGCCTATTTCAAAGAATTATTAAAAAAAGGAAAAGCCAAGGGGAAGTTATTTTTTGACCGTTACTAAACATTCATTTCCTAAAATCATTTTATCATGAAAATCTTAAAAATCAGTCTGGGCGTCATCGCTGCTTTGGTCGCCATTTTCTTTTTGCTCGGCGTTTTCACGCCAAAGGTCAGTTATTCCACCGAAGTAGAGGTGAACAAATCGCTCAATGAATCCTGGGCAGTATTTATGGATGAGAGTAAAGCCAGCCAATGGGTTGAAGGACTGGAGGGCATGGAGTTGTTAAGTGGCACGAAAAACGAAGTCGGCGCTACGTCCAAAATAACCATCGTCCAGAATGGCGAAACAATGGAAATGACGGAAGAAGTGATGGCTATAAAAGAAATGGAACAGTACGCCTTAAAGTTTGAAATGGACGTAATGACAAATCAAGTGGATATCAAGTTTGCTGCCAAAGACGATAATACAACGATTATTACCACGAATGCCATTGCGGAGGGTAAAGGCATGTTCATGCGGTCCATGTTTGCATTGATGAAAGGTGCTTTCAAAGATCAAAATGACAAGATGTACAACAGGTTAAAAGAAGAAATCGAAGCAAATACGACAGACTATTTTCCAGAACCGGTTTTGGAAGCAGCAGCCGATGCCGTTGAGAGTGCTGCCTCCGATAGTGAACAATAATTTTGGATGCTTAATTGTCAAAGCGGTATAAAACTTGGAAGCTCTCATAGCTTCCAAGTTTTATTATCTAATCTTTTGAAAATCAATTTCATACAACTAATAGCCCGCGTTCACTAAGAATACTAAGTTTCACAAGTTCTGGTTTTATCACACTCACAATCAATTCGAAATATAATGTTAGAACGATCCCAAACTACCTGCCAAAACAAATAAATTCATCATGAATACAAGTGAAACCGTTCAAAACAAAAAGTCCCAAATCCTCGAAAAACAAAAAAAATACCTTTGGCCAAACCACCTCCTATATTACACCGAGCCGCTCCCGCTCGAACGCGGTGACGGGATGTACGTCTGGGACGTGGAAGGGAAAAAATACCTCGACTTTTTTGGTGGCATCCTTACCACTAGTGTCGGCCATAACCGCCCTGAAGTGACAAAAGCAGTTCAAGAGCAAACGGAAAAAATGATCCATTCCTCCACCCTCTATCCAAATGAAGGGCACGTCAATTTAGCAGAAAAAATGGCGGAACTCGCACCAGGCAAATTGCAGGTTTCCTATTTTACCCCCTCCGGCACCGATGCTGATGAGACGGCTGTTTTTTTAGCAAAAGGCCACACAGGAAATCAGGAGGTCATCGCCTTGCGGCATGGTTACAGCGGACGATCGGCCATCGGTATGAGTCTTACAGGCCAGTCGCCGTGGCGCATCGGAGGCACCCACATTTTAGGCATCAAGCACGCCCTGAATCCATACTGCTATCGCTGCCCTTATAAAATGACCTATCCAAGTTGTGGCGTTGCCTGCGCTCAAGATGTGGAAGATACCATCAAAACGACCACTTCAGGAAGGATCGCTGCATTCATCGCCGAGCCGATCCAAGGTGTTGGAGGGTTTATTACTCCCCCGCCTGAATATTTTAAAATAGTAAAAGACATTATCAAACATTACGAAGGATTGTTCATTGCGGACGAAGTGCAAACCGGCTTTGGCCGCACGGGTGATAAATGGTTCGGCATCGAACATTGGGGGGTCGAACCGGACATCATGACGATGGCCAAAAGCATCGCCAACGGCTTTCCCCTCGCCAATACCATCACCACGCCTGAAATTGCGGAGAGCACCAAAGGCGCAGGCCTGACTATCAGCACTTTTGGCGGCAATCCTGTCTCTTGTGCCGCCTCGTCTGCAACATTGGAAGTTTTGGAAAAAGAGGCCAATCCGCAACATGTCGCCAAAGTCGGCAGTATGCTCCGCGGTGGTTTGGAAAAAATGAAAGAAAAATACGCTTTTATTGGCGACGTACGCGGAATGGGACTGATGCAAGGGTTGGAATTGGTCAACGACCGCCAAAGCAAAGAGCCTTCCACCGAGGCCACGAAACAACTCTTTGAAGCTACCCGCGAACTTGGCCTGCTGATCGGAAAAGGAGGGATGTACGGAAACGTGATCCGCATTTCGCCGCCGATGACAGCGACGGAGGAGGATGTGGCAGTAGCGCTGGATTTGTTGGAAAAGGCTTTGGGAAAGGTAAAAATCTAAATTCTTATAATAATGGATCCCAACAACGAAGCACTTATTCGACTTGATCGAACTGCATTTTGGTCAGGTAAAATAGAGGAGCAAAGTCAACGAAACAATATTTTTTGGCAAAAAAAATCTGTAGATGAGCGACTGGCTGCTACTCATTACCTCAACAGCATTGCTTATGGTTTTGATCCCTCGAATCCGCCACGAATGGATAAGACTAAATTCAGCATGAGGAAACAATGAATCAGGTTCGATTACATCCCGATTTTTTGGATTTCATAAAAGCCCTAAACTCGGCTGAAGTGAAATATATGCTTGTGGGAGGCTATGCCGTCATTTTTCATGGTTATGCCCGCAACACAGGCGACATGGATATTTGGGTAGAAAGAACTACCGAGAATTACGAAAAGATCACTCAAGCATTTCATCTTTTTGGAATGCCTGTTTTTGATATGACGCTCGAAAAATTCCTCGACCACAAGCAGTCCGATGTATTTTCATTTGGTATTTCCCCCGTAAGCATTGATGTCATCACTGATTTGAAAGGGCTGGATTTTATATCGGTATTTCCATATTCACTGGACATGAGATCAGACGGCATTCTAGTAAAAACTATCAATTTGACAAACTTATTGAAAGCCAAACAAGCATCTGGCAGGCTAAAAGATTTACAAGACATTGAGCATTTAAAAGGTAAAAAAGCTAAGTAGCGGTCAAAAAATTACTCAACCGAAGTCGGTATGGTATTCTATGACCGTTGCTAAGGGTTATGGCGTTTAAACGAAAACCTACCATAGTATGAAACAAGAAATAATCGAACTCCAAGAAGACGTTTCTGCCTCCCCACTATACAGCGAAGACTTCGCCCCCGTACCCGCTTCCAAGCGCACTTGGGACAAGTGGAACATCGCCGCCATCTGGGTGGGCATGGCCGTTTGCATACCAACCTATATGCTGGCCAGCAGCATGATCGAGCAGGGCATGAACTGGTGGCAAGCACTCATCACCATCCTTTTGGGAAACGTCATCGTGCTGATTCCAATGATCCTCAATGCCCACGTTGGCACAAAATACGGCATCCCTTTGCCCGTTTTTTTGCGGTTGAATTTTGGGATAGATGGTGCCATACTCGCAGGCCTGCTGAGGGGTCTGGTCGCCTGCGGGTGGTTCGGCATTCAGACATGGATCGGAGGGGCAGCTATTTATCAAATGCTGCTGGCACTAATGCCGGGTCTCGAAGACAGCCTTTACCTCGGTGATTTCATCGGCATTAATTTAGGGCAGTTCGGTTGCTTCATGCTCTTTTGGTTCATCAATATGTACATTGTTTATAAAGGCATTGATTCCATTAAAAAGCTAGAAACCTGGGCAGCGCCTTTCTTGCTGCTTATTGGAGTTGCACTTCTGGGGTGGGCATGGGCAGAGGTTGGTTCGTTGGGTGAAATGCTAGATGCTTCTTATCAATTGGCTGCCAATACAGAAGTTGATTTTTGGAAAATATTCTGGCCGAGCTTGACTGCCATGGTCGGTTTTTGGGCAACCCTTTCTCTCAACATCCCTGACTTCACCCGTTACGCCAAATCACAAAAAGACCAAATCCTCGGACAAGCAATCGGACTGCCTGGCACGATGGCATTTTATTCCTTTATCGGCATCGCCGTGACCAGCGCAACGGTCTTGATTTTTGGCGAAGCTATCTGGGACCCTGTTGTTTTGCTCGGCAAATTTGAATCGCCGCTGGTCGTCGTCGTTGCAATGTTAGGCCTTGTCATCGCCACGCTGTCCACCAACATCGCTGCCAACGTAGTTGCTCCAGCCAACAGCTTCGCCAATATTGCCCCGAAAAAAATCAGCTTCCGAATGGGCGGCTATATCACCGGCATCATCGGCATTTTGATCTTCCCGTGGAAGCTGCTGGCCGACCCGCATGGCTATATTTTCGTCTGGCTCATCGCCTACTCGGCATTGCTAGGCGCATTGGCCGGCATCATGATCTGCGATTATTATATCATCAGAAAAACGGAACTCAACTTGGCCCAACTTTTTAAGACCGATGGCATATATAAAGGTTGGAACAAAAATGCGTGGATTGCTTTTGTGCTGAGCATACTGCCAGTCCTTCCTGGTTTTTTGGCAACGGTCGGTGTAATTTCTGCTGATAGCATCGGCAATTTTTTAATGGAATTATACGGCTATGCTTGGTTCGTGACCTTCTTCCTTTCGTTTGGCATTTATTGGGTTTTGGAAAAAATGAAATAATTATCAATATGACCACTTTCCTATTAAACAACCAAACCATCCAAACCCCTCTCCCCTCAGGTACAACGGTACTCGACTTCGTGCGCTACCACAAACATTTGGTCGGCACTAAAATCGGCTGCCGGGAAGGCGACTGCGGTGCATGTACCATCCTCGTCGGGGAAATAGAAAACGGCCACCTCCGCTATCACAGCATGACTTCCTGTCTCATGCCTCTGTCCAATGCACAGGGCAAGCATATCGTTACTATCGAGGGCTTGAACATGGAAGAACTATCGCCTGTGCAACAGGCCATCGTGGAAGAAGGAGGGACGCAGTGCGGTTTTTGTACTGTCGGTTTTGTGGTGTCGCTAACGGGGTTTACCATGCATCAACCCACACACCTGACAGGTTTTGAAAACCTGTCAGGTGTAAGCCCTGCCATTGCTGCAATAGACGGCAACATTTGTCGCTGCACCGGCTATAAATCCCTCGAAAGGGCTGCTGCCCAAATAGCCCAAAAAACAGTCGACCAACCAAAAGAGAACCGCCTCCAATGGCTTGTCGAAAATCATTACCTACCTCATTATTTTTTGACAATAAGAGAGCGTTTCGAAGCGCTTCCCGATAGCACATTTTCCAAAAAACAAAATAAAGGAAATGGTACTTTCGTCGGTGGCGGCACCGACCTGTTTGTGCAAAAACCTGAGACGATGGCGAATGCCTCCATCAAGCCGATATTTGACCAAAAAGAATTAAACGGAATATACGAAGCGGGAGGCCATTGCCACATCGGCGCAGCAGTCACTGCTACCGACCTACAGGAATCACCGCTCATGCAGTCCATTTTTCCAAAACTCCGACAACATATAAAATTGGTATCCTCCACGCCCATCCGCAACATGGGCACCCTCGGCGGCAACCTCGTCAACGCCTCCCCCATCGGCGACCTGACCATCTTTTTCCTCGCCCTCGACAGCAGCATTGTTTTAAATACAAACGGAAATAAACGCACGTTGAAATTGCGGCATTTTTACAAAGGCTATAAAACATTAGACAAAGCCCCCGACGAATATATCGAATCTATATTTTTTGAAATCCCCAAAAAGACAGACCATTTCCATTTTGAAAAAGTATGCAAGCGAACCCATCTCGATATCGCCAGCGTGAACACTGCTTGCTTATTAAAAATGGACGGGGAAACAATTCAGGAAGCACATATTTCCGCTGGTGGCGTCGGGCCGGTACCAATGTATTTGGAGCGGAGTTCGGCGACAATGAAAGGACAAAAAATAAATGCGGATTTAATTAAAAAAACAGGCGCGGTTATTCAAGAAGAAATATCACCGATCAGCGATGCGAGGGGGACAGAGGAATATAAACGGCTGCTTTTGAGACAGTTGTTTTTTGGGTGCTTTTTGGAAATGGAAAATAACGAATTGAGGTTGGGGGAATTGGTTTAAAAACACCTGAATTAAATCGAACCAAAAGGCGTTAGTTAATAAAAGTGGTTCTTTGACAAATCCCGTGGAAACCCTCAAACCAAATGGTAAAAGGAAGCCAAAAGGTGACACCTTTTGGAAAGGTGTCACCTTTCACCCGCTATGAAAACTAAAATCACGGGATTTGTCAAAGTACCATAAAAGTTAAAAAGGGTAACTTTGTAAAAACATAAATCTATGTCTACCGAATCAATAAAACTGGAATTAATTGTCTGGATCAGTTATTTAAAGGACAATAAGTTACTTAATAAATTACTCAGCTTAAAGAAGGTCGCCACTCCTCCTCAAAAGCCCTTCCGGAAACCTGGCTGGGGCAAAGGCATTTTTTTATATGTCGCCTCAGACTTTGATGCGACACCTGAAGGGTTTGAAGACTACATGCCCACATGAAATACTTGATTGATACACACGTCCTGATTTGGCATGCTGAAAATAATACGGCGTTGAAACCATCAATTTTGTCCATTCTAAATGACCCTGCCAACGATTTGTTTGTCAGTCATGCCTCGCTCTGGGAAATGGCCATCAAAGTGAGTATCGGCAAATTGAAATTAGGGTACTCCATCCAACAATTAGAATTATTATTATTGCAAAATGGTTTTGTCCTACTACCTTTCGATTTTGCACATTACCAAGTACTTTCAATCCTTCCCTTCCACCACAATGACCCTTTTGACAGAATGATTATTGCGCAAGCAATGTCGGAAAATATTGAAATCATAACACATGATGAGAAATTCAAGGGTTATAAGGTTGGTGTTGTTTGGGCTTGACTTCATTTACCTGCGGGCTTAAACCCTATCTTCAACTTCTAATAAAATGCGGCGATCATTCAAGAGGAAATATCGCCGATTAGTGATGCGAGGGGAACGGAGGAATATAAAAGGCTACTTTTGAGGCAGTTGTTTTTTGGCTGTTTTTTGGAGGTGGGAAATAACGAATTGAGGTTGGAGGAATTGGTTTAAGAGTAAAATGTTACCAAACAAAACGAATTTCGTATTTTTATAAAAAATTAAAAAAACATGGAAGCACAAACTTTAAAAACACCGCTCAACAATATCCAACTGGAATTATTGAAGTTGTTTTCTAGAGATTTGGGTGAAACTGATTTACTCGCTATAAAACGTTTACTGGTGAGGTACTTGGCCGAAAAAGCAACTCGTTTGGCTGATGAAAAATGGGAAGAAAAAGAGTGGACGAACGAGGATATGAAGCGGTTTGCAAATACGCATATGCGCACTCCTTATAATCGCAAATAATTCCCATGCGAGTAGTAATAGACACCAACATCCTGCTTGTCAGCATTTCCTCCAATTCTGAATTCCGTTGGATTTTTGATAGTTTTTTAAATGAGGAATTTACGCTTTGCGTATCCACGGAAATTCTATTTGAATATGAAGAAATATTGGAAAGACACATGGGAGAGGAACTTGCTTCTACCATTCTTCAAATTATCGAAAATGCCCCTAATGTTGTATTTGTCACTAATTATTTTGCATGGAAAATAATAATCGCTGACCCCGACGACAACAAGTTTGTCGATTGCGCAATTACTGGGAATGCAAAATATTTGGTGAGCCACGACAAGCATTTTCAAATATTGAGGAAGATTGATTTTCCAAAAGTGGCAATCATCGATGCGGAGGCATTTAAAAAAGAATTGGAGAAATAATGAAACCAATTGCCCAGCTCCCCAACCTCGACTCCTACTCTCACGTCCGAGGTCAATCCATTTACGTGGACGACATCCCCGTGCGCAGTGGCACCCTCCATGCCGCCGTCTTCGCCTCCTCAGAGGCTCACGGAAAAATCAACCACCTCGACATTTCCGCTGCGCAAAACGAACCCGGCATCGTGCGGATTTTCACCCACGAAGACATTCCCAGCGACAACCAAATCGGCGGCATTATTCCCGATGAGCCTTTGCTGGCAGAGGGGGAAGTGCATTTTCGGGGACAGCCCATCGCCTTGGTCATTGCCGAAACGGAGGCGCAGGCAAGGGCGGCATTGCATAAAATAGAAGTAGATATAGAACCGCTGCCCGTCATCACCGACCCTCGGGAGGCGCAGGCTGCAGGACACCTTATTATACCACCCCGCACCTTCCAGCTCGGTAATGTTGGGGCGGCATTTCAAAAATGTAAATACGTCTTCGAGGGCATTGCCGAATCGGGTGGACAGGAACATTTATACATCGAGACGCAGGGGGCATATGGCTACCCGATGGAAAACGGCAGCATCCGCATCTCCTCCTCCACACAGGGGCCGACGGCAATGCAACGCACGGTAGCCAAAGTTCTCGGCATCCCCATGCACAAAATCGAGGTGGACGTGACTCGTCTCGGCGGTGGCTTCGGCGGGAAGGAAGATCAGGCCACAGGCTGGGGCGTGATGGTAGCGCTGGGCGTTTTTCATTTGCAAAAACCAATCAAACTGATACTGCACCGCATGGACGACATGCGTATGACCGGCAAACGCCATCCTTATTCTTCCGATTATAAAATCGGGCTGGACGAGCATTTTAATATCGTCGCATACGAGGCCACGTACTACCAAAATGCGGGCGCTGCCGCTGATCTTTCCCCTGCCATCATGGAGCGCACGCTGTTCCACGCGAACAACAGTTACTTCCTACCGAACGTGACTGCAACAGCTTACTCTTGCCGCACCAATCTGCCGCCGAATACTGCCTTCCGCGGCTTCGGCGGGCCACAGGCAATGTTCGTCATCGAGTCAGCCATACACCATGCAGCGAGAGAACTGGGAGTGTCGGCCAATATCATTCAAAGGAAAAATTTATTGAAAAACGGCGATGAGTTTCCTTATGGCCAAATCGCGGAAGCAAAGGAAGCCATCGCCTGCTGGGACGGAGCGGAGGAGCGCTACAACTTGGCGGATATGCAACAAGCAGTCGAGGATTTTAATAAAAAAAATACCTTATTTAAAAAAGGGCTGGCGCTGATGCCCATTTGCTTTGGCATTTCCTTTACCAACACACAAATGAACAATGCCCGGGCCCTCGTGCATGTTTATAGCGACGGAAGTGTTGGCATCAGTACTGGGGCAGTGGAAATGGGCCAGGGCGTCAATACCAAGATGCTGCAAGTGGCTGCCAACACCTTTGGAATTTCAATAAATAAAATAAAAATAGAGTCGACCAATACGACACGGGTTGCCAACACTTCCCCCTCCGCGGCAAGCGCAACTGCTGACCTCAATGGCAAGGCATTGACCATCGCCTGTCGGCAAATCTTGGAGCGTTTGCAAAAAACTGCAGCATCTGAATTCAATACTAAACCGGAAAATATTGAATTGAAATATGACCAAGTTTTGGTCAATGGAAAACCCTCTTCCATGCAATGGGAACAATTGATTTCCCTGGCGTTCACACAGCGGGTCAACTTGAGCGCAAAGGGTCATTACGCCACCCCTCACATCCATTTTGACAAAAAAAAAGAAAAGGGCCACCCTTTTGCCTACCATGTTTACGGCACCGCAATTATTACCGCTACCTTAGACTGCCTGCGCGGACGTTATGAATTTGATTCGGTAAAAGTAGTACACGATTTCGGCGCCAGCATGAACCGTATGATTGACCTCGGACAGGCCGAAGGAGGCATCGTGCAGGGTATCGGCTGGATGACCATGGAGGAACTGATGTACAGCAACGAAGGCCGCCTGATGAGCAATGCCCTTTCCACTTACAAAATACCAGACATCTACTCCGTGCCAAAAGACATCGACGTGCATTTCCTAAATACGGACGGCTCGGAACTAGCCATCTTTCGCTCAAAGGCCGTTGGTGAACCGCCGCTGATGTATGGTATCGGAGCGTATTTTGCCATTTTGAATGCGATGCTGGCGTTTAATCCAGATTTACAATTGGAAAAATATGCCGCGCCAATGACGCCGGAGAAGGTGTTGATGGGGTTGTATGGGGAGCTTGAAAACAACAGTGCGAATGGCGTAGCAGTAATATAGGGAAAGGGAAGGCTAACCTCAACGATCTGCACAAAAAGTTTTAAAAAGCAAACAAATTATTGTACGTTTACCCAATGAAACCAGAAAACAAAATCGTCGTATTTCAGGAAAAGCAAATCCGCCGAACTTGGCATAATGAAGAGTGGTGGTTTGCGGTATCTGATGTTGTTGAAATTTTGAGTGAAAGCAAAGATGTACGTCAGTATATTAAAAAAATGCGAAGTCGTGATGGAGGGCTAAACACCAACTGGGGTACAATTTGTACCCCACTACCAATGACCGCAAAAGATGGCAAAAAAAGAAAAGTGAATGCTTCCAATCTTAAAGGCATCTTCCGCATTATCCAATCCATACCTTCCTCCAAAGCTGAACCTTTCAAACAATGGTTAGCAAAAGTAGGCTACGAGCGTGTTCAAGAAATTGAGAACCCAGAACTTGCAGCCCAACGGGCAAGGGAATATTACAAAGGCCTCGGTTACGATAACGAGTGGATTGACAAACGTTTACAATCCATCAATATAAGAGGACAACTGACCGATGAATGGCAAAATGGGGATGTGAAAGTAGGAGCAGAATATGCCATCCTCACCGCCGAAATCAGCCGGGCAACATTTGGCTTGGCACCTTCTGATTATAAAAAACACAAAGGCTTCGACCGGGAGAATTTGCGCGACCACATGACCAACCTTGAATTGATTTTTACAATGCTTGGCGAGGAACAAACCAAGCAGGAAGCCATCAAAAAAGATGCACAGGGTTTTAGAGAAAACAAGGAGGCTGCCACTGAAGGCGGATGGGCTACAGGTGACGCGTTAGGGGCTTTTGAAAAACGAACTGGTTAGCAAGTTGTCAGTACCCATAATTTTAAAAAGCAAATAAAGACAGCGAAGAAACAACAGAAATTGGAGTGAAAAAATAAAAAAGATCGAACTAAATGAGACCCACTTTATAAAACATGCCTTCAATCCTCGCCACCCACTCCAACCGCACTTGGCTCGACGACCAGTTCCAACCCGCTACTATTTTCATAAAAAAGGGCCGCATCCATTCTATTAAAAAGGGAATGCCCGAACACATCGACTGCCCATTCGAAGATGTTGGCAATGCCATCCTCATGCCCGGCATCATTGACCCCCATGTTCACATCAACGAGCCAGGACGGACGGATTGGGAAGGTTTTGACACTGCAACAAAAGCCGCGGCGGCAGGTGGCATCACTACCCTTGTGGACATGCCGCTAAATTCCAGCCCTGTGACCATTTCTCCACAAAGTTTTAAAAAAAAACTAGCGGCAGCTGAGGGCAAGCTCCACGTAAACTGCGGTTTTTGGGGAGGCATCGTCCCGGAAAACGCGGGCGAAACAGAAACCTTGCTGGCGAGCGGCATCCTGGGTATCAAGGCATTCCTTACCCATTCGGGCATCGATGAATTTCCGAACGTGACAGAGGCTGATTTGCGGAAAGGCATGGCGGCTATCGCCAAATCAGGACTGCCCTTACTGGTGCATTGCGAGTTGGAAAGTGCTGTCGGCACAATGGAGACCAACTCCACCTCCTACCAAGCCTACCTCCGTTCCCGTCCAAAAGCATGGGAAAATGCCGCCATAGAACTGATGATTTCACTGTGTCGGGAATTTAGTTGCCGCACTCACATTGTACATCTCTCATCGGCGGAGGCACTGCCTGCCATTCTAAAGGCAAAAGAAGAAGGACTGCCGCTTACGGTCGAAACCTGCCCTCATTATTTATTTTTTAATGCCGAAAACATCCCTGACGCAGACACCCGTTTCAAGTGTGCGCCGCCCATTCGGGAACGGGAAAACAACGAACAACTCTGGGAGGCCCTCGGCAATGGCATCATTGATTTCCTCGCTACAGACCATTCGCCAGCGCCGCCAGAAATGAAGCAATTGGAGAGTGGGGATTTAATACAGGCGTGGGGCGGTATTTCGAGCTTGCAATTTTTGCTGCCAGTGATTTGGACGGCAGCAAGGCAACGAGGATTTACTTTAAAAAATATTGTAGCTTGGCTCGTTGAAGAGTCAGCCAGATTTATCGGGCTGGGGCATCGCAAAGGGAAGATTGCCATAGGTTACGATGCCGACCTCGTAATCTGGCAGCCAGATGAAATGTTTGAAGTGAAAAAGAAAAATATTATTCACCGACATAAAATAACGCCCTACCTTGGTCAACAACTTTTTGGCAAAGTGAAGCAAACTTATATTGGCGGCGTAAAGATTTTTGAGAAAGGGAAAATGCAGAAATTGAAATGTGGAAAAGTGATCTTAAAATAGTGAAAAAGAAAAATGCGTAACCAAACCGACCAACCAATATTCACCAAACTGACCGACCTCGCAGCCGAACGCCTCGGCGGCAAAGTCCTCTATGCCAACGACGATTTTTTTGCCAAGAAAGAAAACCTCCTCAAACCTGGCAGGGGCATTTTCATCCACGATAAATATACCGACCACGGAAAATGGATGGATGGATGGGAAAGCCGCCGGAAAAGAACACCTGGACATGATTATTGTGTTGTGCAATTGGCAGTACCGGGAAAAATAAAAGGATTGGATATTGACACGAATCACTTCTTGGGGAACCACCCGCCGTTTGCTTCCGTGGATGCGGCGTTTTTGGGAGAAATTAAGGAGGTAACTTCAAGTTACCTCCTCCATTCAAATATTGAATGGACAGAAGTATTAACCAAGTCGCCACTCAATCCTGGCAGCCAGCATTTTTTTGAAATAAATTCTGATAAAACATGGACACACCTCCGCCTTAATATTTTCCCCGACGGTGGCGTTGCTCGATTCCGGGCCTATGGCGAAGTGGCCAGGCAATTTAATAAAGGTGAAACCATTGACCTCGCAGCAGCTATCAATGGTGGCAGAGCACTGCAATGCAATGACATGTTCTTTAGCAAAATGGATAATTTAATTATGCCCGGCAAGGGCATAAATATGGGAGATGGCTGGGAAACAAAAAGAAACCGCACACCGAATAACAGGGACTGGGTAATCATAAAATTAGCGACTGTCGGGAAAATCGAAAAAGTGCTGTTGGACACCTGCCATTTTAAAGGAAATTATCCTGACAAATTTTCACTGGAAGGGTGTCATGTAAACGCAGAAAATAAATTTGATATAGAAAAAGTTAAATGGTCAGAAATATTACCGGCTTCCAAATTGCAGCCGCATTGCGAACATTTTTTTGACAAAGAAATAATAAACACTGGGCCATTTTCGCATGTACGGTTGAATATTTTCCCGGATGGAGGAGTGAGTCGGTTGCGAATTTATGGCGTTGTTGTGTGAAAGCTCATCGACATTTATGTTTCCGGCAAAAAATAAAGAAGTTATATCACAAAAGAGTTAAATGACGGCGATTGCTATTACGACTATTGTGCTGCTCATCGTTTTTGCACTACTTGCAAAACGAATTGGTAAGCTGATGAATTTAGTAAAACCAAATGACGGAAATGAAACAAGCGAGCATTTGGGGCTTTCAAAAAACTACTTAAATATAGGGTTGGCCCTACTTGTCGCTTTTCTGCTCGCCGTTGTATATGCTGCCATAAAAGGCACTCCATACGAGGGTCATTTTTTCGAATGGCTTAACCTCTTCGTGCGCTGGTTTCATATCACCATTGGCATTGCATGGATCGGCGCTTCTTTTTATTTTGTCTTTTTGGAAAACAGTTTGAACCGCACAAAAAACCTGCGGGACGAACTGGCCGGGAATTTATGGGCCGTGCATGGCGGCGGTTTTTATTATTTAGAAAAATATAAAGTTGCACCGAAAAAAATACCAAAAGAACTACATTGGTTTAAATACGAAGCCTATTTCACTTGGATCAGCGGCATCGCCTTATTATTTATTGTTTACTATTTTAATGCCGGCGGCATGCTGCTCGACAAAAATATAGCAGATATTTCTGCGGCAACAGGCATTGCCATCGGCATCGGGGCAATGATGGTTTCATGGGTGGTTTATGCTTTTTTGTGCAAAACGCCACTGGTGAAAAAAGGAATTGTTTTTTCTTTGATTGGTTTTTTGGGGATTACATTTTTAGCTTGGTTCTTTTCTCAATATTTCAATAGTCGAGCAGCTTATATACATGTCGGCGCGATATTGGGAACGCTAATGGCAGGCAATGTTTTTTTTGTTATCATACCCGCGCAAAAGGCGATGGTAAATGCAGCGAAAGAAGGTAAGCCATTAAATCCAGAATTGGGAAAACATGCAGGGTTACGCTCATTGCATAATAATTATATGACCTTGCCGGTCTTATTTATTATGATCAGCAACCATTTTCCGAGCACCTTCGGGCATCCGTGGAACTGGGCAGTTTTAGCGGCCATTGCTCTGGCAAGTGCCGTGATCAAACATTATCATAATTTAACGGAAAAAGGAGAACCGACCGTTTGGATGTTGCCAGTTGGAGTAGCGATGATGCTGGGCGTGGTGTTCATCACTGCTCCAAATGTGAATACCGACGGTTGTAAAAACGAAGTGTCATTTACGCAGATTTACCCTATTATTTCAGAGCGTTGCCTTTCCTGCCATTCTTCCCGTCCAACGGACGAACTATATTCAGCTCCGCCAAATGGCATCAGTTATGAAACACCAGATGCGATCGTGAATTTAAAAGATAAAATAATGCAGCGGGTGGTGCTGACCAAGACGATGCCCCAAAACAATAAAACAGGTATGACGCAGGAAGAACGGGACTTGATACAATGCTGGATCGAGCAGGGGGCGGTTGTGGAATGATGAATTATAATTTATGATTTATGGGTTTAGAAAGAATAAATAATTCAGAAGAAAAAAAATTGCTGTCCGCATTTTTGAAATGCTGCGCTTCCACAAATTGGGCTTCGCAATTAGTAGCTTCCCGACCATTTAAAAGCAGGGACGATTTATTTTTTATAGCAAAAGATATTTGGTTTAATAAATGCAAAAAAAAAGACTGGCTGGAAGCGTTTTTGGCGCACCCGAAAATTGGAGACATAGATAGTTTAGCAAAAAAATACGCCAGCACAAAAAACTGGTCAAGTAAAGAACAGTCGGGTGTTGAAGTTGCACCCATGAAAACTTTAGAGGCGTTGGCTGACGGCAATAAAAATTACGAAAAAAAATACGGCTATATTTTCATCGTTTGCGCTACAGGCAAAAGCGCAAACGAAATGTTGGATATATTAAATGGACGATTAAATAACGATCCCGAAAAAGAAATTTCAATCGCCATGCAGGAACAACATAAAATTACAGAAATAAGATTGAACCAATGGTTAATGATTAATGGTGAACAGTGAGTTTATTCACACTTTTTCACCATTCACCATTTACCATTCACCATTCACCATTAATTAAATGAGCCAAATAACTACCCATATCCTTGACACCTCTATCGGCATTCCAGCCAAAGGCGTAAACATACGTTTGGAAAAAGACGGAAAAACAATTGCGGAGGGCAGCACCAACAATGATGGCCGCATCGGCGATTTATTACCAAAAAACAAAACATTAGAAACTGGTAATTATGAAATGGTTTTCGATACTGGAAGTTATTTTTCAAAACAAAACAAAAAGAGTTTTTATCCAAAAGTGGTAATCCATTTTACCGTTTTTGATAAAAGTCATTATCACGTGCCGCTGCTGTTGAACCCCTTTGGATATTCGACATATAGAGGAAGTTAATTAGCCCCTAATTTAAAAAACATAATTCTTTTGCTTGGCAAAAACAGGACGGACCTTTTTACTTTTTACTTTTTACTTTTTACTTTTTACTTTTTACTTTTTACTTGAAAAATATGAAACAAAGTATTCCAAAAAATAAAAAATCTACCATTTTCAATAATCTGAAAACAGCCAACCTTGCTTTTCAGAATATTTACCCTGGCGACACTCCAGAACGGCAGCCTGTGCATACCGTATATGGTGGCGCCAATTTATTCAAATATAACACTGCGGAAAGTTTGGGGAAGGTTGCACTGAACTCCTTAAAAACTTATGCACCAAATTTTGTAGTATTTGCAAAGGCTTTTGGTTTGCAGGGAAATGAAGATTTACCGAAGGCTAAAAAAGAAATAAAAAAACTATTAAAAAAATTCCAAAAGGCCACTCCCGAAAAACGGAATAACCTCCCCGGTCAATTGGCATTCAATATTTATGAAAAAGTAATTAATAAATTGGAGACCGAAGCCGTCGAAGATTTCCGCATTGATTTTGAAGATGGTTTTGGCAACCGCTCTGACGAGGAGGAAGATGCCACTGCTGAACAGGCTGCATTGGAGGTGGCGAAAGGGATGAAAAGCAAAACCCTGCCACCATACATCGGTATCCGCATCAAACCTTTTACGGAGGAAATGAAAGAACGGGGATTACAAACGTTGGATATTTTCTTAAGCACTTTATTGACAGAAACAAAAGGGAAGCTGCCTCGCAATTTTGTAGTCATGCTACCTAAAGTGACCATCACGGAACAGGTGTTGGCACTGGTGCAGTTTTTTGTAATATTGGAAAAAGAAAATGGATTGAAAGATGGCGAATTGAAAATGGAAATGATGGTGGAAACCACCCAATCCATCATGGCACCAGACGGCACAAACCCATTGCGGCGTTTTGTTTTAGCTGCGCAAGGACGTTTAATCGCTTGCCATTTCGGCACTTATGATTATACCGCTTCTTGCAACATCACTGCAAAATACCAGACGATGGATCATCCTGTTTGTGACTTCGCCCACCACATGACCAAAGTGGCTTTGGCTCATACTGGCATTTGGTTGTCCGATGGGGCAACGAACATCATGCCCGTCGGCCCACACCGTGGAAAAGAGCTTTCAAAAAAACAGAAAAAAGAAAATCTGGAAGTCGTTCACCGCGCCT
The DNA here is from genome assembly GCA_029263015.1 of Saprospiraceae bacterium. Taxonomy (GTDB): domain Bacteria; phylum Bacteroidota; class Bacteroidia; order Chitinophagales; family Saprospiraceae; genus UBA6168. The sequence continues at coordinate 19,503 of JAJCYI010000018.1, read as the reverse complement.
GGAGGCAGGGATACGACCATGTGCGCCACTCACTGTGGAACGGTTTTTATCAGGGTTGGGATTTGAACCCGGCACAGTTGCCGATGCGCTATGCAGCAGTATTTGCTTTTTTCTTAGAAAGCATTGACGATGCGACTATGCGATTGAAAACTTTTGTCGAAAAAGCCGCCCGTGCGAGTCTGATTGGTGATGTATTTGACGATGCTGCTACTGGCCAAGGGCTGCTAAATTATTTTTTGCGGGCATTGAACAGTGGGGCCATTTCAGAAAAAGAAATATTGGCAACAGGCTTGACTTTGGATGAAATAAGAAGCAGATCTTTTTTGAAAATATTGGAAGGGAGGAATAAGAAATAAAAACGTAGCCTGTTTGGTTAAGTAAAGAGAAACCTGTTAGTCGAGCCACAGTGATTTGCTTTCTTTCCAAATTTTTCTCATTTTGCCAAACACTTTTTTATTAGCCCAAAAAATTAGCCCAGAAAGGGAACAGGAAATAAACATCAAAATACACTACCATGTCCATCCTTATAAAAAATGGCAGGATCATTACTGCATCAGACGATTACCACGCTGATATTTTTATCAAGTATGATAAAATTCATTCTATCGGTAAAAATTTGCAGGTTCAGGCCAAAGACATTATTGATGCCACTGATATGGTTGTTTTCCCTGGCGGCATTGATCCGCATGTGCATCTGGATATGCCTTTCATGGGTACCTTTTCGAGCGATACGCATGAAACCGGCACAAGGGCAGCCCTGCACGGAGGCACCACCATGGTCATTGATTTTGTCCTGCAATCACAAGGGAAATCGCTCCGCCATGCCCTTGAAACCTGGCAGGGCCGTTCCAACGGCAATTGTTTCAGCGACTACTCTTTCCACATTGCCGTAACGGATTTTAATGAAAACACAAAAAAAGAGATCGCCGAGATGATCGAAGAAGAAGGGATTACTTCTTTCAAGACTTTCATGGCCTACAAAGGCGCTTTGATGATTGATGACGGCCAAATGATTGACCTCATGCAGGAGGTGAAAAAACAGGGCGGCATGGTCACCGTTCACGCCACCAACGGCGATATGATCGACAAACTGATTGCCAAGCACCGAGCGGAGGGAAAGCTGTCGCCGCTATACCATTACCTGTCCCAACCTGAAGTAACAGAAGCCGAGGCATCGGCGCGCTTTACGGATATGGCGCATTATACTGGCGTGCCCGCTTACATTGTCCACATGACTTGCGAGGGAGCCGTTAACGCTGTGCGGGAGGCCACTTTCCGCAACCAAAAAGTGTTTGGTGAAACTTGCATTCAATACCTGATCCTCGATGCTTCTTTATACGAACAAGACCCTGAAGGCGCAAAATGGGTGATGAGTCCACCATTGCGCGAAAAGAAAGACCAAACTGCCCTTTGGGCAGCACTCAACCAAGGTTTGGTCCAAGTCGTTGGCACGGATCACTGTCCTTTCAATTGGGGACAAAAAATGATGGGGAAGAATGATTTTTCCAAAACACCAAACGGTCATCCTGCTATCGAACACCGCATGGAACTACTCTGGTCAGAAGGGGTTGAAAAAGGTAATATCAGCCCCAACAAATATGTTGAACTCACCTCCACCAATGCCTCCAAGATATTTGGCATATACCCTAAAAAAGGCTGTATCTCCCCTGGCTCTGATGCCGATCTTGTCATTTTTGATCCAAATAAAGAGCATATTCTTTCAGCCGAAACACACCACATGAACGTAGATTATTCGGGCTATGAAGGTTGGGAGGTGAAAGGGAAATGCCAACAGGTAATATTGCGGGGAAAAATGGCGATTGATAATGGTAAGGTAAAAATTAAAAAAGGATATGGAGAGTTTGTGAGGAGGGGAAAGGTGTCGAAGGTTGTGTGAGTTTATTGGAGTAAAAAACTTATATTTGGATTCTTAAATAAACTTAATAATAATGACAGAGCAATTATTTTTAAAACAATTCAGTCAATTGCCAGAAAGCATGAAAGAGGAGCTATTGATTTTTTTCGAAAAGCTAGTAGCAAAAAATAAAAAGGGAATTGTCAACCACTCTGAGCAAAACAAATCTGATGAAGATGTTCCTCCAGGTTCCAGCAGGTCCTTGCCAATTGTAAAAATTGAACGTTCTGGAAAACCCGTCGCCCTCAAGTTTGGAAGTGGAAAACATTTGGTAAAATTTATAGCGGACGATTTCAATGCCCCTCTTGATGATTTTAAAGAATATATGTAGATATGAATATACTGTTGGATACACACATTTTACTATGGTTTGTAAAAGGTGAAAAACGCCTATCTACTTCAAGAAGAAAAATTATCACAAACTCTTCAAACCATATTTTGGTCAGTCTTGCAAGCATGTGGGAAATATCCATAAAAACAAGCATTGGCAAATTAGATATTCCAACAAACTTTGATTTGTTTGTGCCGCAAGAAATGGATTTTTTAAACATTACCCTCGCCCATATTGAATCCGTTCAAAAACTACCGTTCCACCATAGAGATCCTTTTGATAGAATGTTAATTGCGCAAGCATTGACTGAAGACATTCATACAATGACTGATGACTCAAACTTTCACCCTTATGGAGTAAAACTGATTTGATATAATTATAAAAAAATCTATAGAAAAAATATGCCGCGAAAAATAAAATCAGCACTCATCCAAATGAGCCTTCCCATGACGGAAGGCGAAGGCACCATTGAAGAAATCATGGAAGCAATGGTGCAAAAGCACATTCCTTATATTGAGGAAGCGGGAGAAAAAGGTGTGCAGATCCTGTGTCTGCAAGAAATATTCAATACGCCCTATTTCTGCCCAGGGCAAGATGCCAAATGGTACGCCTCCGCCGAATCCGTTCCCGGTCCAACCACAGAACGCATGGCAGGGTATGCGAAAAAATACCAGATGGTGATGATCGTCCCTATTTTCGAAAAAGAACAGGCAGGCGTTTTGTACAATACCGCTGCTGTCATTGATGCGGACGGAACGTATTTGGGGAAATACCGCAAAAATCATATCCCGCACACTTCTGGTTTTTGGGAAAAATTCTTTTTCAAGCCCGGCAACTTGGGTTACCCGGTTTTTGAAACCCGGTATGCAAAAGTCGGCGTGTATATTTGTTATGACCGCCACTTCCCTGATGGTGCTCGAATATTGGGATTAAATGGTGCGGAAATAGTTTACAACCCTTCCGCCACCGTTGCTGGGCTTTCGCAATATTTATGGAAATTGGAACAGCCTGCCCATGCTGCTGCCAATGGTTATTTCATGGGTTGCATCAACCGGGTCGGTGTGGAGCAACCATGGAATGTCGGCAAATTTTATGGCAGTTCTTATTTTGTTGATCCGCGCGGACAGATATTTTCACAGGCCTCGGAGGACAATGACGAACTGCTGATTACGGAATTCGATCTCGACCTAATTGAGGAGGTAAGAAATACCTGGCAATTTTTCAGGGATCGACGCCCTGAGACTTATGGGAAATTGACGGAATTGTAAATAGCTATAAAAACACCATGAAGCCCTAAAAGCCAATCGCTAAGTAACTAATAGCCAACAGCATTTAAATTATGCCCGAATATAAAACGCCCACATCGCAAAAGGATATAGACCATGCCTTTGAGCAATTAAAGCCATATATGAACCCGACTATGGCGTATTATGAAAGTTCGAGATGTTTGTTTTGTTACGATGCGCCGTGCGTGCAGGCTTGTCCCACCAACATAGATATTCCACTATTTATCAGGCAAATAAATACAGATAATATTGCGGGTGCTGCCAAGACAATTTACGACTCCAATTATTTTGGGAATATATGCGGCAAGGTTTGTCCAACTGAAGTATTGTGCGAGGGGGCATGTGTATTTAACCATCAAAATGTAAAACCTATTGAAATAGGGCGGTTGCAAAGTTTTGCCACTAATACCATTATTGAAAAAAATAAAAAATTATATAAACTGGCAGAAAACAATGGAAAAAAAATAGCTGTCATCGGAGCCGGCCCAGCAGGGATTTCCTGTGCTTGTGAATTGCGGTTATTGGGATATAATGTGAACATATATGAAGCAAAAGAACATTCTTCCGGTTTAGCATTATATGGTTGCGCTCCTTATAAGGTGACCAATGAAGACGTGATGCAGGAAATGGATTATTTGCAAAACCAATTTGGATTTAATGTTAAATATAATTCACGCATTGATACAGAAGAAAAATTAAAAGAACTGGAAAATAAATACGACGCTATATTTTTGGGAATTGGCTTGGGCAATACACGGTCATTAAATATAGCAGGTGGAAACCTGAATAATTGTATCGGCGCAACCGAATATATTGAACAAATAAAATTAAATCCAATTAATGTCAAAATCGGCAAAAAGATAATTGTCATCGGCGGGGGAAATACTGCCATGGATGCAGCATCTGAATCAGCCCGGTTGGGAGCAAATAAAGTGACGTTGGCTTACCGCCGTTCAAAAGAAGAAATGGGGGCATATGATTTTGAATATGAATTGGCCAAAGCTGTCGGCGTAAAAGGAATGTTTAATGTTTCACCCGTTGCTATTTTAGGAAATGAAGAAGTTGAAGGTGTACATTTTATAAAAACGAAAACAGAAAATGGGAAAGTGGTCAATATAACGGGAAGTGATTTTAAATTGGAATGTAACACCGTCATTTTGGCAACTGGCCAATCCAAAAAAACAGATCTTCTTTCCAAAATAAATAATCTAAAGTTTGACAAAAAAGGAAAAATATTAGTGGACGAAAATACATTGCAAACCAGCAACCCAAAATATTTTGCCGGAGGTGATGCTATGAACGGCGGAGCGGAAGTGGTGAACGCAGCAGCAGAAGGAAAGAAAGCGGCTAGGGGGATTCACTCTTTTCTCATTTGATTTTTGATTTAAGTACAACCCTTTAAAAACCATGTTCTATGACATCACAAGAATTGGAAAACAGGCTTATTGAATTTGCTTCGAGGATCATTGATTTGGCAGAAGCTCTCCCAAAGAAGCCGGCGGCCAAACATCTTGGAAGCCAATTGCTTCGCTCAGGTACTTCGCCTGCACTCAATTATGGAGAAGCGAGAGGAGCAGAATCCAGTGCGGATTTTATTCATAAATTAAAAGTATGCCTCAAAGAGCTACGGGAAACACATATTTGCCTCAGAATTATTGCAAAGAGGAATTGGTTTTCGGAAACAAAACTAACCTCAATAATTTCTGAAAACAACAAACTCATTTCAATATTCGTCACAAGCATAAAAACCTCGGCAAATAATAAATGAATGCATGGTGCCCCCAAATCAAAAATCAAACGTCATGTAATCTTAAATCATATATCGGTCAAAGTAATTGCCAACCAATGGGGTGACAATTAAAAAGTCAGACTCTTTTCTTCGACCTGTACTGATTTTTGATTTAAGATTACATGACGTTTGATTTTTGAATTAGGGGGGGGAAACAAACCGTCCAAAAATCTATTCAACCATTTAAACAATAAAACAACTATTTCATGCCCGATATAAGCGCCAACCTCGCAGGAATAAAGTCTCCCAACCCATTTTGGCTGGCCTCTGCGCCGCCGACCAATTCTGGTTATCAAGTGATGAAAGCATTTGATGCCGGATGGGGAGGAGCAGTCTGGAAAACGCTCGGTGTACCCACCATAAATACCTCCAGCCGGTACGCTGCAGTCAATTACCGCAGTAATCGGATGGTCGGTTTCAATAATATAGAATTGATAACGGACCGGCCATTGGCGGACAACCTGCGGGAAATCGAGGAAGTAAAAAAGTATTTTCCCGACCATGCGGTTGTCGCCTCACTGATGGTGGAGTCGAGGGCAGAATGGCACCAGATCGTCAAAGATGCCGAAAATGCTGGAGCCGATGGACTGGAATTGAATTTTGGCTGCCCACATGGCATGTGTGAGCGGGGCATGGGATCAGCTGTCGGACAGGAACCGGACGTTTTAAAAACTATTGTTGGCTGGGTGAAGGAGGTCGCTACCAAACCAGTCATTGTGAAATTAACCCCAAATATTTCTGACATAACCGTACCTGCTGTTGCTGCTGCCGAAGGCCATGCTGACGCGATTTCATTGATAAACACAATCCAAAGTTTGGTCGGTGTTGACCTTAATAGTTTTGTTCCATACCCTATTGTAGATGGTAAGAGTACAAATGGCGGCTACTGCGGCCCTGCCGTGAAGCCCATCGCACTGAACATGGTTAAAAATTGTGCACAACACAACGGTGTCAACATTCCCATTTCAGGCATTGGCGGCATCGAAAACTGGCGAGACGCTGTGGAACACATGCTGCTTGGCGCTAGCAATGTACAGGTCTGCACGGCGGCCATGCATTATGGTTTTGGCATCGTGCGGGAGATGATCCCTGGATTGGAAAATTACATGCGGGAAAAAGGTTTTCAAAAATTGGACGACCTAATAGGAAAGGCATTGCCGAATGTCAAAACGTGGGAAAATTTGAATTTAAAGTACAATGTAAAAGCACATATCAATGCCGACAAATGCATTGGTTGCCAACTCTGCTATACTGCTTGTGATGATGGCGCTCATCAAGCCATTGCGTTGCCAACGAATGACAGTCGAATCCCTGAAATAATTGAAGATAACTGCGTCGGCTGTAACTTATGTTCGCTTGTTTGCCCCGTGGAGGAATGCATTACCATGGTCCGAAAAGACGACGGGCAACAGCACGAAACCTGGAAAGAATACATGGCCAATGGCAAAGCACCGACTTCATTCAATGACGACCGGGCAGGTGGTAAAGGACATTGGGTGCCCGAACCAGCAGCAGCCTTGAAGAAGTGAAAACTCATTTGCAAGCCTCGTCCAAGCACTCCTCCAGCTGTTTTGCTAAGCCCTTGACTTCTGGCTCTTGAAATAGAGTGAGATGATGGCCAGGCACATCCACCACTTCCATTCCGCCCAGCACCAGCGCTGACCATTTTGGGATGAACCAGTCCCCATTTTCTGCACCTGATGAAAGTAACATTGTGCTGATGCAGCTACCGGTGTCTTGTGTTTTTGAAAATACTATCCTAAAATTATTGGGTCAGTCCTGAAATTGGTTGTTTTGCGCTATCCAAAAATCAACCTCCCAACATCATGAAAAAACTCCGCCGCCTCTTGTTCCGTCTATTGTTGCTTGCCCTGCTCGCCATAGCCGCTATTTTCACTTATAACACCCTGACCTTTTCTTCAAAACAAATTAAAATAGATCCCGTCGAACCAGTGATGATCGAAGATGAGGCTGTTGAACGATTGGCGAGTACCATCCGCATCCCGACATTGAGCTTTGAAGATCATGTGGACACCTCGGCCTTCCGGCTGCTCGATACTTTCCTTTGGCAAAGCTATCCTTTGGTCGATTCTATTCTGGAAAAAGAAATGGTCAACGGGTTCAGCTATATATTGAAATGGCCAGGCCAAAATGCTAAGCTCACCCCTTTCCTTTTGATGGGACATATGGATGTGGTGGGTATCGAAAATGAAGGTAATGATTGGTCGATGCCACCATTTGGGGGCACCATAAAAGAAGGCTATTTATGGGGACGGGGGGCACTGGACGATAAGCTGGCAGTTTGTGGGATATTGGAAGCTGTCGAGTCGCTGTTGGCTGTTGACTATTCCCCGCAGCGAACGGTATATCTTGCCTTTGGGCACGACGAAGAAGTAGGTGGTGAACACGGGGCAAAAGCAATCGCCAATATCTTCAAACAGCGGAACATCGAATTCGAATTCATCGTGGACGAGGGCGGGTTGGTTGTTGAAAATGCCTTGCCAGGCTGCAAACCTCCTGTCGCGCTGATCGGCCTTTCAGAAAAGGGCTATGTCACCATTGACCTGACTGCCAATGTCGAGAGCGGTGGCCATTCCTCCATGCCGGGGCACGATTCTGCCATTAATTTGCTTAGCGAAGCGATTGTGAAATTGCGGGACCAACCATCGCCAGCCAAAATAGATGGCCCAGTGAAAGCTATGTTTGACTACATCGGGCCGGAAATGAATCTTTTCAATAAAATCCTTTTTGCCAACCTCCGCTGGACAAAAAATTTGGTCATCGGCCAAATGTCGAAATCGCCAACCACCAATGCCACGCTGCGCACCACTGTCACCCCAACCATTTTAAATAGTGGATTTAAGGATAATGTGATTCCCGCCCAGGCAAAGGCACAGGTCAATTGCCGTATTTTGCCAGGCGAGTCGGTAGAAACGACCCTGCAATACATTCGCAGTGTAGTAGACGATCGCATCGAAGTTTCGTTGGGGGAAAATAGTCAAGCCTCCGAGCCTCCGCCAATTTCAGATATGAGCACATTCGGATATTCCATTTTACAAACGACCGCCCGACAGGTTTTTCACGAAGCCATCGTCGCCCCATTTCTGGTAGTTGCGACAACGGATGCCCGGCACTATGTGGAAGTGTCAGATAATATCTACCGCTTTTTACCAGTGAAAGTGACTCGCCCCCAGATCGGTGGCATACATGGAAAAGATGAAAAGATTGCCGTGGAAGAGTATAAGCAGACCATCAGGTTTTATCGACAGTTGGTTTTGAATGCGTGTAAATAGGGTGGGTGGTTTTATTATGCTGGACGAGTGGTTACGCTTATTGTTTTTCCAAGTTTAGCATCAGCGCGACTTGAAATAGGAAGGAAAAGTAGATCTGATTTAGCCCTGCCGGGCCTAGCAGTTACAGACTGCTTGTTGTTGCCTTTTAAGTTACGCTGGCGCTAAACCTGAAAGAATGATCGTATTGTTTTGTTGGGAACATACTGGGCACAATTTGGTATAATCCAAATCTGATTCAACCAATTTTTGTTGATTCAGAATTTCAAAATAATTTTGTTCTATTTGTCTAAATTCGCTCATCTGTTTAAATTGCACACAGCATATTTGGGCATGAAGAATTATAACGATTAGTCCCTATGAATATCACACAATATTAGCGATTCGGTTTTCTTTTTTCAGTGTATTGTTTTATTTAATGATGTTTTTTCTTCGGTGATACCTGATGGTCAATATCCCTGAAACTAAAAATGGAATAGTTTAAACTATAATCTTATAGTTTAAACTTATCAAACCTATAACGAACATAAGTAACAACAAAACACCTATCCCTCCCATTCCGAAATAGGTTAGTAATTTATTTGGCTTTTTTTGAAATAGAGTGAAGGCCAGCAATACTTGCCCAATTAACGGAAGTAATGTAAATGGGTGAATTACCGAAGCTGGATCGGTAAAAAGTTTTGACATTATTTCAACTTCACCCTGAAATAGAAACATATTATTGCTTTCCCCCCACTCTAAATATCCTATGAGCGAAGTAAGTATTAAGCTAAGGTTTAGTATTTTACTTTTCATCTTCTGCAAAAGTCAATATGTACCCGTTAATGTCCTGAACAGAAAATTCTGTCGCCCCGTAAAAAGTCTTTTCAAGTCCTTTTATAACATTCACTTTGTCCTTAATTCTGTCGTGAAATAGTCTAATTTCTTTTATTCGGATATACAACAATAAAGAACCGCCACCTTGCCTTGATATAACCGGCAACTCTGCGCCTAAACTATCAAATGTTTGAAACATAAATGTCACGTTTCCACAAGTCATCATTGCCCAAACAAAGTCACCCTGTTCTGGCACACTCATGACCAGCTTAAATCCTAATTGCTTGTAAAATTCAATTGTCTCATTAATATCTCTAACAAAAATGTTTGGCGAAATTGAGTCCATATTTTTCTAATTTTGGCTTTTTATTAATTTTATATTTAGTTCGTCAAGGATGCGACTAAACTCAACCATTATAGGTTTTGTACATTTCTGAAAATATGGAATTGGGGATAACCGTAGCTAAAAGCTGTACTTCTGGGATTGGGGCAAACGGAAGTACAGCTTCTGGTTACGCCAAATGCACAAAACCAATAAGCGAATAGTCAATTCTTCGGATGATCTTATCAATCACATCATTTCTGAGATCAATTCCTAAATGGTTAAATTTATTCACCTTCTATTTCAAAATAATAAATCTTATCTGTTTCAGAGTTGCGCCTGGATGTAAAATAGCCACTTGTTTCATCCAACATTTCGACACCAAAATCGTCAGATTCTGAATTTAATTCTTTCCAGTTTTCAGGGAAGGTCCACACGGCGTCTATTCTTTTACTCTTATAAATATCAAGCCCCCCTTTGCCACCATCTAAAATGGCAGAATACAGCATTAGACTATCATTGATAATTTTTGGAAATAAAACGCTGCCACCAATATCTAATTCATCAATCAATTCTGGATAAAGCCATTTCTCCTTAATTGTATTCCTTTTTGATACAAATAATTTATAGCCGCTCCCTTGCATGTTAGAAGAAAATATTAATTCTAACCCGTCAGGTGATAATGTTGGATGCAGATAGGTAAATTCATTTGAACAAAAATCAAGTCTGTTCAGATTCACGATAGCATCTTTTTCGATATGACCACTGTACAAGGATAATCCAAACCTACCATCATGCATTTCAAGATTGGTTTGTGTAAATATTAGCTCTTGGTTCTTTTCGCAATAATCAGCTACGCCTATATGATAATTATTGGATAAATTGAATGGCACTTCTTGTAAAGGACTCAAATTGCTGCCGTCAATTATTTCTGCATAATACAATTTCGTGTAATAATCTTCCTCTCGGTCAATAATGCTAATCAAAAGCCCATCACCAAACTTGCACGGAGAATATTCGTCCCTGCTTTCCTCAGAAATTGAAACCATTTCAATAATATATTCATCCGACCCACCGGATAAAAAAGGGAACAAAAAAAAGAAGATTAACTTTTTCATATTTGGTTTTTTCGAAGTTTTAAATTGGGAATTATTCACTTCCCAAACAACCCACTCAATCCCCCCAATCCCGATGGCATCATTTGTGAGATCATCTTCTTGGATTCGGCAGCTTCCTTAATAGCCGCTTTTTCGAGTGCGTTGTTGACGGCAGTCAGCACGAGGTCTTCCACCATTTCTACATCGTCCCAGTCGAGTTTTTCTTTGTCGATGTTGATGTTTAAAATTTTACGACTTGCAGTTGCACTCACTTTAACAGCGCCTCCTCCAGCATCCGCTTCCACGGTGATGCTTTCAAGTTTTTCTGCCATTTCCTGCTGTTGTTCTTCTAAATTACCCAATAAGTCTCCGAACATGATTTGGTGATTAGTTAATTAGTATGTAGCGATTAGTTGATTGGTGCGGTAGTTTTTCTAATCACCAGTCACGAATCAACTACTCATTATCTAAAACAAAGATAGGTGCTTTCCATTTTATCAGATTCAATTTCTGGGACAAAACTGATGCAGTCAATTTCGGCGAATTCGACGGGGTGGAGCGAATATAACTTGGCAATTTCTTCGTCGGAGAGTGCCCGGTCATAAATACGGAGTTCATCGAGGCCGCCTTTGAAACGGACCATTCGGCCAGAGGACAAACAAATGCTGTTGGAAAATGACAAAACGGCCTCGTTGCCGATGTCCACACCACTGCATCGGCGGGCCTCCCGGCGTAGTTGTCCATTTATATAGGTGTATGCATAGATGCCTTTTCGAACCACAGCAAAATGAACCCAGTCAGTGTCTGGCATTTCAGGGGATATATCTTTGAAGTATTTTTGAGGCGTTTCGTACAGGTCGGTTTTGATTTCTCTCTTATTGATATCGAGTTGTAGGTCAAGCATGTTGTTCTCATCACAAATTTCCCTTTTTGACAAAAGGCTTTGCCTGAACACACTGTATTTTGTGGGTTTTAAATAAAAACTGACCGTGAAATCAGTTGTATGAAAACAACGGTTCACGATTCCCGGAAACTCAATGTAGTCATTTATCCCATCCAAGAATATGGCATTTCCGTCCACCCCGCAGTGACAACCAGATTCGCCATAAATGATCCCATCTGAGCCATTGTCAGTTACGTCGGTTGCATCGCATTGATTGAAGGTGTAATGTGCAACGAGGCCTTCGTTCAGAGAAATGAAAGGTGGATTTGATTGTTGGAAACTCAGAAAAAGAAACCCAGTCAAAAGAAGAGAAAATAAGGAAGAGAAAATATTCATGGCCGATTTTTGAAACGTAAGATACGGCTTTTTGGGAAAAGCCATTACCACCATCGAAAGACTTGCACCAAGTCCGAGCCTATAAATACCTTTCTTTTATGATGTCAATGTGGTGCAGTTCGTGCCCAGCGATAATAAAACCGATGGCAAGTGGAGAAGCAGGTTGGTTGCTGGCGGTCCCGATGCGGCTAAGTTCATTGCTGTCGAGCGAGCGGAACAGGTGTAAGGTAGAATCGCGCACCGATTCATATTCCGTTATCAAGGAATTTGGTGAGCGCTTGTTGGCCTGGCAATTGGCAGCAAAATCATTTTCGTCGAAACCTGGCAATGGAGTCGCATCGTTTCGGGCAATGCGCAGTGCCCGATATGCCAATACCCGTTCCCCATCGATCAAATGCTGCAATAATTCTTTGATGTTCCATTTGCCAGGAGCGTATTTATGTTCCCATTTTTCGTCAGGGAGGCTTTTGAAAAAATCAACTGCAAGTTTTTTACCGCTGGCCAAAGCTTCGTACAAATTATCCGTTTTTACTTTTTCAACGTACCCCTGATAAAACTCACCATATTCATGTGGTTGTGGGCGCTTGTTTATGTTTTTCATATTTTTTTAGTTATCCAAATTTGGCAGTCAAGTTAGGGGGCAACTTTAAGTTGCCCCCTAACTTCAACAGAAATTGTCGATTCTATCAATCTTTTTCATAAAGGTTCTTAACACTTTTGTCAACCGGAATCCCTTCCGACAAAAGTGGATCATCTTCGGGTTTCCCAATTCCCTGGAAAAAAGGAACGATCCCTGCCCAGACAGGCAATGCATAATCTTCCTTTTCATCGCCGGGAGGGCCTGTCCTGATTTTTGCGGAAGCGCTTTCAATCTCCATGCAAAGTACAGTCGTCGCTTTCATTTCCTTTGCATTGGGTTCCCGCGCTTCGCCCCACCGGCCTTTCAATATGTTTTCAGAAATAATAAAAAGGGCTTTTTGTTTTTCCTCCCCTTCTATTTTATGAGCAGTACCAAATACGACTGCCGAGCGGTAATTCATCGAATGGTGAAAAGAAGAACGGGCCAGCACAAGTCCATCGAGGTGAGTAACGGTGATGCAGACAGGGATGCCTTTTTCAAGGTTCATCATCATCCTGCTTTTGGCAGAACCGTGGAGGTAAATCATGTCCCCTTCCCTGCCATAAGCGGTCGGAATGACATATGGCTGTCCATCTACTGTAAATCCTGCATGGCATAGAAAGCCTGCATCCAAGATTTCATAGATGGTTTTGCTGTCATAATGCCCACGTTTGGGAATGCGTTTTACTTTGTTGCGGTCTGTTTTCGTAAATTCTTGCATCTATTGGAGGAGTTGGTGAACGTTGAGTTTGGGTAGTCAGGCAGGATATTCCACAAAATTTCTTGGCGTTTCATACAGCCGGACGGCAAGGTCGTATTTTTTATCCAAATGTTGGCGGAGGATCCCCCAAATGATATAGCAAATGTTTTCAGTTGTTGGATTCAGGTTTTTGAATTCTTCTCTATCAAGGTTCAGGTTTTTATGATCGAAACGATCCTCGATTTGCTCTTTAATGATGTCTTTCAATATTTTCAAATCAATTAAAAACCCAGTTTCTGGATCAACTTCTCCAGTTACTTTCACCTCAAGTTCGTAATTGTGCCCGTGGTAGTTGGGCAGGTTGCACAGACCAAATATCTCAGCATTTTTTTCATCCGACCAATTGGGGTTATGAAGCCGGTGGGCAGCATTGAAATGGGCTCTTCGGAAGGCAGAAATTCTCATTGTAAATTTTGATTTGAAAAAAAGACAAACAATTCTCCAATGCGAAAGTTTGCACGCTTGCCAATCTCTCCATAGCCCAAACAATGGTTTGATTTGTGTAGGGTACGCTATCCGACAGCACCTACCCACTCAAAACCATTATATTGTACCTGCTGTTAAAGAAAAGATAAATGACTTGACTTTTACTCATTTAGTATTGATTTTGTGGAGATAAACTACCGAATAAATTTAGTTTTGCAGTTCAAGTTAAAATAAACGATATGAAACAACTGATACCTTTTTTTCTTTTTATTTTACTCACCCTTCAAATTCAGGCTCAAGCCGACCTTGTTGTTGAGCCGAACCCATACCTAGAAACCTTCCTTATTGATTTTTCAAATCCCAACGCTTCAGAAATCGCATATGGCATTTTCACCAATACGTCTGACCAGACCATGAACGTGAAATGGGAACTCATTACATCCGGCACCAATTGCCCTGAAGAATGGGACTTCAAAATATGCGATAAAAATAATTGCAATATCTATGGTGTTGCCACAAATTATGGTGGCCCTGTAACCGTACCCGTGGAATTGAACCCAGGAGACACTTCCGTCCTTCAGCTTTATTTTAAGCCAAACGGTGTTTCGGGTTGCGGTCAACCTATGATCCAACTGAGCAACATTAATGACGCTACCAATATTATCGCAACTGCTGATTATGACGTTTGTGTTGAAAACGCTACCGATGTCAGCGAGCGGGAGAAGTCTACCCTGCGGGTATTCCCAAATCCAACCGCTAATTTCATTTCAGTGTCCAACAATAATTTTGTCAAGAAAATCTGGATTTCTAATATCCTTGGAAAACGGGTTCAAGCATTCGCCACGCACAATGGCAGCAGTTATGATGTATCTCATTTGCCCGACGGGATTTACCTCGTCAGTATGGTTGACGAATACAATAAAGTTGTGAAAACAGTGAGGATTAGCAAGCGCAATATCCGACCATAAAGTTGCATACCACAAAAAACAAAACCCCCACAATTATAATTATTGCAGGGGTTTTGTTTTTTGGATGAAGTCCTTCGCTTTAAGAAAAACATAGTCTTTCTTGCACTAATTGGATATTCCCCATATGTTTGTGCCTTCAATATAAATAAATATGAACCTGCATCAGAACAGTTTTTATTTTTTTAGCTTTTACTTTTATGCTCAAACATGAGGGAATGCTAAATTTTGTTCTACAGGTAAGAAGATAAATTTGGACGTCCCGCAAGCGGGGCTTTTTTTTTGTCCAAATTTTTGAATCCTAATCAATGGACACATTGACAAAAACATCAAAAACTACAGGTAAGACACCAAAAGAGGTGAAGGTTGCCATACAAGGTTACCCCGGCGCATTCCACGATATTGCTGCTCGACACTTTTTTAAAGACATGGAGGTATCGGCAATTCCTGGACATACTTTCGATGATATGGTAGAATTGGTCAGTAACAAAACTGCAGACCTTGGCCTAATGGCCATTGAGAATACACTAGCGGGCAGCATTATGAGCAATTACTACCGCTTGTTGGAGAACCACCTGCAAGCTTCTGGCGAAATATATCTCCGCATCAAACAAAACCTGATGGCGCTTCCCGACCAACAAATCGAGGATATCCGAGAAGTCTATTCCCATCCAATGGCTATTGCCCAATGCAAGAAGTTTTTTCAACAATACCCACATATTCATTTGATCGAGACAGAAGACACAGCATTGAGTGCCAAGAAAATCAATGAACAAAAAATGGAAGAAGCTGGAGCGATCGCCAGCTCTCTTGCAGCAGATATGTATGGCCTTGAAATAATTGCCGAAAGCATCGAAACAAACAATATGAACTACACCCGTTTTTTGGTATTGGAACGTGAGGCCGAATGCCGCATAGCTTCCGGTGCCAATAAAGTTTCGTTGTGTTTCTCCGTTAGCCACAAAGTGGGAAGCCTGCACAAAGTGTTGAGCGTCATGGCTGCCTATGATCTCAACATGACCAAGATCCAGTCCATTCCCATTGCAGGTAAACAATGGGAATATTTCTTTTTTGTAGATTTTATATGTAACGGAGAAATGCAATGGCGGCAAGGCATCGAATCATTGAAGCCATTGGTCACAGATTTAAAAATCCTGGGGGTTTACAAGGAAGGGGAACATATTGAACTATAAAATAAGATTAAAATGCAGACCATCATACAACCTGCTAAAAGGTTACAATCTGTTCAGGAGTATTATTTTTCAAAAAAACTCCATGAGATCGCAACTATGAGAAGTGAGGGGAAAGACGTGTTGAACCTCGGCATTGGCAGCCCTGACTTGCCACCGCACAAGGACGTTGTTGCTGAACTAAATTCGCAAAGCCAATTGCCGACTACCCATGCTTATCAAAGTTATTGGGGCATCCCAGAATTGCGGCAGGCATTTGCCAATTGGTACGCCCAATATTATGGCGTATCCCTTAGCCCAGAGGATGAAGTGTTGCCCTTAATCGGCTCCAAAGAAGGCATTGTTCATATCGCCATGAGTTTTCTGGGAGAAGGCGATACAGCGCTAGTTCCCAATCCTGGCTATCCGGCATACGGCACTGCCACCAAACTGGCAGGCGCAAATGTCATTGAATACCATTTATCCGAAAAAAACAACTGGCTGCCAGACTTGGATGCTTTGGAAAAAGAAGATTTGCGGCTTGTGAAAATCTTATGGATCAATTACCCTAATATGCCAACTGGGGTGAGTGCCAATAAACCATTTTTTGAGAAGCTGGTTGCATTTGCCCGAAAACACAGCATCCTCATTGTCAACGACAACCCTTACAGCTTTGCGCTAAATGATAATTACCTGAGCATATTATCGATCCCAAATGTAAGCGGAGCAGCGCTTGAATTGAACTCCCTCAGCAAATCGCATAACATGGCTGGATGGCGGGTGGGTATGTTGGCCGGGGACACCGCATTGCTCCAGACCGTGCTTCGTTTCAAAAGCAATATGGATTCGGGCATGTTTAAGCCCGTGCAACTGGCTGCCGTTAAAGCCCTGCAATTGGAAAGTGGCTGGCATCAGGAATTAAATACTATTTATTCTAAAAGGAGGGAAAAAGTATTTGAACTGTTGTCCCTTCTGAATTGCTCTTGGCAAGAAAGTGCGGCGGGTTTATTTGTGTGGGCAAGAATCCCCAGCACTTACCACAACAGTTATGAACTTTCGGATGAAATACTTTACAAGTTCCATGTATTCCTGACACCAGGTGGCGTTTTTGGATCACAGGGCGAGCAGTACATCCGTATTTCACTTTGTTCAAAAGAGGAAGTATTTTCGAAAGCGATAAAGAGAATAAAAAGCAACCGTCATGTTCGCATGACAGCACCCGTAACATTAACGACAGCATCAAAATGACTATAACGATCATTGGACTGGGCCACATTGGGGGCAGCATGGCCATCAGCTTAAAGGAGAATGGGTTTGCCGGTAAAATCATCGGCGTGGATAACATTCAATGCAGTCTTGACAAGGCATTGCGTCGGCGCATTATTGACGAGGACATGCCTTTGGAAAGAGGCGTGACCGAAGCTGATCTTGTGATCTTGGCGACACCTGTGGATGCAATGTTACGATTGTTGCCAATTATTTTGGACTTGATAGAAGATCAGGTCGTCATAGATGTAGGCTCTACCAAACGGCGTATTTTGAAAACAGTAAAAGCTCACCCCAATCGCCAAAACTTCGTTGCCACGCACCCAATGGCAGGAACGGAATACTCAGGTATTGAGGCTGCCATCCCCAACTTATTTGATGGAAAATACACAGTACTCTGTGATGTGGAAGACAGCAGGCCAAGCGCTGTCAAACTGGTGGAAAAAATGTACCAGTCGATGAGCATGAAGATCACCCGCCTTGGCAGCAAGGAGCATGATGTCCATACAGCATATGTTTCGCATATTTCACACATCAGTTCGTTTGCATTGGCACTTACCGTTTTAGAAAAAGAAAAAGATGAAAAGCAGATTTTTGAATTGGCGAGCAGCGGTTTTGCTTCGACTGTTCGTCTGGCGAAAAGTTCACCGGATATGTGGACGCCAATCTTCCGCCAAAACAGAGACAACGTTTTGGATGTTCTGGACGAACACATCAATGTGCTTTCCCAGTTCAGGAGTTTTTTGATAAAAAATGATTTCGAAGGCTTCCACCAGCAGATGGTCGATGCCAACCGGATCGGAGAAATTATTGAATAAAAATTAAATGGGCTTTCTTATTTAAACCAAACGAAAGCCCAACAGATAAGTGCCACGTACTAATTAATTCGGTAATTTTTAAAACATCTTTTTCCGCTATTTTTCCTTAAAAAATACTTCCGTAGGACACAGCTATGTAAAAGAAAATAAATAATTTAGGCCAAGTGGGTATCTTTGCAAAAAACGATCATGGCCAAGACCACAATAACGGTAACATATGAGACCGAAGAAATAGCAAGACAAAAGATAAACTATTTCGGCAGTTTGCGAGAAAAACAGCGTCGTCACTTTTTAGCCCAAGAGTATTTGCAACTGGGCCCAGGTAGCCAACGCTATTTATCAAAGCTCTTTGATTGCTCCCGTCAAACGATAATAAACGGGTTAAAAGATTTGGGGGCAAATGACTTTAAAGTGGACTACAGCCGTCAGCGTAAAGCAGGGGGCGGTCGAAAAAAAAGAATTGACTGAGGTTGGATTGACGGCCCAAATCCTTTCGATCGTAGAAGCCCATACCGCGGGCAGCCCAATAGATGAAAAGATCAAATGGACTTATTTAAAACCCCGGGAAATAGCCCAAAAGCATGGGGAAGCATATGGGGGACGGACCAGTAATGAAGTTGTCAAACGGATATTAAAACAGGCCGGGTATGTCAAACGGAAACCGAGCAAAAGTATAGCTATAGGGAAAAGCCCCCACAGGAAAGAGCAGTTCCGGATTATCAAATTTCTCACAGCCCTGTTTACTGGTATGGAAAACAACCCGGTCCTTTCCATAGATACCAAGAAAAAGGAACGGTTAGGCCTTTTGACAAGGGGACAAGCGATATTGAGCAATAAAAATGTTCCGCTTTTTGATCATGACTATGACTATCTCAGTGCAGGAAAAGTAGTCCCCCAGGCCATATATGATACCAAACAGAACAAGGGTTATATTACTATAGGCACCAATTATGAAACGGCAGGTTTTATAGCGGACAACCTGATCTGGTGGTGGGAAGCATTTGGGATAAACTTATATCCCGATGCCACCCAGGTCCTTGTCTTGTGCGACAGTGGCGGGGCAAATTCTTATAGGCACCATGCCTTCAAAAAAGCAATGCTCCGTGTCGCCAAAACTATAGATAAAATTATGGTAGTATCCCATTATCCGCCCTATTGCTCAAAATATAACCCTATTGAACGAAGGTTGTTCTGCCATGTGGAAAGAGCCCTGGGCGGTTCAATTCTATCTTCCCATGAACAAGTGAAAACGTTATTTCAAAGAACGGAAACCCGAAATGTTGGCCAACCATTAGGTGTTGAGGTTAGAATTGAGGATAAACAATATCCGATCGGCCTGAAAACCAAAAAAGAGG
>JAJCYI010000017.1 GCA_029263015.1 Saprospiraceae bacterium | reverse complement strand
TTTGCATGGTTCAATTTCTTCCGGAGGTTGAGCAAGGATTACGAGAAAACCCCTGAATCTTCTGCGGCCTTTGTCCAGATCACATTTATTGATATCATTCTTTCAAGAATTCAGAATTAAATTTTAAAACATACTCTAAGGCTTTTATTTTGATTATGAAGTATTCAATTTTTATAGCACTGATTCAGTTAGTAGTAACAATCCAATTGTTTGGGCAAAAGCATGACAACACATGGATCATGGGATATGATTTTGGCACACCCCATCCTGACTTGGGAAGGACGGTTTTTAACTTCGAAAATGACAGCCTGTACATCTCGGAGGGAGCGTCCGTCATAGATTTATTCAAAGCAAACGCATCAATCAGTAATGCAGAAGGCAATCTATTATTTTATACAAATGGAATTGACATAATAGATGCATCCCATCACATAATGGAAAATGGAAATGACATCACGGATATTGATTTTACCCTGGGATTCTCTGGCCTAAATGTACTTCAAGCTTTACTGATACTGCCTGCCCTTGGAAATGATAGCCTTTTTTATATTTTTCATGAGCCTGTGGACTTCGATGCAGGAGGCCTAAATTCACACATCCCAGAATTGTCCCGCTCCATTGTTGACATGTCCCAGAACAACGGTCTTGGCAAAGTAATCCTGAAAGACGAAAAACTGATAATTGATACCTTGGCAACTGGGAAATTGTCTGCTGCCAAACACGCCAACGGCAGGGACTGGTGGATGCCTGTGGCTGAAAGGTATGAACCGAATTCCTCCTATCATACTTTATTATTGACACCAGAAGGCGTTTTACATGAGGGGATGCAAACACCAGGCCCTCCGATTGATCTTGATCACGGTTCTGTTGGCAATGCTATCTTCTCTCCTGATGGCACAAAGTACATCCGGCAGGATGTCCGTTTCGATCCATGGAACGCCATAGACATTTATGACTTCGACAGGTGCACCGGAACACTTACCCACTTGGAACATTTTGAAGTGAACGATACGAGCTTTCTGTATGGTGGTGCAGCCGTGTCGCCTGATTCAAGGTATTTGTATGTTATCACTAACAAATTGATTTGGCAGTATGATCTTTCAAACCCGCAAATAGAACCAACAAAAACCCTTGTGGGTGAGTATGATGGCTACATTTCATATTGGTCCAATGCATTGTTTGGCACACCTCAAATCGGCCCAGATGGGAAAATCTATATATCATCTGGTGTGTCCGACACTGTCATGCACGTCATCAACACCCCCAACCAGTACGGCATGGCCAGCCACCTCGCCCAGCATTCCATCAACCTCCCCAACCTCAACGACAAGTCCGTCCCCAACTTCCCCAACTACCGCCTCGGCCCTTTGGACGGCAGCCCCTGCGACACCCTCGGGCTGGACAACCACCCACTAGCGGGGTTCACCTATTTCACCGAAGAACTCGAAGTCACCTTTTCCGACAACTCCAATTATCGACCCGAGGAATGGGAGTGGGATTTTGGTGAAGGAAATGGCAGTGCTGTAAGGAATCCTATTCATACATATAGTGAACCTGGAGAATATTACGTCTGCCAAACGGTGCGGAACGAAGTAGACGAGGACACCTATTGTCGGTGGATAAAGGTGGACACGATGGTGGTGGTGGGCACTTTGGAAGCGGGGGCACTGGGCAAGGTAGCCGTTTTTCCCAATCCCGCCAGCGGGCAGTTCCTGTTGCAGTACCGCCTGCCGGGCACGGGCGCTGTCATTTTTTCGCTGTACGATGTGGCGGGGCGCAAGGTAAAGGAATGGGCACTGCCGGGCGGACAAGGGTATTTCACCCTGCCGCTGTGGGGCGTACCGAAAGGACTTTATTTTTGGGTGCTGTCTGCGGAAGGGCGACGGCTGGGCAGCGGAAAATTGATGGTAAAAGAATGATTCTTTGCGTCAAAGAAAAGTGAAATCAATAACTTAGACCATGTGAAACGAAGGTCTGAATAAAATAATAAGTCACGCTTATTGAGTTGGTCTAAGTTATTTATTTTCTTTTACAAAGAGATGTGGGGAAACAATAATAGACATCTTTCCTAAATAAATTTAAGGCATGGAAACAAGGATTTTTTTGTCAGACGAGGCATTTTTTGAAGGAATTGCCGAAGCTATTGCTGAAAAAAATAACGAAGTATGACGGAAAAAGACTGTTTAGCTGACTTATAGTTATTTAGGAAAGATGTCTAATGTCTGCCTGGATTTTTTACCTGCCAAACAAGGGCACAGGAAATTGCAAGGACGATGGATATGTTCGGTTTTTTGGTCAAAAAAGAAAGCGACATCCTGACCAAGGATTGCAAGGTATCATTCAGTACATTTCATTTAATCACCAATTTACCAGTTGCACGAATTCTTCTTTTGGTGCACAGTTGATAGAAATACAGTCCCGCTGACAAGTCCGTGCCATTGATCCTCACTTTGTCGGTCGTAATATTGATTATTGCTTTTGCAAGTCGTCCTTGCGTATCGTAAAGTATCAGGACATGGCTTTCGTGCCCAGCGTTGTCAAATTCCAAAGTTGCATGATCGGTCATTGGATTAGGGTAAGCATTGATCCCATCTGGGACAAATGCTTCATCAGTACCAGTTAAGGGCGCAATTGTAAAATTCCCGCTGATGTCTTCATAATCGGTTTCTTCGTTGTCCATCACTATCCTGATTTGACCTTGGAATGTTTGAGGTAATGGCACGAGCCAGGCAAAAGTCATAACAGCGCCCGGTTCAAAACTATCAGGGATAATATCCATTTTAATTGCTTCCCACGTCCCCCCACCGTTACTGGAAAAGAACAAATCCCAATTCTGCAAATCGTGGGCAACAGTAATTTGCCATTCCACGGTCACCGTTTCGCCCGGGCTGAACGACTCCCCTCCTTCAGGGTTGTTAAGGGTCACATGGGCTTCTGAACGGAACACCGCAAGCATGGCAAAAAGCAATAGAATTGTATTTTTTTTCATTGTCTCAATGTTTTAGAAATTGGTGGGCTGGTTGATTTTTGTTCTTATCGGCGTTTATTGTGGTTCTTGATTTTTTGCATCCGAGAGGACAGATCGAATAAATGGCTAGCGACATATAAGTAGTCAAGCCTAAATAATTTCCGTTTTTATCGGCTGCTTTTTTATTTCATTATTTCAATATTTCAAACCCATTCACTTGTTTCAACAAGTAACGCTGGTACTAATCCTGAAAGAAAAAAAATTACCTGATCAGGATTTTGATACTTCGGTTTCAAGTCAGCATAATTTACATGCAAAGTTAATCCAAACCTCATGTTAAATTCATTTATATTTTCAATTTCAAATCTAAAATTTTAATATTTGTATCTCCGGCATATTTATTGCTTTTTGATGACTGAATAATAATCCCGTGGGCGCCTAAAGCCCCTTACTTTCCATTTTTTTTTGAACATTTTATTTAGATTAAAAACCAACCTTCTTTTGTCGGTAAAGGTATTTCAGCCAGCAAATTACGGCTCGACAATTGGCAGCTCGACCGTTTGCCTATAAGTATCGGTAAACGACCAAATTGCTGAATTGCCGAGCTGTGAACTGCTGTTGGCGGCTGCAACAGTCTCTATGATGAAACTACACTTACTGACATTTTCCCTTTTGACAATGATCGTGGTCAGGCTTGGTGCACAAGCCGAATTCAGCTTGCAACTTCAGGCTGATGGAAAGACCTATACCGCTTTCGTCCGCCCACAATCGGACTGGCTACCGCCACTTGATAACCTCCTCCATAGTTCTTCCCTAACAGTTGTCGTGCCACACAATGCAATGCAGGTCAACAACTTGCAGAGCTATCTCGGCCATTGGGAACTGACCCATTTTATCGAACAGCCTATCGAAAACGCTGGTGCTGATTATTTTCTGTTCGAATTGATCGGGGCCACTGCCGATTCCAGTTTTTATAAAGACCAGGCCATCCCACTTTTTTCTTTTGAAAATGCCAATGCTTGCCTCGGCGCTTTCGAGCTTATGGATATGAGCAACGACCCGTTTGTTATGCCAAATTCTTTGAACATTCCTGTCGGACAAAGTCTTGTGGTGGAAGGTGCAGGTGGCGAGGCATACATCAGTAATTACGCGGTGGGACAAGCAGATTGCATGACATTTTTGGATTGTGGTTTGAAATATAAATTGGCGTTGCAGCCCGATAATTTTTATGAAATCAGCTTGCTCACTGGAAACGGAATTGCCGACACTACAGCTCTGCAATCCCTCCGCGTTGCCATAAAAGTGCCGACTAATTATTTCCAGATACACGACCTCGAAAACCTGCAACCAAGTGGACTTACTTTTTTCGGAGTGTCCCGCTTCGATGCTCCATTGGAGGAGCCAGGTTTTGATTACATCCAAATAAATATGGTCGGCCTTGGTGGCCAGCCACTGCCGTTGGCACAAGGTGCCGAAATACCAATTTTGCGTTTCGGCAATGGCGGTAGCTGCCAGGGTGATTCCATTTTTTTGGTAAAAAACTCCGGCGACCCGTTCCTGCCCCCCAATTCTCAAAATGCAAATATCGGGCAGCAAGCATGGCTTGCCGGTGCCGTTTTTCCACAGCCAGTCTGCCTTTTTGGTGATGGTGCAGCAGCCTGTTCTGGTTGTCAATTTACAGACGAAGCCATTTCGATAAATGATATAACAGCTTCAGGACCAATAGTTTGCCTTGGGCAGAATGATGGCTTCATAAATATTGATGCCGAGGGTGCAGACAGTATGGCGTACAGCATCGACGGAGGACAGTCTTGGCAGGCTTCCCCCCTGTTCAACGATTTGCAACTTGGCATTTATGAGCCAATAGTAAGAGGCAATTATTTTGGATGCCAGGCCCAGAAGGCCGCCGCCCCTGTCACATTGCAAGCCGAAACCCAGATTGACCTGCAATTGGGTTTTCCGGAAAAAGCCTGTGAAGGCGATGACCTCGCTTTGCAAATTACGTCCCCTGTCAACATGCCTTTGAGCACAAACTACACATGGCTGGGACCGCTGGGATTCTCCTCTGACATACCCGACCCCGTGCTTTTTGACGTGAACATTTTCCAGACAGGCAATTATTCCTTGACGGTAAATGTGCCCGGTTGCGATGTGGCAACCGCTAATGCAGCAATAGAAATAACCGACCTTGCCGATGTGCCGACCCTTATCAGTAATGCGCCCATTTGCAAAGGCGAAGAACTGATCTTGAGCACGGACGTGGCAGGTGCTAAATATGAATGGATCGGTCCTGCGGGTCAAAGTATAAGCACACTTGCCTTGCCGGGCCTGACAACTACCAACGATACAACCATTTTACAAACAGGCCATCCCGCTTATCTGAATGGTAGTTGGAAAATACGATTAACCGACGAAAATGGCTGTGTGGCGGAGAGCGATGAAAAGCTCATCTCAATCAAAGACCGTCCCCAAGCTTTTGGTACCAACAATGGCCCAGTATGCCTCGGCAAGGATGCGCAGCTTTCTGCTGTGCCAATTACTAATGCAATTTATCGCTGGCGAAAACAGGGCAATAATGACATATTTTCTTTTCAGGCCGAACCAATGCTAACCAATGTGACTTCCGAGCAGACTTTCGTGCTGGAAGTAGAGGTGGATGGATGTGTGTCTGAAAATATCGCCAGCACTACGGTTGCCCTGCACCCAAAACCTGCGGCATATCCTGTTTATGATTACCAATTGGCAGCCGATTGCTCTCCAGAAGATATTCAACTATCGGCCAATGCAAGTGGTATGGGATTGTCCTATCAATGGTCGGGCATCAATGCTTTTTCATCACAGGTGGAGAACCCAATAATAACAAACGCAAATGCCCTGAGTAATGGTGGCTACCAGTTGGAAGTGACCAATATCCACGGCTGCACAGCGGTTTCCCCTTTTGAAATAAGCGGAGTGGTGGATGCTGTACCAGCACCAAATATCCAAAGTACAGGCGCAGTTTGTCCTGGAGGGAATATTCAGATGTCCGTAGCTCCTTACGACGATTTCCAAGTAAGCTACCAGTGGTTCAAAAATGGCAATCCTGTTTTTGGGGCCACTTCTAATCAATTGAATCTCAATGCAGTACAGAACAACGATGCTGGTCTGTATCAGATGGAAGTGCAAGTAGATGCTTGCGAAGTTGAATCATCAGAACTGATGGTGGAGGTGCTGCAAAAGCCAGTCTCTCAGCCGAATTTCATTCTTTCGTTTCCCTGCGAGGGGTCGAGCCTGAATTTTTTCGCCAACACCAACGGCATCGTCGCCTGGCATTGGACCGGGCCAAGTGGCTTTACTTCTGATTCGCAGACCCCGCTCATTTTCAATACGGAATTTGATGATGTGGGCGCATACTCCCTGACGGTTACCGCCGACAATGGCTGCACTGCATCCAACTCCGTGCTGGTGGACGGCATACTTCCTGTGCCAGATGCGCCACAGGTGGCGGGCAACAGCCCCGTGTGCCCAGAAGATGAAATCTTGTTGGTGGTGCAAAATCCAACCCTGCTCGGCACCGTGTCCTACCAATGGATAAATGGATTGGGCGACCCCATCGGCACCGGGGGTGAAACGCTCGAACTGGACGCAACCGACCCTGTGACCATCCCGCCATTTTTAGTAAAAACTAATGTAAACGGCTGTGAATCAAAGTTATCGGACCCCATTCCCATGGAAATCAAACCAATGCCAGTTGCCGATGCTGAAAATAGTGGGGCTGTTTGCCCAGGTTCGGCAGGACAGTTATTTGCAGCACCCAGTAGCGATGCCTCGTATATCTGGCGCATGACCGGGCAGCCCCAAGTGATTTCTTTTGAACAAAATCCATTGCTTACTATCAATGATACCACCGAATTTGAACTGACTGTAACAACAAGCGGATGCGATTCAGAAGCCAAAGATTACACGACTATTTTAACCAAGACACAACCAATTATCTCTGACCTGATTGGCGGTGGTAGCTATTGTGAGGGTTCTCCAGTGTTGCTTTCCGGCTCAAATACAGCACCTGTCCAGGGTGATATTTCATATGCCTGGACAGGGCCAGGAGGGTTCAGTTTTTCCAGCGTGGCCAGTCCAAACGGCCCATTTGATTTAACCATTGGCGTATTACAAGCGCAAAATGAGGGGGCATATACGCTCCAACTTGAATCAGCAGAAGGTTGCCTTTCGCCATCACAATCTGTGGTCGTGGATTATGTCGAAATGCCGCAACCGCCACAGATTTCCGTTTCTTCAAATACACTGTGCCAGGGCGAAAATTTGCAATTGGATGCCTCGGCTTACGCTGGGAATGTGCAATACGATTGGTATTTCAATGATGGAACGACCGACTTACTACTCGGAACAACTGTCGTCCCAACATATTTTTTAAATGCTTTAATGCCCTCTAATTCAGGGATTTATTTCGTAAAAATCAACGTGGATGGTTGCGAGCCACCTGCATCCAATCTGGTGGCAGTGACTGTTTTGGGGATTGGTTCAGCTTTGGAGGCAGCCAATTCGACCGATGCCGCATCACCAGCATGTGAGGGTGGCGAGGTGCTACTGGAAGCCACGCTGATCCCTGGGGCAATTTACACTTGGTTTGGTCCAGCAGGCTTCCAGTCAAGCGGCAACGCACCAATCATTTCTAATATCAATTTGAATCAATCTGGCAATTACTTGGTAAACGTTAGCTTGCCTGGCTGTTCTACTGTTTTCTCCGAATCCACAACAGTTTATATCAACCAAGCTCCCCAACAACCCATCCTGTCTGGCCCATCGGAAGTATGTGCTGGCACGGAGGCTACTTTCACCATTGCAAATGCCGAACCTGGAGCTGTATTTCAATTTTACTTCTCTCAAAACAATACCCTTATTGAGACCGGGACGGTACCTTCTTTTACTTTGGATGAAATTCTGGAGGGACAATCAGGGACTTATTACGCCATTTCAGAAGTGGCAAGTTGCAGTTCTGAACCTTCACCATTGTTCGAATTGGAAGTGGTCGCCGCTGAAGTAGTACAGGCGTTTGCTGGTGATGGACAAGTGATATGTGAGGAGGAGGAATTGGTTTTCCTTTCGGGAAATACGCCTTCCGTTGGTCAGGGAAAATGGACTTCGTTGAATGGTAGTTTTTTGGTACAGCCCAATCAGCCACTGACCGAAGCAAATTCGTTTGTGCCCGGTGCCAATTATTTCGTTTGGGAAATCAACCACCCTGTTTGTGATTATTCCAGCGCTGACACAACCATTGTCTTTTATGAAAAAATAACGGCACACCCTGATGAACTGACGATTGCCATGAGCGATACCGCAGCCATTTTGGACGTTTTGCAAAATGATGAAATAGCAAGTACGGGAGAATGGGAAGTGCGTGTTTTTGAATCACCCAATAAAGGGGAATTGCTCGTCGATGCCGATGGACAGGCTATTTACCGCCCCTATCCAAATGTGTTTGGAGAGGATGATTTCAGCTATCGGATTTGTTCGGCCACCTGCCCAGACCTGTGCAGTACCGCTCCTGTCAGACTGCTCATTGACGGTGGAAATACCAACCCATCCGATTGTTTTGTCCCCAATCTCATTTCACCCAATGGCGACGGAGAAAGTGAAACTTTTGTGATACCCTGCACCGCCGTTTACCCTGGCAGTTCGCTGGTGGTTTTCAACCGATATGGCAATCCTGTTTTTGAAAACAATAATTATCAGAATGATTGGGCCGGCACTTATGATGGCGAGCCATTACCCGCAGGCACCTATTTTTATCAGCTTTCGCTAAATGATGGTGCAGGCACGGTGCTGCAAGGTTATGTGGCGGTGCTGAGGTGAGGGTTTGAGTTTTTGAGGGTTTGAGTCAAGAGACCCTTATAAACTTATAAACTTATAAACTCAAACCCCCAGGAACTCAAATACTCAAAAACTTCGCATGAGAATACTCTACACCATATTTTTCCTTTCCATTTCACTGGTCACCCACGCCCAGCAGGAAATACTCTTTTCCCAGTTTTTTTATCAAAAAACATTGTCCAATCCAGGTGCAGCCGGGAGTCAGGGGCAGGCAACACTGTCAGCCTTCCACCGACAGCAATGGGTCGGGCTGGAAGGTGCACCGATGTCGCAGGTACTCAGTTTCAATGCTCCTTTTTTTGCCAATAAAGTAGGGCTTGGTTTGACTTTGGTGAACGACCGGATCGGCTTTTTCAACAGCACCTATATCAATATGGCCTATGCCTACCGCATTCGCTTTGGCAGCAGTGTGGTGGGAATCGGCATGCACGGCAGTTACCGCCAGCAGCGTACAGACTGGGACGAGGTGCAGACCATCACCCAAAGGCCAGATCAGGTTGTCGGGGAGAATGCGTCAGTTCCGCTTTTCAATGTGGGGGCTGGGGTGCATTTTGAGAATGACCGTTTTTTTGCCGGAGTGGCGGTACCGTATCTTTTGGAGAAAGGTTTTACAAAAAAATACCAGGGGATCGTCAGTGATTTCACTGGCACCACGCCTCACCTTTTCGTGAATGCTGGCTGGATAATCCCTGTGACGGCCAACCTGCGGATGCGCCCTGCCTTTGCTGCCAGATTGGTGGAAAATGCCCCGCCGAATTTCGATCTGCATTTCAGCATTGGCTTTCTGGAAAACAGCCGCTTGTGGACGGGAGCGACCCTGCGCTGGGGGCAATCAAAAGTAGCCACCGCCGGAGATGCCCTGGTGCTGATGTGCCAATACCAACTTAACCAAAAACTCAACGCGGGTCTCGCTTACGACCTGTCTATCAATGGGTTGCAACAACAAACGGCAGGTACTTTTGAAATGATGTTGGAATATTCTTTTGTGCAGGATGGAGCGGGAGTACATCATCCGAGGTTCTTTTGGTAGGGGTTTTTTTGTCTGACTTCGAGGAAGTTCAGAACTTCCTCGAAGTCAGACAAAATTAAAAAATCAGCTAATGTGAAACAATGAACCTGTCCCAAATAATCACATTCCTTTCCCCATCCAAATACTGCAAAAAGTAAACACCAGCAGCCCAGTCCCACACGGGGACGGTAAAGGTGTTCCCTGCATGCACCCTCGCCGGGAACAACTTGACGAATCTACCCTCTCCGTCCACGATGCGGAACTCCCCGCTTTTTGAAATGCCGCTGCCGCGCAACTGGAAGTTCAGGTAGTCCGAGGCCGGGTTTGGGTAGATCGCTATTTCTATCCGGTGCATGGCAGCTTCGTCCACATCATCCACCAGGTTGCAGCCGGGCACGAGGCAGCCGTGTTCGTCGAGTTTCAAAAGCCAGGCCTGTTGCGGATAGGTTGTTCCACTTTCCCAATCCCTTGCTTCCCCACAGGCTATAAAACCCCCATCTGGGGTTTCTTTTAGGTCAAATATCCCATGCTCGTCCTCGCCATCATCCAAATAAACGTGTTGACGGGTCCAAATGACACCTCCTTCATTGGATATTTTGGCCAGCCAGCCACGGACAGTAAAGTTCATTGGTGCCGGGAGTTCCTCGTAGGCCATCCCGCCCAATAGGAAACCGCTCCCATCTGACAACTTGATAATTTTGGTCGTTCTTGACCAACTAGTCGTATCTTCATCGGGAAATTTTATTTCCCATTCCAGTTCCCGGTCGGGGGACAGCCTGAATACTGTCTTCTCAAAATAAACGACATTGACCGAAGACCTCTCCTGCTCATGCCCAATACCCGAGGCCACGACCAAGCTGCCGTCGTCTAGCAGCACCATGTCGTTGGCGGCATCCCGCAGGCCCAGCCCTTCCGGGGTGAGGTAGTCCCATTCCGGGTTGCCGAGGCTGTCCACCTTGAAGATGTGGCAGCGGTAGATAAAATCGCTGACGGCCACGTTGTCGTTCGTCTGGATGGCGCCCACGATGTAACCGCCGTCAGGTGCAGCGAGCAGTGACTGGGGCCGGTCCCAGTCGCCGTTCAGATATACCCTGTCCCATTCCGTGTTCCCCAGGCTGTCCGTTTTGATGAGGTAGTTCTCAAGGTTTGAACTGCTTGTCCTGACAGCGTTCGCAAGCAGAAACCCACCGTCCTGGCATGCCACCAGCCCGCCCCTCGGCTGTATGAATTCAAAAGCGGGCGAAAAAGGGTTGAAATAGGAACGTACAAAAACGGTATCCCCATCGGTACCGTACCTTATCAAGATGGAACTGGTAGTGGAATCAAACGAGTAGCCCTGTACGGCAAACCCTCCACCTGGCAATTGGACAAAGTTGTCAAACCAGGCCTCATAGGTCTTTTCCGTGTCAGTTAGGGTCTTTATGTCCAGCAGTCCCCCGTCCAAGCCGAACTTGAGGAATGCATTGCCCGTCCGGTATGGGGGGACAGAATCGGCGATGATGGAAGTTGCATAGTAGAAACTATCCGTTGGGACGACGCTGGTCATCACGGCTGCCGGAAAGCCGTAGCGCATGCGCTTGTTGAAGGTCTCCTGGGCAGCGACATTGAATACTTGAACCAGAAAAATGACGAACAGTAGCTTCTTCATGGAAGTTAGTTTTTAGCCATCGATGGATATTAAACAAGCCTTAAATTACACTAAAAAGCAACCACTCGCCCAATAGCCAGTATAGTAAAAAGCAATTGTCAGCCCGTTTGCCAAAATCTTATGGAAAGAAGAGAAAGGAAAAACCCAGATATGTCAAATTTCAAAAATTTGATATATCTCCTGAAACGTAGGAATTGGAATCAAAAAGTGAAAGCACTTTTCACTCCAGCACATCCAGCACAAACCGTTGGTAATTTCCTGAACCAAGGTTGTGGCCACAGTCACCCACATTATCATCGGCAAAACCTTGAATGACGGTAGCCCTGTTACCATACGATTCACGGGTAGTCAGCCAAAGGGCATCTTGGAAATCAGGGTTGAATAGCGAAGGATTGATCCCTGTAGATTCGAGGATGGACGTATTGCAGATGGAACTGACGGTCTCCTGATCAGTCTCTTTTACGGCATCCGCCGCGAAAACGAGGTCTGGGAAATCCTGGGCCAGGTCTTGGATCGTGATTCCGCTGGCAGTGGGCCTGCCCTCAATGAGGTTGAGCAAGGTCAGCGAGTTGTATTCTTGTTTGAGCAGATCGAGCAGGTGTCCCTCGTTCATGAGGACTGCCTCGAAGGTGAGGAAAGAATATAGTTCATATTCTTTTTTGAAATTTTTTAGCATACCAGTGGTGATAAACAGGTTGCCGCCAGGCAGTGTATAAGCGTGTTTCGCCTCGTTATTGTCTATTATGAAAATCTCCCAGTCTTTTGTCCAACGGTTGTCGCTTGGTGAATGTTTGTCCAACTGCATGATGCTGGAAGCTTGCGAATAAAGGGTCTGGACATACCAATAAATGGAGGTATCGTATGGTGGCAGTTGCGGTAGGAATTCGTTGCTGGCCAGGATGTCGTTCATCAGCAAGCTGCCCAATTGTTCCCTTTTCTCTTTGGTGAAAACATCTTCCTGGGGGATTTCAATGGGATCTCCCTGACAACTGCTGAGAAGGCAAAAAAGTACAAGAATGGTACTGAGAAGGCCAATCCCAATCATATTTTTACGCAAGTGAGCGCTGATGTTCATCTTCATCTCTTTTATGTAACAGTGTTTGTTCGAATCTGATTTGGCGCTTTGGCCAATACTTTTATCAACAAAAATCACACCGTATAATGTTAAAGGGAGGGTACGGTTTTTTAATGTTACTTGTTGAAAACGAGGATTTTATATACAATAAAAAATCATTTTACATCTTCAGCAGTTTCAGCAAATATTCACCATAACCACTTTTTGCAAATTTGTGCCCCAGCCGTTCCAACTGTCCATCGCCGATGAAGCCCATTTCCCAGGCGATCTCTTCGATACAGCCGATTTTCAGTCCCTGCCTTTCTTCGATCACCTGGATAAATTGTCCAGCCTGAATTAGGGAATGGTGTGTGCCTGTATCGAGCCAAGCTACCCCTCTACCGAGCACGCCCACTTTGAGCTTGCCCATTTCGAGGTATATCTTGTTCACATCGGTGATTTCGTATTCGCCCCTCGGACTGGGTTGGAGGTTCTTTGCAATGTCAACGACTTGGTTGTCGTAAAAATAAAGGCCGGGAACTGCGTAATTGGATTTTGGCTGCGCTGGCTTTTCTTCAATAGTGAGGGCATTGAAATTGTCGTCAAATTCAACGACGCCATATCTTTCGGGGTCTGCCACCTGATAGGCAAAAATGACGCCACCATCAGGGTCTGCACTGTCCTGCATCAGTTTTGGCATGTTGTCGCCATAGAAAATATTATCGCCTAAAATCAATGCAGCACTGTCGCCGCCGATAAATTCTTCTCCCAGTACAAATGCCTGTGCCAACCCATTTGGGTCATGCTGTGCCACATAAGAAAAGTTACAACCTATGTCACTTCCATCTTTCAATAGCTTCTCAAAATTGGGCAGATCATAAGGTGTGGAAATGATGAGCACATCCTTGATTCCAGCCTGCATTAGCGTGGACAATGGATAGTAAATCATCGGTTTGTCATAGACAGGCATCATTTGTTTACTGACGGCGAGGGTCAATGGGTAAAGGCGAGTGCCGAGTCCTCCGGCGAGAATGATTCCTTTCATTTTTGAATTAGTTTCTGTGGCCAGACCTGACAGGTTTTGCAAACCTGTCAGGTCTTTTTCTGTCCGCCGCATTCCAAACCTATAGGTACAAATCGTAATTAGTTGACTATTTGTTTTTGGACAAATATTTCACTCTCAATGCTTTAGCTGACTAATCACTAATCAGCTATTTACTAATCACCGCACTAACTCAATTGCTTTCCGTAGACTGCGTACTGCTAGCTTTGGATTGCAAACCGAGCAAATGCCGAATCCGCATAATCAATTCGTCTGGCCTGAATGGCGCGATGATAAAATCTTTGGCTCCGAGCCTCAGTCCTTCCATCATCATGCCGTCTTCGCTCAACGGCGCTCCAACCAATACCGGGATATCAGGATTTATTTGTTTCAATACATTTTGAACAATGTCCAATCCTTGGTAATCAGATAGTTGAAGGTCAACAATCAATAAGTCTGGATGGTGGTTTTTTGCAGTTTCCAAGGCATCTTCAGCACTGTGGGCTACTACCAAATTCCATCCGTTTTTGCGGAAGCGGTATTCAAGTGACGTGAGCAGGAAGCCTTCAGTCGTACATAACAAAATCGTCATAGTGTTTCTGTGAATAAATAGGTTTAAGGTTTTGTTCTTGGTTCAGGGTTCAGGGTTCAGGGTTCAGGGTTTTTGGTTCGAAATTATATTTTCGACATAAACAATTAAAAGAAAGTCAATTACAAAATTATATTATCACCAACTCACCAACTCAATATTCCACCAATTTCCGCAATTGTTCCCGCAGCCTTTCAACGGGGAGGAAATTTTGTTCGAGCGACGGAGCGAACGGTATTGGAGTGTCAAGTGAGGCGACCCTCATCACAGGTGCGTCGAGGTGCTCGAACAAGTGCTCCGCAATATGTGCAGCGATCTCCCCTCCAAGTCCCCCAAACAATGTGTCTTCGTGCAGCACAAGCGCCTTGTTGGTTTTTTGAACACTCATTTTTATCATTTCATAATCAAGTGGAAGCAGGGTGCGCAAATCTATGATTTCGGCATCGATTCCTTCTTCTTCTACAATTTTTAATGCCCAGTGTACACCCATTCCATAAGTGATGATACTCAATCCAGCTCCTTCCTTTGCTACGTTCGCTTTTCCAATTTCAACAGTATAAAATTCATCTGGAACAATATCGGTCAGGCTGCGGTAAAGTGCCTTGTGTTCAAAATACATAACGGGATTAGGGTCTTCAAAAGCTGCCAACAGAAGCCCCTTTGCATCGTACGGAGTGGCTGGGTACACGACTTTAAGCCCCGGTGTATGGGTGAACCATGCCTCATTGCTTTGCGAGTGAAAAGGGCCGGCGCCCACACCCCCACCTGTTGGCATCCGGATGACTACATCGGCATTCGCTCCCCAACGGTAATGGGTTTTTGCAAGGTTATTTACGA
The DNA here is from genome assembly GCA_029263015.1 of Saprospiraceae bacterium. Lineage (GTDB taxonomy): Bacteria > Bacteroidota > Bacteroidia > Chitinophagales > Saprospiraceae > UBA6168. The sequence goes on along the minus strand of JAJCYI010000017.1, from coordinate 28,702 downwards.
TCTGGTTGAAGCCACAGGTCGCAAAATCGGCAAACTGCATTTCCATCATGGCTTTGTACCCTTTCAAACTCAACCCGAGTGCAGTGCCGACAATGGCGCTTTCGCAAATCGGTGTGTTCCGCACCCGCGCTTTGCCAAATTCTTTGGTGAAACCATCCGTTATTTTGAAAACCCCACCATAATCGGCAATGTCCTGCCCCATCAACACGAGCTTGTCGTGCCGCTGCATGGCCAAACGCAGCCCATCCGAAATGGCATCAATAAACCGCTTTTCCGTTTTATCCGACTGCCCGCTGCTCACTGCCAAATGCTCACTGCTCACTGGCGCATACACATCACCCATTTCCTCTTCGATAGTGGATGCGACGATAGGTAGAGCGACAGTTGCTTGCCAAGCGGTATTGATTTCAGACTTTATTTCCTTGCGAATATTTACAATTTCTTTTTTCGTTAAAATGCCTTTTTCCAAAAGGAAGCTTTCATAATTAGCAATAGGGTCTTTAGCTGCCCAAGTATCCATCAGTTCCTTTGGTACATATTTCACACCCGATGCTTCTTCATGTCCCCTCATCCGGAAGGTTTTGCATTCAACCAAAACAGGCCGGGGATTTTTGCGAAGGTCGGCAGCTATTTTTTTAATAGCTGCATAAACTTCCAAAACATTATTGCCATCGAGAATATGCGATTCCATGCCGTACCCGATGCCTTTGTCGGCGATATTTTCACAACGGAACTGTTCTTTGGTCGGAGTGGAAAGACCATAGCCGTTGTTTTCTATCAGGAAAATAACCGGCAACTCCCAAACTGCTGCGACGTTCAGTGCTTCGTGAAAATCCCCTTCACTTGTTCCTCCATCACCAGAAAAAGCGAGGGCAACCTTCTTTTCGCCACCTATTTTATGAGCCAGGGCAACCCCATCAGCTAAGGCAAGTTGTGGACCCAGATGGCTAATCATACCAACGATGCCATGCTCCAACGTACCGAAGTGGAAAGAGCGGTCACGGCCTTTTGTAAACCCTGCTTTTTTGCCTTGCCATTGCGCAAAAAGTTTTTCCATCGGGACATCGCGGGAAGTGAAAACGCCGAGGTTGCGGTGGAGGGTGAAAATCATTTCATCTGGCTCAAGCGCATTTGTAGCTCCGACCGCAATGGCTTCTTGGCCGATCCCAGAAAACCATTTGGAAATCTGCCCTTGCCGGAGCAGGATCAGCATTTTTTCCTCGATCAGGCGGGGATGCAGTAACCTTTTATAAAGGTCGAGCAACACTTTGTTGGACAGCCTGCCTTTCTTAAATGAAATTTTATGTGTCGGTACACTTAGCATGGGCTTGGGAATTTTGGGTTTTCTTTTTCAATTGAATTATTCACAAAAGGGCGGCAAATATAAGTTTATAAATGAATCCAAGTAAGGCCGGGGGCATCGAAAAGGAGTTATTTATAATAAATTTTATTAATATTTGACTGGCCGGATTTTAAGAAATATATTTACAGATCATTCCCACCGTTTTCATATCCAAATTAGCACCTATTTTACCCGCATTGGCCTCAACATTCCTTTAATTACACACCTTCCAGCATATCCTATACCTCTGTCTTCCCAGTGATGCAATCCAATTAAGTTCAATATTTAATTTCTGTAATCCATGCGCATGTTCGGGCAAGTTTCCTGAAATGACAACAGACCGTTGTTCGTAAACCATTAAAAAAATAATGGCGTAACTGATTGATGAAAAGGTCTTTAGGGATTAGGAAAAAAATAACCTACCCACTCAAACTTGTTCTTTTTAAATATGAAAACCTTTAAAAATCCTTACATAGCTTGGCTATGTGCGGTTTTTAAAATTCTTCCTATTTAAAAATTACGGCGCTTTAGCGGGTATCTTATTTATTTCCTAACTACTTAGCTCAAATAACACGGATTACTTTTTATTCTAAATATCGGTCAAATAAAAGGGTTACGATTTATGGGCAAAACCAGTCTGCCGGCAAGAAGGGAATCGGCAAGGATCGTGAAGTCGATATTTAACCGATGCTCAAAACCGATTAATTATGACACGAATATCTTTACTGCTCCTGGCGGCAGGCATTTGCATGCTGCCCATACAAGTACATGCCCAATTTGATGAGGTAGGTTTCTTGTTTGGGATCACACATTATTCAGGTGACCTGACCGAAAGGTTTGTGGAACCACTAGAATTCAACAAGGCTGGTGGTTTTTATCTTCGAAAAAAAACCAGCAACCGGTTTGGGCTTAAATTCCAATTTATGAAAGGGACGCTCACTGGCGACGATGCCAATTCTTCAGTTGGAAGTGGTTTATGGAAACGCAACCTTAACTTTCATGCTGATATTTTTGAAATAAGTACGCTAGCAGAGTATAGTTTTTTCAAGATAAGGAAGGGGGCATATGGAGCCTCTCCATATGTCTTTGCCGGCTTGGCCGGTATGTATTTTACACCATATACTGAACTAGACGACACCACTTACGATCTACATCATTATAGAACTGAAGGTATCGAATATAGCCTCTTCCAGTTTGTGATTCCATTTGGAGCAGGAATGAAACTCCAAATTAACGGAATGGGAAGCCTTGGCATAGAAGTCGGATTCCGTAAAACATTCACAGATTACTTGGACGATGTGAGTGGTTCCTATCCAGCCGATTTGATTGGCGGTGTTGATGGCAAGCAACTTGATATTCGCACCCAATTGTCGTACCGAGTGCTGGAAGTGGACTCTACTGGGCCTGATTTGCCTACTCCTAAAGCACAGCGAGGCAACCCAGACAAAAACGACTGGTATATGTTTTTTGGACTAACGTTGGGGATGAATTTGAAGTAGTAGGGGAATGGTTATTGGTTCAGAAAAACTGGTGTGTATAAAAAAAGCGACACTTTTCTAAAAAGTGTCGCTTTTGGGTATGGCCCCTAACCATCCTGGAAACTCAATCTAAGTAATTCAACTCGAAGAATTCCCTATAATCGTCTAGGTTTTTGGACTTGAGGAGTTCACGGTAATTGCTTTGCCCGACAGCCAATAATTCATACTTGAAGATTTTTTCATCCAAGAAGTCTCTCTTGTTTTTCTGAACGCCATCGTAATAGTCCATGGCGTCGTCCCTGTCTTTGAAGCGGCGAATGGCCACAATAGGGTGTTTGTTTTCACCAGAACCGAGATAAATATTATTCATCCTCAGTTTGTCCTGGCTGTGGTATTTACTATTGTATTTACTGACAGCCACTTTGGCATCATTGAGGGAAACTTCATTTTTGAAAACCGCTATCACATAGTGCAACTGGTCATATTCCACTTTATAATTGCCTACTTGTCCAGCACCAGTTGGCAGGTCACGTTGCTGACCAGGGCCACTATTAACTCTTACCCCAAGGTTGCGGAGCATTTCGCGGGCTGTTTTGGCTTCAGGCTCATCAGGATGTTTGGCAATGACTTGTTTCAGGGCTTCGACATATTTTTCTTTTCCTTCCAGATTACCAATACACATGGCGTGGAGCAACGAGAACCGAGGCTGTAGCTTGTTTGTGCTGCCAAACATTTCGCCTACTTTGGATATGCGGTCAGTTGCTTGCTGGAATTGGCGTTGTTCAAAAATCGAATAAGTTTCATTGTAATAATTAGTCAATTTTGATTCTTTCGAGTTAACCTGAAGAGCAAAATTCGGGTCTTTTAGCAACCGCGCATAGTTTGTATTGGGATAACCGTTCACTATTTTATCATAATAAATCTGGGCATTGCTCAGGTCTCCCATATCTTGATAGGCCAGGTGGAGGTAATAAAGTGCATCGAGCTTGTACTGCGTATCAGGGTAACGATTGAGCAATTCAAGTAATGTTTCTACACTTTTTTCATAATTTTTCAACCGGTCCCGGTACAGGGTGCCAAGGTTGAACATCGCTGCCTCGATCAAGCGGTTGGCAGCTGCGATTTCATCGGGGGTTCCTGGGACATTCTTGAACAATTCATCCACCTCTTCTTTGGTAAGTGGGCTAGATTTTTCTCCAGCTTGTACAATTTCAACATCAGAAAATGAAGCTTTATTGGAAAGCCGCCAATTATCATCAAGCGCTCTCGTACCCCAAAGCCGTTGAAATTCCCTTACTCCTTTTTTTAGCTTCCGATCGTCATATGCCCAAAAATTGGACTGGTTGGATTGATTTTGTACTGGGCCTCCTGGCGAGGCGGAGTTAGCATTATTTTCTGCTTGTCTTCTGACTTCTTCAAGTCGCAACTCGTCTTGTTTTTTCCTGATCTGTAGTGCAAGTTCAAACCTTTCATCCTCCGTCATCCGGCTGATGCGGAGCAGGCTGTCTTGTAAGAATATATCCTGAATATTATAGGCGATTCCTGTAAGGTTTTCGGAAAGTACTTTTACCCGTTCATACCGTTCATCTTTTTCGTTGAGCAAGCCCAGGGCACTACTATAGTTTTGTTTTGCATCCACATAATTTTCATCTTCATAATAAAGGTCGCCTAACATAAGGTATGCTTCTGCTTTTAGCGCTGCGTTGCGAGAGCTGTTTTCAATGCAAAGTTCCAAGTTTTCAATGGCACTTTTTTTATTGTTTTTTTGCAAATCAAGGTTAGCAAAAGCAAAATATATTTGGTCGCTGAATTCTTGGTTTTTTTCGTCTTTCAGCATTCTATCCAACTTCTTACGCGATTCTTCTTCTGAACTGGCGCCACCGGCCAAAGCAAGGTTGAGCCTGGCATTAAAGGCCATTTCAAAATCAGGCTTGGTTTTAATGACTTCTTCAAACGCGGCGTAGGCAGCATTGCTTTGATTGGACCTCTGATACAATTGGCCAATAATAAAATTCAGCCGAGCTTTCAATAAGTTATCTTTAGTTGAAGCAATAGCAGTCTGCAAAGGCATTATCGACTGATCATATTTTTTTTGTTTCATGAAATAGTAGGCCCTGGCAATATCCACCTCCCGGCGAATGTCAATCGGCGTGGCAGTGTTCGCTTCGAGCCTTGAAAGCAGCCGGTCGGCATTGGTAAAATTGTCTCTTTCGATATAAGTCCTTGCCAGCCAGAGCACTCCTTCCTGATAGGCAGGGCGGTGCTTGAAAGTATAGTTTTCAGGTTCGCCATCTTCAATGGTGGTTTCGATATCCCCCAATCGGACAGATCCGGGCATTGGGTAGCCATTGGGCAAACGGGGTAAGTCGTCAAGTTCTTCTTGAGGTGTTTCGGTCAGCTTTTCATCTTTTTTCTCTTCTTCTTTTGGGGTAGGTTTTCTGGCTTCCGGTTTTTTACCTTTTTTCTTCGCCTTTCTTCTTTGTTTGATCTCTTTTTGCTTTTGTTTCCTTTCCTTTTCCCGGGCCTTTTTCTTTTTTTTCGCCAGTTTGGCCCTTTCCTTCTTGGTCAGTTTCACCTTCTCGCCATTTTCGTCCACGGTAGGTTTCTCCCCTTTTTTAATAGAATTTTTAACAACCTTACTCCGCTTGCGGTGTGCTTTTGAAATTGCATCACGTTCCTGCATTTTTTGCGGACTGAATTCACCGATTAGGTATTCAAAGGTTTCTTCGGCTGTCTCGTATTCTTGCTTTAAGAACTGAGCCTGCCCTGCGAGGAGGTAACAATCGTCCACCCATCTGGCAGGTTCGTGGAGTGCAACAATAGTCGTCACTTTCACGATGGCAATGTCTAAAGGTTCCGCAACCGATTTAGGGTTGTCAGCAGCCATATATTTATAAATGGGCAGGATTTTATAGTAGTTGTCCTTGTATTGTGTTTCAAGTTCGACCTGGCTTTCCAAAAGGAGGTTGGAGGCATTATAATAACCGTTGTATCGGGCAGTCATGTTGTGGTAACCTTTGCCTACGGGTCCGACATCATTCTTCTTCTTTTGTGTGACACAACCTGAGAAGATCAGAAAAGACAATATGAAAACAAGTGAAGTGTTAAACTTTCTCAAACCTGGTAATTTTTATAATGCACTGTAAAATGATGAAATACGAGCGGGACAGTTGCTTTGGCATCCTTATAAATTTGGAGGATTTGCATGAAAAAATGTTAAAAATATCACTTTTATTCATCATTCCTCGCCCATCGTTCATCATTGTAAAGTTGAATTGCGAATTTTACGTCAAGTTTTACAAGGTGTTTCGATAAAAACCTGCGCACATCTCCAACTAACCAAGCGCAAATTTATTTTATTATAAGCAATTGATAACAAATAATGGCAGACGAAAATAAGCAAGAACGAAGTAGGTGGGAGCGGTGGCAAGACCCCTACCGGTTGGTGGTCCGCAATGAAGAGTCCTTGGAGGAAGTGGCGTCCTATAAGTTGACACTGATGAATGTTTATATCGCGATTAGCAGTTTGGTGGTTTTGGTAGCCATTGCCGTGGTATTGATTGTTGCTTATACACCCATGAAAAGAATGATACCTGGCTTTAATGGCGCAGATAGTGCAGAACTTGTTAAGATTTACAAAGATCTGGATTCGTTGGAACAACTTGCTCGGCAGCAAGAACGGTACAATGAAGGCATACGACGCTTGCTGGTCGGCGAGGTAGAATACGCTGCTGAATCCCCACCTGAGAACCAAGCTAATCAAGAGGTCTCAGAAGAACCTGTGGAAAGGGTGCAAGAGGACGAGCATTTGCGTAAAGAAGTGGAAATGGAAATGATCCGAGATGTAACTGGGAACCAATCAATCACGCCTGTTAACGTATCGCCACACGACATCCCTATGGAGCAAATGTATTTCACACCACCTATCTCTGGATCAGTCAGCCTGAAATTTGACGCGGGCGACCATATTGGTGTCGATATAATCGCTCCCAAAAACACCCCGATCAAGGCCGCTCTTGATGGCTGGGTCATCGCATCAGATTGGACAATGGAAACCGGGAATACCCTCGCCATCCAGCACACCAATAATATTGTTACTTTTTACAAACACAATTCTGCATTGTTGAAAAAAGTAGGCGATTACGTGAGGGGCGGTGAAGCTATTGCCATTATTGGCAACACGGGCGAGTTGACGGATGGCCCCCATTTGCACTTTGAATTGTGGCATCGGGGAAAGCCAATAAATCCTGAAGATTTTGTGAATTTCAGGTAAGTTTTCGTGAGCCTTTAGTTGTCTTTTGATCCGAGTGGAATCAAGCTCGCCGTTTCTTTTTCTACCACAATTTGGTTGGCGTTCATGTTGCCTATCTCCTCATTTCCTTAAGAACAATCTTATTGCTTATGGCTAATCCGCAAAGTATAATTTGCTGGCAAGATGAATTCAACACCTGTATTGAAATAAAATTTGGCAATGATAAAAGGACAGTCCCAATTTCGCTAAATTTGCGCTTGCAATTTACCTGATCGACAATTGAACAACTTGTTGCCGTGAATTTTATAACCTGACCAAGCAACTGAAAAAATAATCAAATTATGGCTCAAATAGAATTGATAATGCCCAAGATGGGTGAAAGTATTACAGAAGCAACTGTCCTCAAATGGGTGAAAAATGTTGGCGATTCGATCGATGTGGACGAGACCGTTCTTGAAATTGCTACTGACAAGGTAGATTCAGAAGTACCTTCCCCAGTGGCTGGAGTGCTTTCAAAAATCCTTTTTCAGGAAAACGATGTGGTAGAAGTCGGCAAAGCCATCGCTGTTATTGCCACAGAAGGTGAAGCTCCTGCTCCAGATGAGGGGTTGCCGCCACAAGAAGAACCAGTAGCTTCGTCAAACGGCCATAAAACGGCTATTGCGAAAGCAGAGGCACAACCTACAGCTGCACGGGCCAATATTCCAGAGCCGGCCACAGGAGTGAAAATTTCGGGAAGCCGTTTTTATTCCCCATTGGTGAAAAATATTGCGAAAGCAGAGAATATAGGTGTAGCAGAATTAGAGCAAGTACCAGGTAGTGGTAAAGGTGGTCGACTTACCAAAAAAGACATATTGTCCTATTTGGAGAACAGGACCAGTGGTCAGCCCCACGCTGGCACCTCAATACCGCAGACGGCAACGATAACGGCGCAAAAACCGACAACCAGCGTTAGCGGTGCAGTGGAAATTGTGGAAATGGATCGCATGAGGAAATTGATTGCAGATCACATGGTCATGTCGAAACGGGTTTCTCCCCATGTTACTTCTTTTGTGGAAGTGGATGTCACGGGTATCGTCGAATGGCGGAACAAAAACAAAGAATCGTTCCAGCAAAAATATGGCGAAAAAATAACTTTCACACCCATTTTTGTGGAAGCAGTGGTTAAAGCAATCGGGGATTATCCAATGGTGAATATCTCCATGGAAAATGACAAGATATTAGTCCATAAAGACTTGAATATCGGTATGGCCACCGCCCTTCCATCAGGAAATCTGATCGTCCCAGTCATTAAGGCTGCTGACCAACTAAACCTTGTTGGCTTGGCAAAGAACGTGAATGACCTGGCTCGCCGTGCAAGGAACAATAAACTCAAACCTGACGACATCCAAGGTGGAACTTTTACGCTTACCAATGTCGGAACTTTTGGAAATGTAATGGGCACACCAATTATTAACCAACCACAAGTTGCCATACTAGCTACTGGCGCTATCCGTAAAAAACCTGCCGTTGTGGAAACGGAATATGGAGACTTGATTGCTGTGAGGCAAATGATGTTCCTTTCGTTGAGTTACGACCACCGGGTAGTTGATGGATTTCTTGGCGGATCATTTCTACGGCGGATCGGTGACTACCTTGAAGATTTCGATAAAAACAGGGAGGTGTAAAAATTATTGTCAGGACTTGGAACAAAAAAAGGAAGCCTCTGGGGGGAGGCTTCGGTATGGTTTTTTGAAATTAATAGGCGTGTTCAATGCCTTATAAAAAAGAAAGATGAGTGTTTTCGCCGATAAAATAAATTGCAGTTTAAATGGGGTTGTTGTTAATGGTCTTTAGGTCAATTATCCTGGATTTTCGATGAGTCAAAGTTAATCAGTAAAATTGTTGGCAGGTAGGACAAACTAGTAACCGTGACGTTTGGATTAGTAACTGTGCAAATTTTATCTCAGCGCCACACTGAACACGATAGGTTTTATTCTGCGCCATAATAGGTTTTGTGCAAACCCTAAAGTAGTCAAGCAAAATATCCCCAAACCTTTATTCGGGGTGGTGAAAAGCAGACAATTTTTTTGAGAAAATATCCCGTTTTAAAACTGAAAGCGGTACATCTATATTATGTTTTAAATATACCCGCCCATTCCTTCCAGTTTGTTTTAATCTGTCAACAAATGTGAGGTTTACCAAAAAGCTGTGATGGCTACGAAAAAAAGAATCTTTTGGAAGTTGAGATTCAAGGACTTTCAAAATTTTGGAAATGCCAATTGAAACAACTTCTTTGTTTTTTAGATAATAAATGTCGGCGCTCGAACCGTCAGCTTGGCAATATATGATATCCGCTGCAGGAACAACAACCTTCCCTTTCCTGAAATCTGGAACAATGAGACTGGTTTGTTTTAAGCGATTTGGATTTTTTTCTTCTATAGCTTTAATTTTTTCTTCTGCTTTTTCAATTGCTTTCCTTAAACTATCGACACTGAATGGCTTGACAAGATATGCCCAAGGTTGAATATCATTGATTGCTTTAACTGCGTATTCCGGGAAGGCCGTTGTGAAGATGATTCCAAATTTAATGCCTTTACACCTATCCAAAAAATCAAAACCGCTACCAAAGGGTGGCATTTCTATGTCAAGAAATACCAGGTCTGGAATGTGTTTCAATGCTTTTTGAACGCCGTCATTTACAGTCTGCGCAGTACCGAGGACATTGATTTGAGGAAAGTATTTCTGAAGCATTCCTTTCAGTGTCCTGATAGCACCTATTTCATCATCAACCAACAGCACATTAATCTTTTTTTTCATTGAAAGTTACCTGTGTAATTTTTTTATGGAGAAAAGAAACTGTGACTTTTGTCCCATGACTACCAGCTTGATTTTCAGATAAATCTTGAAAATCAAGCTTTAATTTTATGCCATACATTTTATTCAAAATGAATATTTTTTTCTTGAGCAATTCAATGCCTTTTGATACCCGCTTTTTGCTTTTTGCTTTTTTCCTCTCTTTTGAAATATTGATGCCAATTCCGTTATCAGTAATAGAACAAATCAAGAATTTTCCTGACATGTGAAAATCCACGCTCAGTATAGAAGCCCCCTGGATGGCAAGCCCGTGAATGGTCGCGTTTTCCAAAATGGGCTGGAGGATCATGGCCGGGAAAGACATATCTGGAGACAAGCCTCCTATTTCTGTTATTTTATATTGAAAGCGATTTTCAAAACGGAGCTGCACCATTTCCAGATAACTGCTTATAAAGCCCAATTCTTCTTTTATCGGAATAAAAGGCACTTCTGCGAGGTGCATCGTTTGGCGCAGTATATAAGTGAAAGTTGAGATGTACTGACTTGCCTTATTGGGGTTTGGAGGGTAAAAAAATTGCTGTATTGCGTTGATACTGTTCCCAATATAATGTGGGTTGATCTGTGCCTTTATTGCCTGTAACTGTAAATCCGTAGCCGCTCTTTGCAGTCGTTTCACAGCAGTGAACTTCAAATAGAATTGCCATATTACAAATAGGATCACGCCTGTAACTAGGATGCTAAACCAAATTGTCTCATACCAGTAAGGCAGTATAGTAAAAGTGAATGTGTCAGGATGTCGGCTACGTACACCATTTTTGGAGATGGCAGTTACCCTGGTTTCAAACGTGCCAGTTGGAGGGTCTATCCCAAAATTTCGGGAGTGGCCATTTATTATGGAGGTGTCTTTATCTGAATGAAAATTACTGGCCAGGTTACTCCATGTCAACCATTGAAAAGACAGCGATTTTTCCTCCTCAATGTATTCATAAGTAATGTTGCCTTGGCTGTTAAAGTGTAGGCCAGAAAATTGCACTTCCAACATCGAAGTGCCAGAAGGCAAAGTAATAGATTTTTTTTGACGGTAAATTAAATCAAATTCATAATCATTCTCATCCAAGTTGTATGTTAATCCTGATATATATGTCGGGAAGTTATTGCTTTCAATTGGTTGGTTGAGTTGAATTTTTGAAAGACCAGCTACGGTGGCTGCCCAAAGTGTGTCCTGATCTACAGCGACAGCATTTACGTCATTGGTTGGGAGGCCGTCACTCATGTCGTAATGGTGCGTATTTAAATCTTGATCTATACTGTAAACACCATTATTGGTTGCCATCCATAATTTTCCATTATCTTCTCTGAAAAGAGTTTTGATGTTTTCTATTGGGGTTGGGATCAGGTCGTTTATTATTTCTAGGTTTATTACTGCTCCATTTTGGACCTGAACCCGAAGGAGACCAAATTCAGGTGTAACAACCCACAACTGACCAGGGTCTGCTTTTTTAATATCTGGGATTTGACCCTGCAATGGCTTGAATCTGTTCCCCCATTTTATTTTAAAACTGTCCCGTGAAGACAACAGGCCGTCATTGCTGCCCACCCACAAATCACCTTCGTTATCTTTACCAATAGACGTAACTCGATTGTTACTTATCACTAATGTTGCTGGTTGGTTTATTTCATCATAGTAAACCAAGCTGTGATGTGTACATATCCATGTATAAATATCATCGTTGAGTGCATATTTTAATGCCCCGAATGAAGAAAGCCAAGGCAGGCCATTTTTTGTATTTTTGTATTTAATTTTAACTTCCTTAAATTCAGCAATTAGATTTTTGTTTAAAACGGCCAACCATGAAGAATCTTGCATCGCTATGATTTGGCGTACCCTGTTTTGGTTTACATCCTTTTTCAATAGGGCAATATTCTTATTATTTTTGATGAAGGAATAAATGTTTCCAAATGTGTCGCCAAATATTATTCGGCTGTCGGGAAGCAAGGTTAATGCTGTTATATTATTTGACCTAAGAACGGGACTCATTGTTCTATTATATAATATTGGTGTCTTTTTGGGCAAGGCAAAAACCCCCTCATTCAAGGTGGTAAACCACAAAGCATTCATTGAATCCTTAAATACAATTGATACTTGTTTTTCATTAAGGTATAACTTTGGTCTTCCATTCGTTTCGTTTTCATTGTTGATTTTAAATGCTCCTCCTGATGTTGAATGGGGACATATCCAGATATTGCTACTTTCAATAATGGAATTAAAATTTTGAGAGAAAGGCACACTGTAAGTTCTTTTAATTATCTCTGGTTCGTGATTTTCATATTTGATTGTAATTCCGCTTGAAGAAAAACAATAATCTATTTGATTGTTGCTAAAGGAAATGGAAGGGCTAATGTAGTTATATGGACGTTTTATATGTAGGAGATGAAAGGGGCTATCTGGGTCTGTAATATCATATATATTGTTCCAAGTTGTTGCAAGTATTCTATCGTTTACCTTTCCCATTTTTTTTATAGCCCCCCCCCGACAATACCATAATAGCAACTAATGACTTTTTTTTTCACGATGCAAAATTTATCTGTTCGGTTTGCAATCCAGATAAAGCTGTTTTTGTCTTCATAAAAAGTATAGATCCCAGTTTTCATTTCTGACTTACTCAACAAAGTATCATTCTCCGCCGTATGAAACTCACCATTTTGAAAATAACAAGGTTTCTTCTGAAAGCAAGACAACCATAAACGCTCCTGGCTATCCTCAAACATATAGAGGACCTCCGGATCCGGTAGCCCATCTTTCATAGTATAAACCTTAAAACGCGTACCGTCAAACCGAGCCAAACCCTTGTCCGTGGCAAACCAAAGAAACCCTTTCTTGTCCTGCAACATGTGATAGACCAATGTGCTGGGGAGGCCATCTTCTACACCATAGTGGATATAAGCTGGTTCTTGGGCAATTGATGCTTTGGAAGCCAGCAAGATTATGGCGATGAAAAGGTAGCGCACAGGTTTTTATTATTTGGGGGTAAAGTACAGTTTTCTGAACATGTTTTAAACGATAAACCTGTAACTGTGTAGATTGGATGAATAACTGTGTAAAGAAACCTTAAATTTGTTCTTCTACTCCACTATTTTGTCAAAAGCCGTATTTTCAAATGAAGCTGTTTTTCCTAATATGTGCTATTCTTATTTGCCCAAAATTCTTGATTTCACAAGGCAATGAAGAATTAGAAAGGATGGCAGCTGACTTTTTTGAGAAAGAAGAGTACCGACAGTCGCTGGAAGCCTATCTCAAGTTAAATGTTCACAATCCTGATGAACCAATTACGCTCACCCGCATTGGCATTTGCTATTTTGAAACCAATAATTTGGCGGAAGCCCAAGATTATTTTTACCAATCTTTCAATGCAAAGAACAGTGCTCCGATAGGAGCATACCTCTATCTCGGCAAATGCTACCACATCCAGTTAGATTTTAATAAGGCAACCAGCTTTTATAAAATATTTTTGAAAAATGCAGGCCTTAAACATCCGCTTCGAGCAGCGGTCAAAGACGACATTTTGCGTTGTGCCACTGGCTTGAAAATACGGAGAATAAACTCAGTCGCTGATATCGTCAATTTGGGTAGCTCGGTCAATTCCGTTGTGGATGATTTCAAGCCATTACCAAGTCCTAATTACACCGATATCATCTATTTCTCCTCAAACCGTGACCGGCAAGGCAGCACGTTCGAACCATCTTTTGATATTTATACAACTACTGAAAACAAAGGTGCGTGGGATTCCCCTTTGCCCCTTGGCCTGGTCATTAACTCGTCAAGTCAAGAGGTTGTCCAAACATTCGGCAAAACTGGCGATCACCTCTATTTTTTTCGGGGAAACACACTTTTTAGCGGCGATATGTTAGTGGATACTTTTTCGGAAAACATGTTTGATAAAAACCTGCTGTATCCGAAATTAGAGAGCCCTGTTCGGGCGTGGGAGGGTGATTGTGATCTGCAATTTTTTAATGACACTATTATGCTTTTTGCCAGCAGACGGGCAGGAGGTTTTGGTGGTCTCGATATTTATATAACAACACTTACCCAGCATGGCTGGACGACACCGGAGAACCTCGGCCCCAGCATTAATTCCGCCTATGATGAACGGTCGCCACACCTCGCCCCCGATGGGCGTAATTTTTATTTCAGCACCAATAATGCTCGCAAAAGCATAGGAGGCTACGATATTTTGCATTCCTATTTTTTGGATAGGACAGCCAATTGGACACCGCCCGAAAACATGGGAATCCCGTTCAATTCGGCTGATGATGATGCTTATTTTTCCCTCTTGGGCAATGGCCGTTCGGGCTTTTTTTCATCTTCCAGAAAATCGGGGCTTGGAGGGCAGGATTTATTTCAGGCTAACTTTCACGAAAGTAGGGGAAAACAACTCTACACGTCCGATCCCGTTGCTTTTCATCTGGTGAAAAATGTGAACGCTGCATCTCAATTCCATAATTCGCTACAAAGAAACATAGGCATCGAAGATGCAAACTACATAGAGATTGGGCCGATGCCTTTTTCCAACCCTTTCATGCCCTTGCCCGATGAAATGTTGCCCAAGTTGGAATACCTTTCACTTTGGCTCAAAACTTATCCAACACTCAAAATGACCTTTGTTGCCCACGCTGGCCCGACCGACAATGGGCAATTCCCAACAAGGCCAGTTCTCCAACAAATAAAAGATTTTATGGAAGAGGCAAATGTTCCATTGCACCAGATCAGGCTGTTGAATGTGGGTGCATCTTACCCAATGAAAAAGAGGGAATCCCACAGGGTTGAACCTTTCGTCGCCAACCCAGAAGTCCTGCCCGTATTAGTGAAAGAAACCAATAATGGTGAGCGCTCTTTTCAGGCAAAATTTTTAAAAACCGCCATGACCGGCCTCGTTTATCAAGTACAGGCGCCTGTGGAAGGAAATGCCATGATCGACGAACTTTTGCAGTTTTTCCCTGATGGCATGTTACTACAAAATCCAGCAACGAAACAGTCACAGTTCATCCCCGGCATCCAACTTTCGTGGTCAGCTGCCCTCGAAGCGGAAAAGGAATTGTTGGAATTAGGTTTTCAAGACGCCGAAGCTGTCCCATTCCTCAACGGCTGGGAACTCACCAAAAAAACTGCGGTTCAGCATTTGCACGAATACCCTAATTTATCCAATTTTATTGAGAGAAAAAAATAAAGTGTGGGTAGTTGCTGACAGGTTCATTGACATAAAAAGGACTCCACCAAACACCCCATTTTTGTCAAAAATCCTCCAAACCCAATGTTGGCATTTGCATCCGTTTAAAAAGGCTCGTAGTTTTACTCCTCACTTCTTTGGTTCGTGCGTAAATATAACTTCCTTGTCTGCGATTGTTGGAAAATATTGATGACGTGACGCATCTATGCGTGTGTGCTTTTGCTTGAGCGTGTACATGCCGAAGCGTCCAAATGCGTAATCCGATTAATGGGCTTTTTAAAAGTCTTAAGTCCAAAACAAAACTCTCTATCTCTGATGAAAAAATTACTGCGTTTATCCCTGCTTTTTTCTGTTTGTTGGTTTCTCAATGTAAGCTATTCCAATGCCCAAATAGATGCCACTATTTTTGGTCCGCCAGAATTATGTTTAGGCGAATGTGCAACGTATGAGGTGGTTTTACTTGACTCGACTGCTTTCATCGAAGTTGCCGATTGGACATCAAATGGAGGCGCGATAATTAATAGTGGTACAATAGTTACGATATGTGCTGACGACCCAAATGGGATATTCCTAATAGTCACTGGAATCGCCATAACTCAACAGGGCGATACGTTTGATTTTGAGACACAGATTTTTATCGAAGTAACCACAGTGGCAAACCCCATCATCATTTCCACCTCCGCTGCCTGCCCAGACAGCTTGACCACTTGCGACCGGATATGTGCTTTCAACTCAGCAACTTATGAAGCGACCGATGTACCGCCTGGGATGTTGGTTGATTGGGCGGTGCAGGGCGCAGAAAATTTCACCATCAACGGCAATTCAGTAACCGTTGACTGGGGCGCTCCCGGACAAGGGGAAGTGACAGCGACAGTTGGTGGAGGGAGTGGCACATCGGAGCCATTGCAGATCTTTTGCGGCATGACGCAGTACACTAATAATAATCCAGACTTGGGCACAGGAGAAGGCTACCTCAATATACTTGGAGGTACGCCCCCCTTTGAGGTAGTGTTGACAGGCCCTAATCAGGTGATGAATTTTTCTACCAATGACAGCTTGTACTTTTCTTTACTAGAAACTGGCACTTATCTCATTGAAGTGACCGATGTTTCAGGCCAGATGGCAAATTGCCAGTTTGACATTGTAGGTACCGATTTTGAGTGTTTCATAACCTTGAATCCTGTGCAGATTCTTCATGCCACGGATTGCAACACCTGTGACGGTTATATCGAAGTGGAGCCGGTGGCGTTGGCACTCAACTCCGCTTTCATGGTCACTTGGAACAATGGCCTATCATCAACACTTTCCCAAGATGGCCTATGCCCAGGACTGTATTCCATAATTTTAGAAGACGACTTTGGATGCAAGGATACGGTCAGTATTGAAATAGCCTGTCTTGATCCCACTCTTTCTTGCTCCGGCGAAAGTTCCCTCTGCGTGGAAATCCTCGAAGAACCCAAAGCAATGATTGCTTCCACTCCGTCAGCAGTCAACAACGTCATTGAAATTTGCCAAGGGCAAACGGTTTATTTTCAAAATGACAGTGAAAGCGCTGCTTCTTATATCTGGGATTTTGGCGACCTCAATACTTCCACCCAGTTCGAGCCGAATCATACCTATCCCACCCCTGGGAACTACACTGTTTCGCTGATAGCACGGAATGCCTGCTTTTGTAGTGATACGACTTTTGTGGAAATAAATGTGCTCGCCGCCGATGTGGCGGAGATCAATTGCGTGGGCACGGTTTGCGAAGGCAATTCCGTGACCTACTCAACGGATGTGAGCTGCGGCACTTATAATTGGAGCATTATTGGTGCTGGGACAGTGCTGGATGGCGGCGGCCCAGTAGATAATTTTATTACGGTAGAATGGACTGCCGGACCTGAAGGATTTGTTTCGCTTGACGTGAGTGGCTGTGCAGGAAATGTCTGCAACATTCCGAACGTGGTGCCGATCCCCATTGTCTCCGATGCGGTGCAAATCCTTGGGCGTGACAAAGTCTGTGAGGGCAGCACGGAAGAATATCATATTCCCAATTATCAGGGAACTGAGATTACCTGGTCGGTGAACGGATCTGGCAATATCGTCGGGGGACAAGGTTCGGAACGCGTGACCATCAATTGGTATGGCAACGCAAATATGAACAACCCACAACGCGTCATAGTAGAATTCAACAACTGCTATCTCGGCTGCGAAGGCAGGGACACTTTAGAAGTGGATATTGTGCCATCATTTTACCTAAAAGGCCCTATCGAGGTTTGTGAAAATAGTTCGGCTGACTACCGGAGCTTTAATTCCATTACCGATCTGCCGATAAACAGCAATTGGGAATTAATTGACACTGCCGGCACTGTTGTTTGGACAGGAGGCCCAGCGCCGGGGGTTAGCATTGATTGGAATTTCACGCCAGGCAGTTATACTGTTCACGCCGAAGCTGCCAATCCCGCCAATTTCTGTAATGATGATTACGACATTTTTGTAAAACTAACCGAAGCCCCTCAGCCTGTCACCAGTATTGATGGCACGGTTGAAATTTGCCCTGGCCAGACATACAGCTACACCGCAAATGGCCTTCCGCTCCATGATTTCAGTTGGGCTTTTGTCGGTGGTACGCCAAGCACTTCCAATGGCGACCCCGCCAATGTGACCTGGGGGCCGGTTCCACCTTATGAAGTGATGGTAACGCAGACTTCGACTATTGGTCAGGCTTGTACTTCTGACCCTATTTCATTGACTATCAATGAAATACCAGCGTATCAGGTGACAGGGAACGACGAGGTTTGTCTGGAAGAAACGGGCATGTACTCGGCGCCTGTCTTTGAAAATGTGGACTACTCCTGGAGCATCTCCCCCGCAGACAGGGGCACGATCGTCAATGGGCAGGGCACAGAAAACATCGAGGTAGTTTGGCACAGTGCTGGACCCGCAACCGTGAGCTTGGGTATTTGCGCAGCGATCGAAAATATTAACGTGGACGTGCTGCCACTACCTGACCCACAAGTGATTCACCCCAATGAAATATGCAAAAATGAATTGGCAGCAGTCAGCACCACTGCCCCATTTGTTTCATACGAATGGCTGGACGAAAACGGCCTGCTCGTTTCCACCCTCCCGAACCCCGACCTGCCCGCTGGCTTTTATAACCTGACGGTGGTTGACCAAGACGGCTGCGCGGGAAGCACTTCATTCGATATTTTTGAACTGCCGCTGCCGGCCGTGACCATTTCGGTGCCCATCTATGTTGGACTGTGCCCAGGGGGGCCATCTGTGACCATCACGGCCTCCACCACCGAGGACGGTTATGATTTTGCGTGGACTGCCAATGGCGTTCCCGCGGGAGTCAATTCGCCTTATTTTCCCACCGATTCCATCGGCACGTATTCTGTGATTGTTACCGACCAGAACGGCTGCACCAATAGTTCCAACACCCTGCTCATTGCAGACTGTGCATCGGCTGGCGGCTCGTGCAACAATGGTGTTTGCGGAGCGGGTGGAGGCACGATTCCAGGCAGTTGCAATGCGGGAGGAACTATTTCTTTTGAAATACAGAACACAGCCGATTGCCCGACCCATAATTTCATCAACACGAGCACCAACGATGTGCCCGGCAGTTGGAATTGGAATTTTGGCGACCCAGGGAGCGGCGCCAATAATTTGTCCATCGCGGAAAACCCCTCGCACACTTTCTCCGGCCTAGGCTATTATCCAATTTTATTTTTGGGGCTTGTCCCCGACCTCGACAACCCCGGCGGCACCTGCCTCGCCGGGCAGTTGCAGCAGGACACCATTTTGACAGCCGCCGATTTTGATTTTGAAACGGCCTGTCCCGGCATCCCCATCCCGTTCACCGATATTTCAGAAAAAATGCCTTTCGCTACCATTACTGGCTGGGGTTGGGATTTCGATGATCCAGCAAGCGGCCCGCTCAATACTTCGACGGATCAGCACCCCAGCCACGTGTTCCAACTGCCCGGCACCTATTCTGTTAGCCTGACCATTACCGAGGCCAGTGGTTGTGCAGTCACCGTTTCCAAAGATGTTACCATTTTTGATCCGCCGATGGTTGATTTTCTTGTTCCAGCTCAAACTTGCGAGAATACAGCCCTTCCATTTAGTGCCAACGTGTCTGCTGATGCAATAGATGTATTGTGGAATTTTGGCGATCCCAGCAGTGGTGATGCCAATGGTTCAGCCAACTTGGACACTTATCACGAATTTGACGCTCCAGGCGCCTATACTGTTTCAGTGACAGCCACCAATATTTTTGGTTGTTCTACAACTTTCTCTGAAATCGTGATGGTAGAACCGAATATGCTCGGCGGGGACATTGCTTTCTCCCAACCCTCCCCTATCTGCGAGGGCGATAATGTTACACTTACAGCACCTCCTGGTGGAATTAATTATGTGTGGAGTACCAACGATCAAGTCAATCAAATAACTACCTCCACATCAGGCGTTTACGACGTCACGTTGACCGATGCGGAAGGCTGTACTTATTCGCCTGCGGATGCCGTGGTGGATGTTTTTGGTGAGCCAAACGGCATCATCAAAGCAGTGGAGTATAATGAATTTGGGCAACCCGTTGCGTTTTTTGAAAACAACTACACGGTGTGCGAAGGAGAGGATGTCAACTTGGTTATTCAGGGTAGTTTGGACTATAGTTATGTTTGGTCAAATGGCGAGGGTGGCGATGAAATAGCGTTCACTGAAGAACGGGACAACTTGCTGGATGTCGGGACTTATGATTTTACCGTCACCGTCACCGACAACACGACTGGCTGCACCAGCGAAGAAGGACCGTTCAACATAATAGTAAACCCTAAACCCGACGTGCAGATTTCTTCGATCCCTTCTGGGTTTTTATGTGAAAACAATACGGCAACCTTGCTCGTCGATACTCCAGATCCAAATAATATTTATAGCTGGAATACTGGTGAATCGGGCACCTCGATTATGGTAATCGCAGGTGGGACTTATTTTGCGCAAGCGGTCAATCAATTTGGCTGCAAAAGCAGGAGTAATGAGGTCGTGGTGAACAACGCACCTGATATTGACAACATCCCAACGGGTTGTCATACTCGCTGTGCGCCTGATACGATGTGCTTGCCGAACATGCCTTTGGTCTCTTCATTTCAATGGTTTTTCAACAATACGCCACTCGCTGCGCCGAACGGTACTCTGGCCGAACCTGTATTTGACCAGAGCGGCGAGTATTATGTTGAAATGGTTGATATATATGGTTGCAAGTCCGTTTCCGATATGCTGAACATTGATCTCGTTCCTGGTTTTGGGGACATTTTTGGAAACGTCTATTTCGATGTAAACGAAAATGGGATCATTGATGGGCCAGACACTTTGGTGAGCGGTATCGATATTATCCTGACCGATGGCACGGTCAATCTCGATACCGTAACCAGTGGCTTAGGAGCTTATATTTTCAACAATATTTTGGCAAATGGCTATGTCGTTGTTTTGGACACCGCCAACCTGCCGAACAACTGGCAGGCCTATTTTGTGGACACCAATATTGATATTGTTGGCTGCGATGTCGAAGAACAGTTTGACTGGTTGCTGACCAATGCCTGCCTACCCGAAACGAACAATGAGAATTTTGTAGCCTGTGAGGGCGATGGCATCCTATATAATGGTGTCTTCATTCCGGCAGGGGAAATCGATACATTGGTTTTCACTTCTGTTGATGGCTGTGATTCTACCATTATCGTGACCGTCAATGCAATTCCAGTCGATACGACCCAGCTTGAATTAGGCGCCTGTACAGGAACGACTGTTTCATACAATGGCGTCGATCTTGACCCCGGCGACCAACAAGATTTCACGCTAGCGGATCAAGATGGCTGCGATTCAGTGGTGCAAGTGACAGTAGTCGAGTGGTTTGCCAGTTCTGAAAACATGCAATTGACGGCTTGCGAAAATTCTTTCATTGATTTCAATGGCACTCAACTCTTTCCAGGCGATCAGCAGGACTTCACATTTGCCACGGTGAATGGCTGCGACTCCATTGTTTCGGTAACTGTTATGGCCGCTTCTGTGGATTCAACGACG
The DNA here is from genome assembly GCA_029263015.1 of Saprospiraceae bacterium. Taxonomy (GTDB): domain Bacteria; phylum Bacteroidota; class Bacteroidia; order Chitinophagales; family Saprospiraceae; genus UBA6168. The sequence continues at coordinate 7,546 of JAJCYI010000017.1, read as the reverse complement.
GTGGCGTTGCAAGTTTGCGGCGGCGAGTCCATTGATTACGATGGGCAACAGTTATTTGAGGGCGATGATATTATTGTGGTCAAAACCAACCAGTTTGGTTGCGACTCGGTAATCGAAGTCAGCGTTTCAAAATATCCAGAAGTCACTTTTGATGTGCTGGCAGGTGAAATCTGCTGGAATGGCACGGACGGTCAAATTGAAGTGCAAAACTTGCAAGGTGGCACTGCGCCGTACTTCATTTCCCTTGATGGTCAAAACTTCCAGACTGGTCTTGTTTTCGATCAATTGGACCCTGGGGCATACACCATTCATGTGCAGGATGACAACGATTGCCAGTTTGAAGAACCTGTCGCCATTCCCGTGATCCCACCAATTGCAGTGGAAATAGAGGATCGCATGATGGAATGCGGCGATGTAATAGAACTAAGTCCGATAGTCGTCAGCGAGTTGCCCGTTACCTGGCAGTGGAGCGATGGTTCATCAGATTCTTCCATTTCAGTGTCGGCCCCTGGCGTATATTCATTTAGCATAACCAATGATTGTGAAATGGTGGTGCAGGATGTTACCGTTAGTCTCGAAGCAGTAGGGCTGGAAGGCAGGATTTATATGCCGAATTCTTTTTCCCCCAACAACGACGGCACGAACGACTGTTACCAAGGCTTCGTCGCTCCCGGTTTGGACGTGGAATTCTATTCATTGAAAATATTTGACCGCTGGGGCGATATGATGTTTGAAACAAACAACCTCGACGGCTGCTGGGACGGAAATTTCAAAAACAAACCAATGGATCCTGCTGTATTCGCTTGGTTCATGGAATTGAGGATCAGGAATTGTGATGGAAACTTGTTGGAGATTTTTGAAGAAGGTGGAATTCATTTGGTGAGGTAGCCTTTGTTTCCGTTAGGTAAATCAAAAGCGACGCTTCTTCGAGAAGCGTCGCTTTTTGTTTGGCGATTTGTCCACAGGTGACACCTTTTTGAAAGGTGTCACCTCTTATGTTTGTAGAATTCTAAACATACCTAAGAAAATTAGGTAAATATTTTTTATACCTAAAAATCTTAGGTATGTTTGCCACATGAAAACAAATGAGCTGCTAAAAGGCACATTAAAAACCATCATCCTCAACCTACTCTCTGAGCATGGCAGGATGTATGGCTACGAAATGGTGCAAAAGGTAAAACAACAATCAGAAGGCGCATTTGAATTGACCGAAGGTGCGCTTTACCCCGCGCTGCACAAACTCGAAGCTAATGGTCTACTCACCACCGAAAAAGAAGCTGTTGGCAAACGGGTACGGAAATATTACCGCCTCACACCTATTGGCACAGCGGCAAGATCAACCAAAGTGAATGAGTTCGTCGAATACGTGCGCGCCATGCAATTATTGTTGAACCCAAAACCTGCTGCCGGATGAATCCATTGAACGAACAACAAATAGTTTCCATAGAAAAAATACTGGAGGAAAAAGGTCTCGATTATGGGCCTTTGAAAGAAGAACTCCTCGACCATATCTGCTGCCAGATCGAGAATGAAATGACCACAGGTAACTTGTTTAGTCAAGCGCTGCAAAAAAGTCTGGATGCTTTTCAAGAAGATGAAATGAAAGAATTACAAACACAGACTTTATCATTATTAAATAAAAATCAAACGTTTATGAAAAGATTATCCTTCGCAGCATTGATTACCTTCATGGTTGTTGCTTCCGTCACCTTGCTCGGTCAAATCGACCCTCCTGACAGATCTCCGTTGAATGGCGATATAAAAATCACCAGCGCATTCGGCATGCGGATGCACCCGATCTACAAGGTCAAGAAAAAACACAACGGTGTAGATTTTAAGGCAGATCCTGGCACACCGGTTTATGCAACATCTGATGGCGTAGTGGTCAAGGTTGAAGACCAAGAAAAAGGCTACGGGAAGCACATCGTCATTCAACACGACGAGCAATTCAAAACGCTTTATGCGCAATTGTCACGCATGGATGTTGAGGTTGGACAAAAAGTAAAAAAAGGCACATTGATCGGGGCGGTTGGCAATTCTGGGGCATCGACCGGACCGCATTTGCATTATGAAGTTATCAAAGATGGGAAATATGAAAACCCAGAGCATTATTTCCGGCCATGAAATGATCCGCCCCTTTCCGACAGGGTGGGAATTAAATTCCCACCCTGTCGGAAAGGGGCGGAATGGGCGGGAGTTCAATTGAATAATTTCATCTTCTGATATAAGGGCAGCTTTGAAAGGGGCTGTCCTATTTTTTTAAAATACATTTGCTAAGCATCCATTAAATACTGTTTGGAAATAAATCCAATATTATCCGGAGCACTAAGATTCCAGCCAATACCAAATTTAATTTATTTATTGGTTTGGTTATATTGAATTTTGTCCTGAATAATACTATCGTAAAAAACAGAGAAAACAGTACTATTAAAGGCATTTGTACATACGCGCAAAACAACTTATCTCCAAGATGGCCATCGGTAAAAATCACTCCATAGTTTTTATTATACCACCGTGTCCATATTACTGGTTTAAGTTTTTTCTTCTTTAATTGGGTTTTAAATTCTTCCTGACGTGTGAATATTTCTTTTTGGCAATTCGACTCATCAAAAATGAAGAAATAGGCTTGCGATGAATCACGGTATTGACCAATAAAATGTCTTTTGTAAAAATACCATTCCTTTAAATTTGGAATGACGTGACCTTGATAACCACCTTTTACATTCGCATTTTTACAAACAATACCTGTAGTATAACCATTAATGGCTCTTTCATGGGCAATCATATTACCTTCTGGCGTCTGCTGCCACCATGAAGAATATCCTCCTGAAAAAGCATTGACAGTACAGACCAAAAATAGAAGTATGGTGCTCAATATTTTCATGTTCTAATTTCTCAGTTTCTAATTTCCCTTTTTTCACTCCTCATAGAAATCCTTAAAAAACACAGGCAAATGCCGCAAGGCCGCCAACTCCTTTTGCCTTACCCGAATCTCAGCAGCAGGAATACCAAAATATGCTTTTCCACCTTCTATATTTTTTGAAACCCCCGATTTGGCACTGACCACGGCACCTGCACCGATGCGTACCCGTTGAGCAACGCCCACCTGCCCATAGAGGATCACGTCGTCTTCCAAAATAGCCTTTCCTCCAATGCCGACCTGTCCAGCGATGAGGCAGTTTTTACCGATCACCGCACCGTGGCCAACGTGAACCTGACAGTCGAGCTTGCTCCCTTCCCCAATGACGGTATCTCCCGAAACGCCGCGGTTGATGGTGCAGGCAGCACCGATGTCCACATGGTCTTCGATGACGACCCGCCCTCCGGAGCGCCATTTTTTGAAACCTGATTCTGTTTTCTGAAAATAGAATGCATCGGTGCCGATCATGCAGCCCGCTTGAATAGTCACATGGTCACCAATATGTGAAAAATCACCGATATAGCTTCCTGCTTGAATGTAGCAATTTTTCCCGATAACTACCTGATAACCAACAAACACCTTAGGTTCTATAATTGCCGATGGGTGGATGAAAGCACTTTCGTCTATTTCACTGCTCATCGGCCGAAGAGGGCGGTATTTTCGTACCAGACCGTCATAAGCCTCGAACGGGTTTTCACAAATGAGCAGCGCCTTGCCCTTTGGACATTCCACTTCTTCATTAATAATAATGATGCTCGCAGCCGATCCGAGGGATTTTTTGAAATACTTTTTTGCATCCACAAAAGTGATATCACCGTTTTCCACTTTGTGGAGTTCATTGATCCCAGTGGCCTGAAATTCATCATTGCCAATGAGTTTAGCTCCTATTTTTTGGGCGATGTCTTTTACTGGAATGGGTTGTGGAAATTTCATTTTGAATAAATATTGGTTACCAGACTCTGTGATTCCCTGTGTTCCCTGTGGTTATTTCTTCCCCACAATACGACCCAGTGAAACTTTCGATAATTTTACGGCGTTGGAAAGCAAAAGTAGATTTATAATGGTATATCGGTATAATGGTTTAACGGTATTACGGTCAGCAACGACCAGTTCCGACAACCTCGAAAACCGATAAACCTTAAACCGTTTTAAAATGTCATTAGAGACGCGTATCATGCAAGACCTCAAAGAGGCAATGAAAAACAAAGACGACGCTGCCAAGCGCAGTATCAGATTCATCAAAGCCGCCATCCTCCTACAAAAAACGGATGGCAGTGGAAAAGCCCTGGACGATGCTGGCGAAATTAAATTGCTGCAAAAGCTGGTCAAACAACGTCAGGAATCCTTAGAGATTTACATAAAACAAGGACGGGAAGACCTCGCTACACCTGAGCGGGAAGAAATTGCCGTTATCCAAAAATACCTGCCAGAACAAATGAGTGAGGCCGACCTGGAAGTTATCCTGAAAAAAATCATCGAAACCACTGGTGCTTCTTCTATGAGGGATATGGGGAAGGTGATGGGGAAGGCACAGAAAGAATTGGCCGGAAAGGCCGATGGGAAGATGATCTCAGGTGCAGTGAAAAAACTACTGGCAGGTGGGGGGAATTGAGAATTGAAAATGGAGAATTGAAAATTATCAACCCCGCTGTTGCAAATTTGTGGAAGCACAATTTATAACCGTCCGTTCTCCATTTTTAATTTTCAATTCTCTTCGTTCATTACTTTCCACAACAAATCTTTCAGTTCATCAATGCCTAATCCAGAAACGGAAGAAATAAAAACAGTAGGTAATCCTTCTGGCAGGTAATCCTCTTTTTTCATCATTTCAACCATTTCCTCATCAAGCATATCGCATTTTGAAATAGCCAATACGCGGGGTTTATCGAGCAATTCAGGGTTGTACTGTTCCAGTTCATTCAGCAGAATTTGATATTCTCTCTTGATGTCTGCGGTTATGCAAGGAATCATGAAAAGCAGGGTTGCATTGCGTTCGATGTGGCGGAGAAAGCGGTGCCCCAACCCTTTTCCCTCATGTGCCCCTTCAATGATGCCAGGAATGTCGGCGATGACAAAAGAGCGGCTGTCACGATATTCCACCATGCCCAATTGTGGGACAAGGGTGGTAAATGCGTAATCTGCAATTTTAGGTTTAGCGGCTGAGAGGGTAGAAACGAGTGTTGATTTGCCTGCATTCGGAAAACCGACCAGCCCAACATCGGCCAATACTTTTAGCTCCAAAACTTTCCACTCCTCCTGTCCTTCTTCCCCTGGCTGTGCGTATTCTGGAGACTGGCGGGTAGCTGATTTAAAATGGCAATTGCCAAGGCCACCTCTACCACCAGGTGTTATGATTTTGGTTTGGCCCTGTTCCGTTATTTCAAATTCGATCTCGCCCGTTTCGGCATTTTTTGCAACCGTACCGAGCGGTACGTCGAGGATGACATCTTCGCCAAAAGCACCTGAGCTGGTGGAGCCAGCGCCATTTCCACCATTTCCGGCGATGATGTGTTTGCGGTATTTCAGGTGGAGCAACGTCCAACGGTTGGTGTTGCCACGCAAGATGATATGGCCGCCCCTGCCACCATCGCCTCCGTCAGGGCCGCCTCTTGAATTCTGGCGGTCACGGAAAAAGTGGGCACTACCAGCACCTCCTTTGCCGGAGCGGCAGCAAACCTTTACATAATCAACAAAGTTCTGGGAAGCCATTTAGATTTATGATTTATGAGTGATGATTTCTATAAATTATAAATTATCAATTGCATCACTCAGACGTCCAAAAATGTCATCAAGAGACCCTATTCCATTGATTTTCATTGACTTACCAGACTGCGCGTAATAATCGTAAACAGGACTGGTTTCACTCTCGTAAACCTCGATCCGTTTCCGAATAACTTCTTCATTAGCATCGTCCTTCCTACCAGAGGTCTTGCCCCGTTCAAGCAGACGGGCCACAATTTCATCATCGTGAACATCCAATGAGATGAGTGCTGATACGGAAGTGTCCATGCTTTCCAGCAACTCGTTCAGTGCTTCGGCCTGTGGAATGGTCCGTGGAAATCCATCAAAAATAAATCCTTCGACATCGGGGCAACTGTCCACTTTGTTCTTCAACATGCCAATGGTGACAGAATCAGGCACGAGTTGGCCTTTGTCCATATATCCCTTTGCTTCCAATCCGAGTGGGGTGTCGTTGCCCATCTCATATCGGAAGAGGTCGCCGGTAGAAATGTGTACGAGACGATATTTATCAACCAATTTGGCGGCTTGCGTGCCTTTGCCAGAACCCGGAGGGCCGAATAGTATAAGGTTTATCATTTCATTTATTTTATGCCAACGAGAACATAAATATACACTCTGTGCTTTCCCTGTGTTCTCTGTGGTCTGGAAAAAGAACGGCGAAATTAAGAAAATAGGAACTTTAAAGGCAGGCTGAGTATTTGATCTTTGTCAGTATGGGCCAGATGGCAAAAGAGCGCTAGTACTTAGGACCTAATTCTTCACCAGCCGTTTGGCTGCGATTCCTTCTTCATTCTGGAAAAAAAGCAAGAGCAGGCCAAGCGGAAAATCGTCCAAGTCCAATTTTACAGAAAGCTGCTTTTCCTTGATAGTTTTATGATAAAACAACTTGCCCAATGGGTCGTAGACAGAAATTTCCAACGGGAAAAAAAGGTCGCCGGATAGTTCCATTGTGATTTCGCCAGCAGCAGGATTTGGGTAAATGTTAATGTCCCAATCATCTCGGACTTCATTTGTGGCAGTGGGCAGCAGGCCGCACCCTACATCGCTGCCAACGCAATAGTCAACCAGGATGGAAGGATTTTCAGGAGGGAAAAAAGAAGGCGCTGGCCAGAATGGGCCAATGATCCCAACGCCTTCAACGAGGCCGTCGGTGTTGGCAATCCCGTCTGACAGAAAAAAGGTCCTGCGGTTTTTGCCCCAAAGAAATTGAACAGCGACTGAATCCACCGTGATGGGAAAACCAGCTGGGTCGGTATGCAAACAAGTGTTCAGGGTGTCACCTGGATTCAATGAAAAATCATGGATGAGTTCATCGGTGAGGGGTTCACAGCCCCCAAAGCCCCATTCGTTGGTTGTTGGATAAGTATATACTTTTCTGTCCAAGGTATCGTCCCTTAAAAAAGCGGTCAAGGAAACCTGGTCAATGAAATAAGGTGGAACCAGTTCTAAAACACTGGATGCTTGACTCTGGATTTTCTTCTTGTAAACTTTTTTGTACACCAATCCACCCAGCGCTGTATCCCCTTCCACGGACAGGAAGTGGTGGTCAAACGTACCGTCAACAATGGAAAAGATCAGCCAATGTGCCCCTTCCACGGACATCGGCTGGTAGTCTTGGGATTTTAAATTTAAAAAGCATAAAAGAAGGACTGGAAAAAGGAGCAGGCTTTTCATTGGAATTGGTTTTGGCTGGATAAATATGAACTCCACTAATTTAGGCTAATAAAAACAACTCCTGAAAATGGAAAACAGAATTGTCAGGCATTTGCCCAAAAGCTGAGACCTGTCAGGTTGTTTTTTTCATATATGGCGGATGGATTAATCCATCCGCCATATATGAAAAAAACAACCTGACAGGTCTGGGATTGAAATCCATTCATCCAT
>JAJCYI010000016.1 GCA_029263015.1 Saprospiraceae bacterium | reverse complement strand
GGGCTGATTTTTAACCCAGACCTTTCAGTTTGATTTTTTTATTTTTTTCAGTATAAATAAATTTATCCTGACACATATAAAAAAAACAACCTGACAGGTCTTAGACAGAGAAAAAGACTAATCGATTTTGAGCAAACCATTTCAATTCAAGCAATTTTCGATAGAGCAAAATAAATGTGCCATGAAAGTAGGCACCGATGGAATTCTCCTAGGGGCATGGGCAGAGGTGGAAAATGTTAGATCCATACTGGACATTGGTGCGGGCTCTGGGCTGATCGCTATCATGCTGGCACAAAGGACAGCTTCGGCAGACATTCATGCAGTCGAAATTGATGCTGAAGCTTGCAGTCAGGCTGCTGACAACATGGCCAATTCCCCGTGGGCAAAAAGGCTGACAGCGATCCAGTCCTCTATTCAGGATTTTTCAAAAACGGCTCTTCAGCAATATGGCCTAATAGTAAGCAACCCGCCATTTTTCACAGGCGGGACTTTTTCGAACAGTCAGGATAAAATTTCCGTCCGCCACACGGTCAAATTGCCACATGGCGACTTGCTTATTGCGGTACGGTCACTGCTTTCCCCTGACGGAAAATTTTGTGCAATACTCCCCAACCTTGAAGGTCTTCGGTTTATAGAACTCGCCAGGACATATGGTCTTTTTTGTTCAAGAATAACTGCCGTGAAACCGCTGGTAAACAAGCCTGTCGAACGGCTCTTGATCCAATTTGGACGCACGGAGCAAGAGCTTGTCAAAGATGAATTAGTGATTCAAAAAGGAGGAGCCAACGATTGGACGGACGACTTTGTCGAATTGACGGGGACGTTTTATTTATGAGAACAGGTCCAGCTTTAAGAACCTACTCGTGCAAACTGTAATTAATTGACTAATTTATTTTTTGTCAAATGTCTCACAATCAATGCTTTGGGTAGCTAATTGCTAATCACCGTACTATTCGTTTTTTACTTTGGCCATCCATTATTTTATTTTCCAAACCCTTGTTTACAATGCAAATTAACCTGATTTCCGACACGGTCACCAAACCAACCCCTGAAATGCTCAAGGCGATGATCTCCGCCCAGGTCGGTGACGATGTTTTTGGAGAAGACCCAACGGTAAATGCACTTGAAGAAAAGGCGGCAACCATGTTCGGAAAACCGGCAGCGCTTTTCTGTCCTTCTGGTACCATGACCAATCAAATAGCCATTAAGGCACATACCCAACCTTTGGATGAGGTAATTTGCGATCACTACTCCCACGTTTATCAATACGAAACAGGTGGATACGCCTATAACTCAGGTGTTGCTATAAACCTGATAGAGGGAACTAATGGTAAAATAACTGCCGATCAAATCGCCACGGCCATCAAGCCAGTATTCGACTGGCTGCCTTTGAGCCGTCTGGTTGTTTTGGAAAACACAGCCAATAAAGGCGGTGGCAGCTATTACACTTTGGAAGAAGTTGAGCCTATTTCGCAATTATGCAAGGATAAAGGATTGGCACTGCACCTCGACGGCGCACGTCTGTTCAATGCACTGGTTGAAACGGAGGAAAGCACTTTGGCCATCGGTGGACTTTTTGATTCCATTTCTATCTGTTTGTCCAAAGGGCTGGGTGCTCCTGTCGGCTCTCTCTTGATCGGATCGGTGGATTTTATCAAAAAGGCGAGGCGGATCAGGAAAGTAATGGGCGGGGGGATGAGGCAGGCAGGCTATCTGGCCGCAGCAGGGATTTATGCGCTCGGCCACCATGTGGAAAGGTTGAAAGAAGACAACCAACGGGCAAAAATTTTAGGTGAAGCCTTGGCCAGCAAATCATGGGTGGAAAGCGTGCGGCCAGTGAAAACCAATATTGTCATCTTTGACTTGGTAGCGCCTCAAACTGCCGCTGATTTTCTGGAAAAAATAAAAGCTGTTGGAATCAATGCTGCTCCATTTGGCCCAGCGACAGTAAGGTTTGTCACGCATTTAGATTTTATAGAAAATATGCTTGAGAAGACATTGGAGGTGCTGGAAAATTATTGAAATATATAAAAAACTATTTTTTTGTCAATGAATAAACAGCCATTTCTATTTTACCTTCCCGGAATTGACATTTCTCTATAATTGTTTTTTTTCTTGTAAAATAATTTTTCTCTAACAGTTTAACCGAACGAATATTTTGCGTGTTGGTATATGCCTCTATTGCTGATAAATTCAAGCCGGTAAACCCATAATTAATTACCTCCTTTACAGCTTCTTGCATATATCCTTTTTTTTGTGCGGAAGGACTTAATTCATATCCCATTTCAGCCATACCTTTTTTTACGGAAAAATTCCAAAGACAAATTGTTCCAATTAATTCGTCATTATCGGTTTCCGTAATTCCCCAATAAATCCATTTATTTTGGGCAATGCCACCATTTATTCCATCAATAAAATCTTGAGCATCAACAAGATCTTTGGCATTTTCACGGTCAATATATTTTCGGTTCTCTTCATTTGAACGCATGAGGAATATCTCACTGAGATCATTGTCATTAAGTTGCCGCAATGACAACCGGTCTGTCGTCAAATTTGGGAAAGGATTGAAGTTGAATTTATTCATGCAATACTATTTTAGCACATCACTGTTCCTTATCCATAAGGATTTTGAAAAATGTTTTCGTGCCTTAAACCCAAAAGGAATTGAAACCCCAATAGAAACCAAGCCTCCCAAAAAAAAACTGCCTCGCAGCACTTCCTTCTCCTCGTCAATCAACGAGCCTGTAATCACAGAACCCAATCCGATGAGGGAATAGACGAAGGAATAGTTGCGGTTCTTTTCAAATTTACTAAACTCGGCCATTGCATTGGTACTTACTTCCATTTCTTTTTTTAATTTATTTCCAAAAAAACCAATTGGATATTTTTGCTCATTTTTTACATAATTATAAGATAGTAAATAAATTGTTTCAGTCTGGTATTTTGATTTAGTTGATTGGGCATCTACATTGTTACTAAAGCCCAAATAGAAACACGATAATAACAGCACAACAAGGATGAAATTATCTTTAACTGGGTAATTTTTCATTATTTTTAATTTTGGTGAACCCAATGTATTGTGAATCCCCAGATTCGCATAAAACATGTGTGAACATAGGGATTCGCAATATATCTACTGTTCGTTCTTTGATGGTTGCTACTAAAGTAATGAAGGGTGTATTTATACAATTAAAATTCAGGTGCCTATATTTGTTCACTTGGCTGCAATAAGTCCCATTTATTCCCATACAAATCTTCAAAAACTGCAACAGTTCCGTACCCTTCTTCTTTGGGTGGGCGGATAAAATTAACACCTTTTTTTTGCATTTTTTTATAATCCCTCCAGAAATCAGCAGTGAATAAAAACAGGAAAACCCTGCCGCCGGTCTGATTTCCAATACTGGCCTTTTGTTCTTCATTTGCTGCTTTGGCCAAGAGCAGGCTACATTCGGCTGCGCCAGGAGGCCTGACCACCACCCATCTTTTTGTCTCACTCAATTTGGAGTCTTCCATTAGTTTAAAATTTAATTTTCCGACATAAAAGTCAATGGCTTCGTCATAATCATTGACGACTAATGCGACATGGGCGATATGCTGTTTCATTATAAAAAATTATTGTTGATTGTTGGTTGAAGGTTTTGTTATTGTGATAAATAAATAATCTCCATGTGTATTTTTGTATTTATCCATTATTTTATTTATTGCTCCAGAATTAATATCTCGTTGCAATTTAATAAGGCCAACATTTATTTCTTCAATATTTGCCAATGCTGAAAATGAAGAAATACCTTTTCTTATCTGGTCGTTTAGGTACAGATTTGGTTCGTGTTTTCCAGCATATAAAAAATGGTCTTCCAATTCAGGGTGAATAAAGTAATTTTCAGTTTCCGTTAATTCAAAGCCGCCAGTAAATATGCTATCGACCACCAAATTAAAAGAGGGCATTTGCGCTATGGAGTCCGCCATCATTTTAGAGAAATAATGGTTCAGCCAATATCCTTTCATTTGGTCTGGAGTAGAAGTGAAAATTATTAATTTACCATTTGGTTTCAACACCCGGTATAATTCCAAAAATGATTTTTTTAAATCAGACCAATGATGAATTGTTAGGCTGGCAATAATTCCATCTACACATTGATCTGGCAAAGGAATATTTTCAGCCGTTCCCTTTTTCCACGTTACACTGCTATTCTTTGATTTGGCTTCCCTCAACATTTTATTGGATGGGTCAACTCCAATAAAGATAATGCCTTTCTTATTTAATGCGACCGTATAATTTCCAGTCCCACATCCGATGTCCAAATACTCTCCATATTGAACTGGAGCCAAATGATGGTTCAGTCGGTTGACAATGTATTTATCAGCTTTTCGTGTAGCGTTATAATCCTGACCTATTCGGTCGTATTTTTCTGACATGGATTGTTATTAATGAATGTGTTTTCCCAGCTTAATCAGTCAAGATATAAAAAAGGTGACACCTTTCCGAAAGGAATCACCTTTTATTCTATAGTTGTCGGATATAACAGTTGCGAAATGACCTGAATATTCTAATTTCTCAATTTCTAATTTCCCGGGCCTCACCTCCTCGGATAAACTTTATTAATGGCTTCCATCTTTGAAGTCACATGCAATTTTTCGTAAATATTGTGGCAATGTGATTTTACTGTTTCAAGTGAAATGTTGAGGTCCTTGGCAATCTGTTTATATAGTTTTCCTTTTGAAAGTAGTTGCAGCACTTCTTGTTCACGGTTCGTCAACATCTGTTCATAAGGATTTGGTATTTCTTTAGTTGGATTCTGGAAAGAGGCAACCACTTTGCGGGCGATCTGGGCGCTCATTGGCGAACCGCCGTCTCGTAGTTCGTAAATGGCATCCATGATTTTAGCAGGTGGTGTACCTTTTAGCATGTATCCACTTGCGCCAGCTGACAAAGCTTTGAAAATTTTATCGTCATCTTCGAAGACGGTGAGCACCATGAACTGGATTTTTGGGTATTGGGGTTTCAATCTGTCCATCACCTCAATTCCGTTGATTCCCGGCAGGTTGATGTCCACCAGCACAATGTCCGGCTGGTGCTTCGGAATCTCTTGGAGTGCAGATTCCCCATTGCTGTATGCATGATTGCATTTCAACCCAGGCGTGGCATTGAGCATGAGTTGGAGGGCATGTCTAAACTCCTCCACATCCTCGATTATGGCGATGTTTATCGTTTTCATGAAAGGAAGAGGATCATATTGATTTGTACAAAAGAAATGAATTTGTCCACCAAATTCAATTAAATTGCCTGATCAAGGTCAAAAATCCAACAAACGGGGGATATGATTTCTTGACTATATATTGTTATTTAGCGTTTTACTGAAACCCGTTGATTTGCAGATGGCGATTTCGATCTATTCTACAATTCAATACTAATCATTTGACAACTATGGCTACACCAGAAAAAACTTCCAGCATTTCCTTTTCGGAAACCACCCTCAGTGACAGCGACCTCCCCATCACAACTTTCACCAAATCAGAACTGGTTACCTGGCTCAACTCTATTACTGGGCCTGATGTCGCTGTTTTTTTTGGTAGTACTACCGATGCCAACCCTAATATGCGGTTGATCCTTGCTGAAAAAACAGCCAGCGGGATACGTTCTACCGGCCAAAAAGAGAGTGCTCCTCTCCCTTGTCTACCACATTGCAAAGAATAAGCTTTGAAAGAGGGACATATTATATTATTTTTTTCCTATTTACTGGTTTTACATCCTGTAAACGGGCAGGATGTAAAACCTTTTTTCCACCACCTAACGGTAGAAAATGGCCTTACACAAACCACCAATGAATATGTTTACAAAGACAGTTATGGTTTTGTATGGATCAGTTCAATAAACGGGCTTAACCGGTATGATGGAAAATCAATTAAAACTTACCTTCCGGAACCCAATGACACTACTTCCTTATACGGCCAAAATATCCAAAGTCCATTTTTTGAATTGGCGAATGGTGACATTGCATTCACTACCTATAATGCCATCAATGTTTACATAAGAGCAGAGGATCGATTTAAACATTTTAAAATTAAAGACCCTAAAGAAAAAGATACACCGGGCTATTATGCTTTTCATTTAGACCCCGAGCAAAACTTATGGGTTGTCCTCAGAAACACTGAAATATACAAAGCCAATTTGCTTTCTTTTGAAACCAGCAGGGTGGGTTCTTTTCATCAACTTGTTCACAGAGTGAGTCCCCACGTTGACAATAATGGCAAGTTAATAGAAATGTGGGGGTACTTTTTCCAATCACAAGGAGTTGAAATATTAACTATAAAGAAAGATAGTATAAAGAGAATTTCAAAATTCACTAAAGATACCCAAACCCCATTATTCATCCGAAATGTAACTTTCGACAAAAAGGATGACTCAGCATGGATAGCTTCAGAAAATGGACTGTATTCTTATAATAGGGTCGCAGAAAAACTGACACCATATCACCCTTCAAACATTCAAAACAAAACAATAAAAGAGGCAAAAGCCTATGGGAATGATACATTAATTATTTCCTATGAAAAATTAGGACTGTTTTTGTTTAGTAAAATATCAAAACAATTTTTTGCATCCATTGAACCTGAAATATCCAATCCTAATAGTATATCCTCAAGGAATATTTCAAGGTTAACGATTGATAGGGATAATGGAATATGGCTGTCACAATTTCGCATAGGTGTAGATTTTTTCCACCTTGATAAAACCAAATTCAACAATATAAATATAGCCCCTGAAATATATTCCCACAAAGGAGTTGCGAATTTTTATACTCGAGAAATTATAGAAGACGACTCTTCCAACCTATGGTATGCAACCAATATTCATGGAATTTATATAATAGACAAAGAGAAGAAAAAGTCGGAAAATTACTCCTCTTATATCGACAGGACAAGCTATACTCTTCCGAATTACATTACCCATCTATATAAGGATAATAATTCAATCATATGGGTGTCATCTTGGGAAGGTGCATGTTATATTACCCCTGATAGAAACCTTCATCAATTAGATACAAGAGGATCTAATCCTCTATTTATATATCAACTAGCGAATAATAAAATCCTCTTTTGTCCATTTGAAGGAGGGTTGTCTGAAATTATTGAAATAAATGGGAAATACAAGCTTGAACAAATACAAAGCGTAAGTCGAGGCTATCCATTTCTTACCTTGTGGGAAGATAGTAAAAAACGTCTATTTGGTTGTCAAGATGCATCTTCGATTATCGTCTTTGATTATGTTGATGATTATAAACTTCTTAAGGAATTACCCATAGCAGGGGAGACAAATGCCTTTTTTGAAAACCCTGAGGACGGTTCTATCTGGATTGCCAACAGCAACGGTTTGATTAGGATCAATAGTGAACTTGATATTGACAGCATAAAAGTATTTACTGAAAAAGATGGACTTCCAGACCGTGTCATTCAAGGGATGCTGCCCGACAATAAAGGCAGGTTATGGCTTAGTACCAATCGTGGATTGGCCTCTTTTGACCTCAAAACCCACTCGGTCAAGCAATTCACATTGGCGGACGGCCTCCCATCCCTGACTTTCAACACCAACTCTTCTTTTCGGGGTGAAAACGGGGAACTTCTTTTCGGGTCGTCCAAGGGCATTGTCCATTTTCATCCTGACCAAATAAAGGAATTTGATGTAAAAGCAAATCCAACCATTACCAACATACTTATCAATGACGACGAAGATAAGGGGCTTAAATGCGAACTCACTGGCGCAACCAACACCACCGAAATCAAGGAACTGAACCTCCCTTTTGACAGGAATACCATTTCATTCAATTTTGCTGCGCTCGAATATTCCGATCCTTCGAGCACAAAATTCCGTTACCAAATGGTGGGTGTAGATGATGATTATGTAGAGAGTGGCATCCGGGATTTCACTCGCTACGCCAACCTGCCTTACGGCCGGTATTCTTTCAACCTGATGGCAACCAATTCTGATGGTGTTTGGTCTGGGCCTCGGACTTTGGACATTGAAATCGAGCCGCCATTTTATCGCACTTGTTGGTTCTATCTATTTGTTGGAGTAATGATGGCTGGTGGTATTTGGGCTATAATAATTGCCCGCCGCAAGCGAGCAGAAGAGCGCTTTCAATCAGAAGTTGACAAAAGGGTTGCGCTGGAGCAGGAACGTCAACGTATTGCCAGAGATGTACACGACGATTTGGGGTCGGGGCTTTCTGCGCTGAGTTTGCAAACAGCCATGGCCCAATACAAGAGTTCGCCGGAAGAACTGAAAAAGGAAATAGACCGGATCAACTCGTCCGCCCGTGACCTCTCGGGGAAAATCAGAGAAGTGATCTGGACGGTAAGTGCCAACAATGATACCCTGCCCAACCTAATCTCCTACCTCAACCGATATGCACAAGAACTTTTCGAGAATACCGACATTGATTTCTCGGTAAACCTGCCCGATGACATTCCAGACAAAACAATTGCAGGGGAACACCGCAGAACAACATTTCTTGCTTTCAAAGAAGCCCTCAACAATGTCCTGAAACATGCCGATGCCACTGAGGTGGCCATCAATTTTAAAACCACCTCCGATACATTTATTATCTACGTTGACGATAATGGGAAAGGGTTCGACCCAGCATTATTGAATCAATCGACTGGTAATGGTTTGCTCAACATGCGCACTCGAATGAAAGAGATCGGTGCGGACTGCCAGTTTGAGACTTCTAAAAAAGGCACAACCGTAACATTTACATTAAAATTTAGCGAGAAATAACCCGATATCCCCTGAACGGGGGAGGAGTGAGTCTCTTGTGCCGCCAAAAAATCCAACCTTTTAGCGATTGTCCACTATTGTCCTTTTCCTGACCTTTGTCATTGAATTGAAAACAGCTTATTTACTCTAAGAGAAAAACCATTTTGTCATTATCTGTTTATGACAGCGATACCAAATGAAAACGCTTCTTTCTTAAACGCCCAGCACAGAAAGCCATAATTTATTCAGTGTTAGCGAAACCATGGATGATTCCATATGCCTTCTCAAATGGCATATCCAAAACCATCTACCTTATTCATCTGGGAAACTTTCACCAAACAAGACCATTGCATGTCCTTTTTTCAAGAATAACAGCAAAGGTGCCTACCTTAAAGTTTCCCAGATTTTTTACCCTTATTATTGTCCAACTACCTAGGGTTTCCTCAGCGGCAGATAACTGCTTGGAAATGAATGGAATAAATTGACATTTCTATTATTTATGTACAAGGTTATTCGTATATTTGTTGAATAACTTTGCATTATGTTAAAATACATTTCTCAGCACCAAGGTAA
>JAJCYI010000015.1 GCA_029263015.1 Saprospiraceae bacterium | reverse complement strand
ACTTACTTGTTTGTAATTTAATCTAAAAACTGACGCAAAAACTCTACTATTCAATAAATTTAAATTTAGTTTTGTAATTGATTGGTAATCAATTTTTAATGAATAATTATTTATATTCTACGAAAATATAAAATTCAATTTATTAAAATATTTTATTCGTAATTCATTGACCTTCATAGTAAAACAAGTCTAATGAAATACATTTTTGTCTTTATTTCCTTACTTATAACAGAAACGCTCTGCGCCCAGCTTAGGCCAGACCTTTTCCCCGAAGACATTGGAACCCCTGGTGGACAGATCGTGCGATGTTATTGTAAACCCGGTGTCAGGAACAAGTCCCGTTCGAAGGGCTTGCAAATTACTTATTCGACCATAGGTAGTGGGACGTTTGAGGATGAGGAAAGTGGTGTCGAACCTCCTTTCAGTAAGTACAGCAACTGGGGCAAATTTGAGTACGACTTGAAAGGGCCAGTCCTCAACAAAGAATCATTCAAAGTACTGTTGGGTTACAAATTTGCAGGGGAACGTTTGTCATTCGATCAGGTTGGGGATAATTACCCTGAGACATTTAGGCGTATTGGCAAAAAGACACTAAAAAGTAGCAACATCAGTGCAATCATCACCAAACCGCTCAATGAGCGCCAGTATCTTGCCTTTCGTTTTCGCTACACTGCCAACGGCACTTATAGCGGCATCATGAATTTTGACCAACGGTATGCTATCTATAAAGCGATGGGCGTGTTTGGGGTCAAGCGCAACGAAGATTTTGAATGGGGAGTTGGCTTTTCTTTTTCAAAAAGTTTTAGGCGGACAAATTATTTGCCTTTTGTGGTATTCAACAAAACTTTTCTGAATAATTGGGGCATTGAAGCTGCTTTTCCGGGATATGTTTATGGCCGGTACAACTTAGGTGCAAAATCCATTTTCTTGATGGGGACCGAATATGCCAGTAGCAGTTACCGTCTGGATGTCCCACTTGACGATGGCACTTCGCTGGACTATGCACTCAACCATTCAGAGTTATTGTTCCTTCTCCGTTGGGAACAACAGATTGTCCCATGGGTGTGGGGGAACTTGCGTGTTGGTTACCAAATGAATTTCAGTACTGATTTTGAAACAAAAGCAGCTAATACTACCAATTTTATGGTGGATCCTACTAACTCACCTTTCTTTGAAATAGGTGTTTTTATTTCCCCTCCAGCGGATCTGTTCAAATAAGGAATGCTTCCTTTTCGAGTTTGGATAATGGTACAAAATAAGCGCAAGATTATTTATAGATAGGGGCATGGTTGGTGATTTTCATTGTGTTGGAATATGATTATTATCCACCTTTTTAAGTTCGGAGCAGGTCAATGCTTTATCTTGCGGGACATTTGAACTTTAGCCGTGCCAGCGGTCAAAATCTACCTACAAAATGACAGCAACACTTTCCGTCGCCAATACCGAAAAAATCCAATCTGTCTTTTCTGCACAACAGAAAAACCAATACAGGATTGGCAATACCAGCGCAAAAGAACGCATCAGGAAACTCCAGAAACTGAGTGGCACAGTTGTGAAATATAAAGCAGAAATACGAAAGGCTATGTGGGAAGATTTCCGCAAGCCAGCGGCCGAAGTGGACCTGACCGAAATATATGTGGTGACCAGTGAGGTAAAGCACACCAACGCCAACCTCCGTCGGTGGATGTCTCCCCAAAAAGTAGGGACGCCGTTATCGTTGCTGGGTTCTTCTTCTTGGATTCAGTACGAACCAAAAGGCGTGTGCCTTATCATCGCCCCTTGGAACTATCCGCTCAACTTGACTTTCGGCCCATTGGTTTCGGCCCTCGCCGCTGGGAATACCGTTATGATAAAGCCTTCTGAACATACACCTTACAGTTCGGCTATTATGAAAAAGATCATAAACGAAGTGTTTGAGGAAAACGAAGTGGCCTTTTTTGAGGGTGGGGTAGAGACGGCGACGGCGTTGCTCTCACTGCCATTCAACCACATTTTTTTTACAGGTGCTCCGGAAATAGGCAAAATCGTGATGCGGGCAGCTTCCAAACACCTTGCTTCCGTCACGCTGGAATTGGGCGGCAAGTCGCCAACTATTGTCGATGAAACGGCCAACGTTGCATTGGCGGCTACCCGGATTGCCTGGGGAAAATTTTCCAATAACGGTCAGATTTGCATAGCACCCGATCACATATTTGTTCATGAAAGCAAAAAAGAACAATTCCTCAATGAGGTGGGCAAAAGGTTGAAAATTTTCTATGGAGAGGATGCTTCCCAATCTGAGAATTATATGCGTATCGTCAACAATCACCATTTCAAGAGGGTGAAATCTTATCTCGACAATTCGGTATCAGGCGGCGCCAAAGTGGCGATTGGTGGAAAAAGTAAAGCGGAAGAGAATTTCATGGAACCGACTGTGGTTACTGAAGTACCGTTGGAATCTGACTTGATGAAAAATGAAATTTTTGGCCCTGTGCTACCAGTGATAGGATACCATAATGTACAGGAAGTCGTTGACCAAATTAACGCAGGTGAAATACCGCTTGCACTTTATATTTACAGCAGTAAAAAGAAGAATGTCAACTACATTTTGAAAAACACCCGAGCCGGAGGTACTTGCATCAACAATAACGACGTGCATTTTTTCAACAACAATCTGCCTTTCGGCGGCTCGAACAACAGCGGTATTGGCAAAAGCCGCGGTTGGTATGGGTTTGATGCCTTCTCCAATGCACGAGGGGTTTACAAGCAGAACATGCCTGGTGCACTTGACTTGCTCATGCCACCTTATAATAATTTCAAACAGAAGATCATTGACTTGACGTTGAAGTGGGTTTAATCTTTTTTCTGCACCATTCTTTTGACCTTTTTGTGGTTCAAACAAAAACGGAGCATTGTTTCCTGGACAATCCTGATTCTGCCTCTTTTATGCCAAACCATGGCAAACTGAAGTTTGAAAAAAATCAGTTACTTTTGCTAAAAATGAACCATCCATGAAAAATGGCAAAACCACGATAATCCACCAATTGAGTATCGAGGAGTACATCGCTTTCGAGGAGACCGCTGATGTCCGCCACGAATATTTTGAAGGTCAACTCATCCCCATGCCAGGAACCACCGACACCCATAACACGATTTGTGGCAATATTTACATTGCACTCCGACAATTACTAAAAAATACTTCCTGTAAGGTATACATGGAAAGTGTCAAAGTCCAGATAAGGAATAAAAAGCACTACACCTACCCCGATGTATTTGTTACATGCGACGAGAGGGATTTAACTGATGCCTACATCAAAAAACACCCTTCTGTCGTTATCGAAGTGGCGTCCCCTTCCACTAAAGTTTATGACAAAACGGACAAATTCTTGGTCTATCGGAAAATAGCTTCGTTGCGTCATTACCTAATTGTTGATACCGAAAAAGAAATCGTGGATTGCTACTCAACCAAGGATGGGAAAGAATGGGTTTCGGAAACTTACACGTCAAAAGATGAAGTCATAACATTAGACGCCGTTGGTGCAAGTCTCAAATTAACAGCCATTTATGAATAGAGGGCTGGATAGTTGAAAACCTGAATCTGAAAATTCAAATGAAAAAAAAAAGGCTCTTGTTGATTTTTTAAAAACACTAACAGATTATACCATTGCCAATTATCCCCGATTTTCAAACCCTTTCCTATAATAATTACCAAAGACTGTTTTCAGTTAAGGGGTTAGGAAATAAATAACTACCCACTATGGGCATTCAATATAGCTTGGAAATGCCATGTGATATAGTATGTCCGATAATAATCTATTGAGCCTCACGCAGGGAAAGGATAGCTTTTATATCTTTTTCAATGACTACTTTTTTAAAACATAAAATGCATCACTTTGAGCCTGTTTTTTTGTGCCATAAAATTGTCCGGTTTTGGTTATCATTAAAACAACATTATTATATTTTGTTTATGCCCTTATTCTAACTATCCTGTTCAAGGTCAGAACTGAATAAAACAAAACCAACAGGGCAAACCCAAATCCTGATAACAGGAAATAGTCCCCATAAGTGAGGTCGGAAATGGGTGGAATGAAAGAGTCGGATTCATGATCGGCTGATTGTGCAACCGCTTCGGCTTCGAGGCGCTGCTTTTCTGCAAGTTGTTCTTGAGCAGAGCCTGTTTCCTTGATGTAGTTCACGATATTGTCAACCTGGGTGTCCGACAAAGAGGGTTGGTCAGGAATCACCGCTTTGTTGTTTTCCTCGAATAATTTGACCGCCAACTCATCCCCTGCTTGGATAAGGCTTTGGGAAGAACGAATCCATTGGGTACAACCATTCTTTGTCGAACCTTTCGGAAACTCCCTCCAAATCAGGCCCCACAACCTTGCCCTTGCCGATGGTGTGGCAACTGCCGCAGGTGAATTTGAACAGTTGCTTTCCGTCTTGAATGTCGCTGTATGGGCTATTGGCGTTGGCCACCGGGCTTTTGTTCACAACGGCAGACTTGTCCGGTTTTCCAACTTCGGCGGCAGATACTTTGATGGCCTTCACTGGCTCTTCTTTTTTCCTTCTTTTACAGGTTTGGCGTTTGTAGTGACACTTTTTTCAACCTTTTTGGAATGGGTTGGATTCGTTGTGCCAACCTCGGTTTTTGTCTTATCCGTTCTCGTTGCTTTTGCAGTGGAATGGGCTTTACTGTTATCAAGGCTGCGAACATAATTGACGATCTGCCAGATCTGTTCTTCCGACAGCGCAGATTTAAACGACAACATGGGAGGGTTGCCTTCGGATAATTTCCAGAACAAAGCACCGTCTGACTGGCGCTGTACTTTCGATGAAATCAAATTGGAGGGTTTGGTGGCAAGCGCTGATGCGCTGATGCCATCCCCTTTACCTTTGTCCCCATGGCAGACAACGCAAAGCATCGAATACAGTTTTTGTCCCGCTGCCACTGATTCGACATTGTAAGTCATGGAATTTTTTTTCGCATCTGCCGACTTTGGTGCTGTCCATTCGCCGGAGGAATTGGCATTGTCGTTTTGGGCCTGCATGGCCACTGCGAATGTCATTATCAATATCGTGATTATCTTGGAAAATTTCATCTGAATTTATTTTTTGATGGTGGATGACTGGCGGAGAAACCCTGAATTAAGCGCTCTGTCTTCCACTGTTTCATTTAAGTTCGGCTCGCATAGCCACGAAAATTTTAGATTCCCTATTCTGGTTGGCCAATCTTTTTTTAAAAGCTGGGCAGCCGCCAAGCGGGCGGCCACCCTTTGCTTATTTAACCTAAAACCTGCCTGCAGCCAGGCAGGAAACCAAATGAAAACATTTCTTAATTTCCCCCTTCTTCAAAACCCAATTCCCCGCCTATTGCCGCTTTAGGTGTTTTAATCATCACCTTAGAAGCATAGACTGCTGCAACACCTTTCTTTCCGCCTCCAGCAAATTGGAATTGCGGGATAAGATCCCCGTCGCCATCCAATTGGCTGACATCCTTTTCCCCGGTGTTATTTTCCTCTGCCAGCATGATGCCGCTGCGGTTGACGCCCTGCACGAAGAACTGCTTGAAACGTTCTATTTCATCCATGTCCTTGGTCTGCAGGATGATTTCCCGCATGGCACCCAATGATGCTCCCAAATTCAATGGTGTATAAATGGTTTCTTCTGCGCCCACATAACTCCGGTAAACACCTATTCCCTCATGCCACAATTCCCTGTTCATGAAGTTGTAAGCCATCTGTGCCGCTTCAAAATATTTGATTTCATCAAATGTCTTGTATGCTTCCATCAAGCCGAGTATGGCAAAACTTTGTGCCTCCAAAGTGGCCGTTTCACCAATAGCACTTGCAGTTGTCAAGTCATAGCCATTCGGGAAAGAACCATCTGTATTTTGCAAAGTAGTTAAGAAAAAATCAGCTTGTGCCCTCAGCATTTTCGCTGCCTTTGCCTGCATTTCCTCATTGTCGTAAACCAAGCGGCGGTTGTAATTTGCCAATGCCCTCATGGCCATGGAAGCGTCCTTTATACTAACTGTTGTGCCTTGCATTTTGTCAGGCGCCCATTCAGAGATAAGGGTTCCGGTGGCATCGTTCCAGTGCATCTTTTCGATGTTTTTCAACAACACATCGGAAAGCCCAGCGGAAAGGCCGGTCGCAAATTGCTGTTCCATGATGGAACCATCGTAAGGGGTGTTTTCTCCAAAAACACGATCCCAATTATCTTTCACATTTGGGTCAGAGAAGTAGAAATATTCGGAAGTGCCCCAGAGCAAAGAGGCCTGGTCGAACAATTGGCTGGTCTTGTCCTTCACGGTGAACCATTCGGGACGGGGTGGAATGTCGCCCGGCTGAATCAAACGGACGCCCAAGCGGTGTGGCAAATACAGTAGTTTTTCATCAGGATTGTAATTGACCGGGTTGATACCCGTCAAATCTTTTCCGTCGTAGAACAGGGCAGATTTCACCATCATCATTTTGGAAATTGACATCAGGTTCAGCATAGCGCCTCGAAAACCTTCTTCGGCATCGTTGCCCAAGAGTTGGCCGTCGTCGTGGTTTTGCTTGAAAAAATATTCCATCCACAATGCCTGTTTGATGAGGGTCTGTCCAACGCCCCCCATGTCAATACTCTTGTCCATTTTGTTGGGGTTCCAACGGACGGTGTAGTAGTCGTCTTCGTAATCGGGTTTTCCGTTGCCGCCTTCAAAGTCGTCATTGATGTCCACAACCCTGCTCAAGGTCGGGTCGCCGGAAGCAAATTCCAGCATCAGCGGAGAGGCATCTTCAAAGCGGCGGGCAAAGCCAGTCCGTTGCAAATAAAGAGGAACGACCTGTCCCAGCAATACCTCCCGGTTGGCCAATTGCCGTTCTGCCCTGTCCCGATTGTAAAAGACATTGTCTTTTTGTTCCAACACTTTGTAAGTCAGGTAAGGGGAATGCACAGCGTGAACACCCATCCGGCTTTTCCCTACCAGGTTCGACAGGTTGTAACGGGAGTACCAGTAGGATTCGACAGAGGTCATGTTGAAGAAGTCTTTGTCCTTGGTGATGGGAATGCCCGCAGCGACGGCATCTTCGAAAAAATAAGTGCCGGAAAGAATCATTTCGTTTGCCAAGTACATGGCTTGGCTAGTGGTGAAGCGGCTGTCCAGCACTTTTGCCTCGATGGGCTTTTTATAGTCGGTATAGTCCCTTTGGGAAGCATTGGCTATGGTTTTCCGAGAGGATTGGTAATCGCTGGATTTTTGTGCCCAAGCGCCCGTCACCAGCATCAGTAGCATTGTGACGGTTATTATTCGATTGAAAATTTTTATTGGTAACATGATATTTTTTTATTTGTTTTTTAAAATGAATTTGAACCGATGCCTTTCCCCATTCGCTTTTCCTCTCGCACAAAGGCGGTATTCCAAGTCCTTAAAAAGTGGATGTAATCCCCCCTCTCAGCATATATCCGGGAGCAGGCCCGAGGTCAGGTTCAATTACCCGGATCATCCCTGTCAATTCGAACCGGAGCTGTGAGTAAGGGTTGAAAATAATGCTCGGGCTGATGAACCCCATCAAGCCGCCGCTGAAGGACGGGCGGGGGGTGGTGAACATTTGCACCGCCATGTTTCCCTCTTCATCTGCTGCCATGATGGGCATCCCAAACCCGGAGGGATCATCCGTCATGGGGTGGGTAAATTGACCCGGATAGCTATCGTCGCCTTTCCATTTGCCGTTGAAGGCTACTTCGAGGCTGATTTTATCCGTCCAAAGAGGTTGGACATAGGAAGCGAAATAGAAGACTTCGTTGCCATACTTGATGTCCCCGTCCCCAGCGCCTAAGTCATTGAGATTCACCTTGGAACCAAGGTGGAAGGCACTCCTGCCGAACTGCTTCGTACCCATCAGGGCGAAAATGGCGCCTGCTCTCCCAATGCCGGGCTGCAAGGTCGTCGGAAGATTGCCGTCGTCGGTGAAGCGGCCAAAGGGCATTCCTCCGAATGCCACGACACCTTCGGGGTTCGCTGGGTTGGTCAAGATGAGGCGGTCGTCGAATTTTTGGCTATCAGAACCGGTCGGCAAAATCACACCTACGACACCTGCGAGGTTGAAACCCACATTGCCTTGATCGAAGAATTTCCTTTTCAAAAAAACCGATAAATCACCGATTTGCGTGGTATTGCCTTCCACATAGAGGTTGATGGGAGCTACCCCGGCAGGGTGAACCGACCCCATTGATTGTGAATTCCAGATGGGTACATTCACCCGAAGGGTCATGTTCCTATCCAATCCATAAAAGAAGTCGAAATCATACCGTACCCTTTGGATGGTGTGGTTTTCGTGAACCTTATCCACATGTCCATTTTTAAAGAAATCTTCGACACCAACGTGAAAATACTGTGCGTGAACGCCAGCCCTGAAAGTGTTGGGCGGCAGCACATATCCATGTCCTACAAAGGCCGGTTGGTACAAGGGGGGAATGAAGGTCAGAATCTGGTTACGGGTACGGAATCGCTCTGTTTTCATGTAATCTTTGTCCACGCCCAAGTTGAGGAAGTCGTATTCTTGGGTCGTAAAATCCGGTAGTGCGCTTTTGCCCTTCTCCAACTCTGCAAACTCTGCTTCCAGTTCATCCACTTGGGCTTGGATAGGTGAGATGCCGATTAGCAGCCAGACACCCATCGCTAACAGTAGCATGGTTGATATTTTTAAATTTTTCATAAGAACTATTTTTTATGGCTCTTTCTTAAATTTTGGATTGAGCTTGGGCCCTAGTAGGGCAGGAGAAAACCATACGGTTATTCTTCTGTCTCCACCAACCTTACGAATGAACCTTTTTTTATTAGGAAAAATAAATGGATTTACAAATCATGGAAAATCAATTGATTCTCGGGTGACTTCAAAAATGACAGCCGTTTTTTCACCGGCGGTTATGGTCACTTCTTTTTCCAGTGACCCAAACTTTTCGTGCCATGCTTTCATCTTGTACGTTCCGACGGGGATGGCTTCAATGGTGAACAGCCCGGCCTCGTTGCTTTTAGCAAAGAACGGGTTGTCTGTCACCACGATATACGCCTGCATACCAGGATGCACGTCACATTTTACATCTATTACCCCTGGGGTTTCCAAGTCAGAAGTGGCGGGATTTTCACTGTTGAACATGACCGTATTGATCAAAGTCGCTTCTCCTTCCACTGCCCGGACGTTGTGCAACACAGCATCGCTGTTGGTAAAAGTCACTTCATTTCCCATCATCGTCACGGCAATTCGGGGAACATAAGTCATGTCTTTCTGGTCAATGACGATGGCCTCTTCTCGGAAAGCCCCTTCCAACCCTTCGAGGGTCAGGACGGCATTTTGGATGCCGCCTTTGGTGGACACGAGAAAGTCGGGCTGTTGGATAGTTTCACCAGCGGTGAAGTCCGACAATTTTACCTTGCCGATGATATTGCCCGTTTCCGCAGATGTTGATTGAGAAAAAATATTGGGGAGGGTCGCCAAACTAAAAAGGGTGATTATAGCTGCAAATTTTATAATGCTTTTCATGCTAGGTGGATTTAGGTTTTTTAGAAAATTTCGTTGAACTTTATGGCACAAATTTCCTTCTGATCTGCCGCCCCTCTCAGTGATAAAAATCAATTGGGAGCATGATGAAAGTCACTTTGCCGGTGACTGGAAACAGTGTTTTAAAAAATATATATCAAGGATAAAATGTTGATTACAAGTAAGTTAAATGGCGATTGTATATGAATGTTATTTTCAAGATTATCATGTTTCAGATGCTATTTTTGAACAGATTTAAGTAGCTCAACTGTCTTTATTAGGACTTTTCAAAACCCAGTTTCATTTCCTGTTAGATAGAGAAATGTGTTGATGGCGACATTTAGTATTATTTGTCATCACCCTATTCTTTAAAGTCTCGCCTAATCAAATCCTCCAATCAAAAAAAATCATTTCAGTGAAAAGGGAAAAAAATGCGAAATCCCTGCCGCCCCTTACCCAATAATGCCTTTAAGTATTTTATAAAACATGACCAAGACCTGGCTCCGTTTATGGCCAGATCTAAGAACTAAGCTATCATGGGTAAAACACTGCACTTCAAAATTGTCCTTATCGAAAGCAAGCCCTTATCTGGCGGGGATTCCGGGCAACAAATGACTATCGTTTTGACCGCTTTCACCAAGTCCTTCAGATTGTGATGGGCTGGCAAAATCCGCATTTACATGAGTTTCATATCAAAGACCGTCAAATAGGAATGGTGGACGATATGTCCATGGAATACACGCCTGGGATGGAAGATAAAACCAAGATTTACCTGCGGGATATTGCTTTGGGCGAAAAAGATACATTTGCCTATCTATGCGAATTTGGGGACAGCTGGTCGCATGAATCTATCTGGAAAGTGCATCCAGTTCAAAGTTATTGGATCCTAGTTGTACTGATGGTAAAAGAGCTTGCCCACCGGAAGACTGTGGCGGTGTCTGGGGCTATTCCGGCTTATTGGAAATATTGAAAGACTCTTCTCATCCGGAGTATGATGAATACATAGAGTGGCTGCCCCTAGGGTTTAGTCCAGATTGTTTTTCTAAAGAGGCTGTCAAATAAGGAATTGAAAAAGTTTGGGGCTTGGCACCGCAAACGTCCACGAAAAAAATCTACACCTTGGCATCAATTGTATTGATTCTTAAGCGATTCTCAGCCGCTTCTTTTAGCACCAACAAGAACTTTGTTATGTGAGATATTTGAGCCGTCTGTTCTGTTGAGACCTTCGTGCTCCAACAACCACTTTTTCCTCCACAGCCCACCTCCGTATCCAGTTAGTGCCCCGTCCGAACCAATGACCCGATGACAGGGGATGATGATTGCCAGCCGGTTGTCGCCATTGGCTCTTGCCACGGCTCTCACTGCTTTTGGATTACCTATGGCAATTGCTTGTTCCGCATAAGATCGGGTTTTCCCATAAGGGATGGTCTGCAATTGTTCCCATACATCCTGCTGGAATTGAGTGCCGGGTGTGACGAGTGGAAGGTCAAAGGAAATCCTATGGCCTCCGAAATATTCTTTTAGTTGTTTGTCCAATTCATCAAAATGGATATTATGGCCAGCAATAGCCTCCATTTTCAGACGCTTTTTCAGGCGTGTGAGTTGGGTTTCCAGCATTCTTCGGTCAGTAAATTCGAGCAAACAAATGCCTTGTTGAGTTGCTCCTGCCAGCATTGGGCCAATCGGAGTAGGAATGCGGGTAATGTTGAAGACTTCTTTTGATTTACTTTCTCTTGGTGCGAAACCCGTTGTTTTTTTGAATGTCTCTCCAAATCCACTCAATGATTCGTAGCCATTTTCAAAGGCACTCGGCGTTACCATTTCACCGTGCTTGATTTGCCCAAAGGCATTGTTGATGCGCTGCATTCGGAGGTATGCTTGGAAGGTCATGCCGTGGTTTTTCAAAAACCATCGCCTGATCTTGCTGGAGCTGAGGCCCCGTTCTACCAAATCAGCATTTTTTAACCGGATGGTGGGATTGGCCTCAATCTCTTGCGTCAGCCCTTTTAGCCAATCGGGGGCTTCCCCTTTCAGCTTCATTGGCTGGCAAACCTTGCAGGCCCGGTAGCCATTGGCTACAGCAGTTTTGGTGTCAGGAAAATATTCCACATTCTCAGGTTTGGGCTTACGAGCCGTGCACGTGGGGCGACAAAAGATGCCCGTAGTTTTGATAGCTGCGAAAAAGATTCCCTCGAATTGGCTGTCTTTTTTGACGAGGGCTTGATACATGGTCTGGCGGTCGGGCAATGTTGTAGTGGTTTGCATTTTTTTTTTTAGTTTCTGCAAAGGTATCATCAGCCTGTTGGGTTGGCAACCGATAAACGGGCAAGCAATTTTTAATTACAAAAACCGAGTCAACAGCGTCGCTTGTTAACCTAATTTATTACTCAGCCAGAATTTTCCTACAAAAAAAATCAAAATTTAACACGTCAGAATATGGGTAAGTAGGTGGAGTTAAATAATCGACACTTTTGACGAGGTTACCTGCCTACCGGCAGGCAGGTTTTTTCGTCAGACAAGGCAAAAAAAATTAGCATAGCCATAGCTACGGTCATTTTTTTTAACAAAGTATGGCGGAAAA
>JAJCYI010000014.1 GCA_029263015.1 Saprospiraceae bacterium | reverse complement strand
CACGTACTGATTAATTCGGTAATTTTTAAAACATCTTTTTCCGCTATTTTTTCTTAAAAAATACTTCCGTAGGACACAGCTATGCAAGTATTTTTTAAGGAAAACTATCGAAAAAATCTTGCTTAAAAATTTTACCGAATTTATCACTACGTGGCACTTAAAATCATACACCATGCAATTTCTACCCGTTTTTGAAAAAAAAGAACGCCCCATCCTCATCGCTGGGCCATGTAGTGCTGAAACGGAGGAGCAAGTATTGGAGACCGCCCGTGGCCTAAAAGAGGTTGGTATAGACTTGTTTCGAGCAGGCATCTGGAAACCTCGAACCCGCCCAGGTGCATTTGAAGGAGTAGGAGCACCTGGCCTGAAATGGCTGCAAAAGGTAAAGCAAGAAACGGGCATGAGCGTAACTACCGAGGTTGCCAATACCCAACATGTTTTTGATGCAATGAAACACGGCATCGACGTATTCTGGATAGGTGCCCGCACCACGGTGAACCCTTTTTCGGTACAAGAGGTTGCTGATGCACTTCAAGGGTTGGACGTACCTGTTTTAATAAAAAACCCTGTAAATGCTGACTTGAAACTTTGGATCGGCGCCATAGAACGGATATACAAAGCTGGCATTACCCGCATCGGCGCTATCCACCGAGGCTTTTCTTCTCATGGTGAAACCAAATACCGCAATCTGCCGCTCTGGCAGTTGCCTATCGAGTTGAAACGGCAATTCCCGAAATTGCAGATCATCTGCGACAACAGCCATATTTGTGGCCGCAGGGATTTATTACAGGGTGTCGCACAGCGAGCCCTCGATCTCAATTACGATGGCCTGATGACCGAAGTACACCCAACTCCAGACAATGCCTGGAGTGATGCTGCACAACAAATCACCCCGCACCGTTTTGGGGTTATGATAAAGGAATTGGTCGTGAGGGAACAGACTTCGGGGAATGCTGCTTTCCTGAAAACGATTGATTTCCTTCGTCATCAGATTGATGAAATAGACTTGCATCTAATAGACTTGTTTGGGAAACGCATGAAGATGGCAGAGCAAATTGGCGAATACAAAAAGAAAAACAATATTGCCATTCTACAGCCAAGCAGGTGGAATGAAATTCTTGAACATTCTGTAAAATTGGGCAAAGAAAAAGACCTCAGCAAACGCTTCGTCGAGATTGTTCTGCGTGCCGTTCACGAAGAATCCATTTCCCATCAAGTTAAAGTGATGAACGAAAACCGTGTGCTAATGGAGGAGGAGTGACTTTAAAAAGCGATGCTTCTTCGAGAAGCGCCACTTTTGGACAAATAAAATGCAAAAAACATCTGCAAGCCTCCAATCAAACGAATGGGATTTTCATTTATCTTAGCGCCCGATAAGAAGAGAACAGGAATAGCGCCGATTTGCCCGCTGGCAAAATTAAAAATGCAAACAATCAAAATGAAAATCCACCACTCGCTGACATATAGCCTCATTGTGTTCTACTTAGTTTTATTTATGGGATGCAGCAATGACCCTTCCGTAACGCATACGGATACGGAACCCCCTTCTGCCGACACTTCCAAAAACCAATCACCTACCAAGGAAAATGGCTCTGCTACCCTCGAAAAACTGTTGGATCAATACGACCCGCCAGGCAGGGATATTTGGCAAAGGCCGAGTCAAGTTATTGACAAAATGGGCGACCTCAGCAATAAGGTCGTTGCCGATCTGGGTGCTGGTTCGGGGTTCTTCTCCCGTCGCCTAGCGCAACATGCAAAAAAGGTCATAGCGCTTGAACTCGACCCACGTTTCATCGCTTTTATGGATAGCGTGAAGCTAATCGAATTGAAACCCGAATACCAGAACCGCCTAGAAACCCGACTCGTGACACCCACCGATTCCAAACTCAAACCCGGCGAAGCAGATATCATCCTTATCGTCAATACCTTTATATATATTAGGAATCGGGTCGATTATTTGAAACATCTTTGGGATGTTTTGCCGGAAGGCGGCCAACTTATCATTGTTGATTTCAAGAAAAAACGGATTCCCATTCAAATGCCAAAGCAAACTGCCAGAATGGAATTGTACAAAGTAGAAGGTGAACTTTACCAAGCTGGTTTCAGCAACATTACCTCCGATGATTGTGCATTGGATTATCAATACATCGTTACCGCTGAAAAATAGGCTGGCTGCGAAATACCATGCTCTTCAGCCCCTAATCACCATTCACTAAGAACTAATCACTAACTGGACTATTCACTAAATCTAACATCATGTCGAACAAACTATTACTTCCATTGGCTTTTTTGGCCATATTCAGTTTCACCAATTGTTCCAACAATTCATCCAACGACGCTACTTCTGAAGAAAGTGACAGCATGGCGAAGTTCACGAAAGATGAGGACTTTAAAGATATGCACGAAAAGCCAGCAGATATTGGCTTTGAGGGCAAAGGCGAGATGAAAGAGTTTTCTACTCCTGACGGCAAAACTGGAAAAGCATATACCCTCGTCACCGAAGCCCCTTCCGACAAATATTTGATAGTGATCCACGAATGGTGGGGCTTGAACGATCACATCAAGCAGGAAGCCGAACGCTTGTTCGGAGAACTTGCGGATGTCAACGTCATGGCACTCGACCTATACGATGGTAACGTGACAGACAATCCTGATGAAGCTGGGAAGTTCATGCAAGCTGTAAAACCAGAACGTTGTGAAGCCATTATCAACGGCGCATTAGCCATAGCTGGAGCTGACGCCAAGGTGGCAACAGTTGGTTGGTGTTTTGGCGGTGGATGGTCATTGCGGAGCAGTATCCTATCTACAGACAGAGGGGCAGGATGTGTAATGTATTATGGAATGCCCGTTGAGAAAGCAAATGAACTAGTTCCTCTCAAGGCCGACGTGCTGGGCATCTTTGCCAAAAAGGATGACTGGATCAATGAAAGTGTGATCGGCAAATTTGAGGCATTGTCAAAAGCTACTGGCAAAAACCTTGATGTTCACTGGTTTGAGGCAGCACATGCTTTTGCCAATCCGAGCAGCCCCCGATATAATGAAACTGCAGCACAGGAGGCCAATGCATTGGTGTTGGCTTTTTTGAAAGAGAAGCTTCAGTGACAGGAGATTCGTGATTAGTGACTAGTGCTAAGGAAATTCAGCTCCTTAATCAATCACGGGTCACCAATCACGATTTCTCAAAACCCATCCACTTCCAAATAAGCATTAATCACTGCCATTTCTCCTTCCTTTCCTTTTTTGGAATTGCCATGCTCCATGCCAACTACCCCGTTGAAACCATTCTCATGAATGTATTTAAAAACATTTTTATAGTTGATTTCACCAGAGGTAGGTTCATTTCGACCAGGATTATCGCCTACTTGGAAATAGGCGATTTCATTCCATGATTTTTCAATATTTGGGATCAAGTTGCCTTCCTGGATTTGCTGATGGTAAATATCGAATAGGATTTTGCAAGCGGGACTGTTCACCGCTTTACAGATCGAATATGCCTGAGCGGATTTTGTGAGAAATAGGCCAGGGTGATCTCTGAAATTCAGAGGCTCAAGTACCATGACGAGATTATGAGGTTCGAGGATTCCACAGGCCTGTTTCAACGATTCCACGACGTTGGCAGTCTGGTAGCCCATATCCTGCCGAAAATCAACATGCCCAGGCACAACAGTCATCCAGTTGGCATTTACCCGCTTGGCAACTTCTACCGAAGACTTAATATCGTTCAGGAATTCTTCACGCCAATCTACCTTCCCGCTAGCGAGGTTCGGCTCTCGCCAATAGATTTCATGCGCGACAAAAACGCCCATTTGTATTCCACGGCTGGCCATGGTAGCAGCCATTTTTTCCTGAAGGGAAAGTTCTCTGCCTTTCATGCCATTGTCCTCAAAAGCCTCAAATCCATTATCGGCCATGAAATTCAGTTGATCTATTGGATCGCTCCCAGCGCTTTTTTCGAACATGCCAAGATGAGGCGCATATTTTAGTTTGAATTCGTGCTTGTTGGACATAGGAAGTGTGTTCTTTGCAATAGTTGACCCACTGCCAAACGCAAGTGCGGTGGATGTGGTCAATCCATTCTTCAAGAATGATCTTCTTTGCATGGGTTTGTTTTTATATAAGATCGTTCAAATAATAAGTTCGTCATTATTTGAACGATCCTCATTGCGCAAAATAAAAAAACCTCCTGTAAGTATTAAACTACAGGAGGTTTTTTTCAGAACAACTGACCTATATCTTATCAACCGTATTTTTGTTTCACTTCTACGATTTCATATCCTTCGACTATATCGCCTGCTTTCAGGTCGTTGAAATTTTTGATGGTCAAACCACATTCCATTCCTTTCTGCACTTCTTTTGCGTCCTCTTTGAAACGTTTCAAAGAAGCAAGTTCGGCAGAGACGCCCTCCTTAGTAGGATAGATCACAATACCTTCACGGATAATCCTGATCTTGCTATTCCGATGGATTTTGCCATCTTGCACTTTACACCCAGCAACGGTACCAACGCGGCTGATTTTGTAAACCTCCTGTATTTCCACATTGCAAATAATCTTCTCTTCCTTGGTCGGCTCGAGCAAGCCTTCAATGGCCAATTTAATTTCTTCGATGACTTCGTAAATGATGGAGTACATCTTTATCTCGACACCTTCTCGCTCGGCTAATTTTCTTGCTCCCAAGGATGGCCTTACTTGAAAACCAATGATTATGGCATCGGAAGCTGAAGCAAGCAAAATATCTGACTCAGCGATCTGTCCGACTGCGCGGTGAATAACATTCACTTGGACTCTTTCAAGCGACAGTTTAATCAATGAATCTGAGAGGGCTTCCACAGAACCATCCACATCACCTTTAACGATGAGATTCAGTTCCTTAAATGTACCCAAGGCAAGACGACGGCCAATTTCATCGAGGCTGATCCGCTTGGTGGCCCGGTTGGTCTGTTCCCGGTTGATTTGAGCCCGTTTGTTGGCTAATTGGCGTGCTTCAGATTCACTTTCCATAATTTTGAATCGTTCGCCAGCTTGTGGAGCACCACTAAGGCCAAGTATGGAAACCGGAGCAGAAGGCCCTACTTCCTTTACCCGTTCGGCCCGTTCATTGAACATGGCTTTTACCTTTCCGGAAAATTCTCCAGCTACCATAGCGTCTCCTATTTTCAAGGTCCCCCTTTGTACAAGTATATTTGTGACATAACCTTTGCCTTTGTCCAAAGAGGCTTCGAGAACCGTACCTTGGCCAGAACGATCTGGGTTGGCTTTGAAATCTCCAAGTTCTGAGACCAACTGTATTTTTTCCAGCAGTTCAATGACCCCCTCACCTGTCTTGGCAGAGATGTCATGAGATAAGAACTTGCCGCCCCAATCTTCAAGAAGAATGTTCATGGAGGCCAATTCTTGTTTGATCCTATTGGGATCAGCTCCATCCTTGTCAATTTTGTTGATGGCAAATACCATTGGTACTTCTGCCGCTTGGGCATGGCTGATCGCTTCTTTGGTTTGTGGCATCACGTTGTCGTCAGCAGCCACAACAATGATAGCTATATCGGTCACCTTCGTACCCCGGGCACGCATGGCAGTAAATGCTTCGTGACCAGGTGTATCAAGGAAGGTGATTTTTTTACCATTCACTTCTACTTCATAAGCTCCGATGTGCTGGGTAATCCCACCAGCTTCACCCGAGGCCACACTTGCTTCCCTTATATAATCGAGCAATGAAGTTTTACCGTGGTCAACGTGCCCCATCACCGTAACGATAGGCGCCCTTGGCTCCATATCTTCTACGGCATCCTCTTCTTCGAGCTCGCTATCTGTTTGTTCTTCAATGCTGATAAATTCGACTTCATGATCGTATTCGCTTGCGACAAGTTCTATCAATTCAGCATCCAGTCGTTGGTTGATGGAAACAAATACACCGAGGCCCATGCAGGTAGTAATGACTTCTGCTGCTGCGATGTCCATCATATTCGCCAATTCCTGAACTGTCACAAACTCTGTAACCAACAACTTGTCAGTAGTGCCCTCCATTTCCATCAACTCCTGCTTTTCGCGGAGACGCTCGCGAGTATCGCGGCGCATTTTTTGGCGTTTTTTCCTTCCAGCTCCAGAAAGGCTGGCCATGGTTTTTTTGATCTGTTCGCCAACTTCTTTTTGCGAGACCTCTTTGCCTCCTCTCCGACGATTGCCACTGCTCGCTGCTCCTCCTCTTCTTCCACTACTATCTCCCTGACTTCTGTTGTCCACGGTAACTTTGCGGCGTGTGCGCCTCCGCTTGTTACGGTCAGAGTTATCGGATGAAGCTACTGGTTTTCCTTTTGAGGCATCTTCTTTTCCTTGAGC
The DNA here is from genome assembly GCA_029263015.1 of Saprospiraceae bacterium. Lineage (GTDB taxonomy): Bacteria > Bacteroidota > Bacteroidia > Chitinophagales > Saprospiraceae > UBA6168. The sequence continues at coordinate 42,153 of JAJCYI010000014.1, read as the reverse complement.
TTTTTCACGCGACTGTTCTGTCTTTTTAACCCCGCCCGGTTTTCCTTTCTGTTCCTTCTCTTTTTTCTTAACCGGTTTTTTCTTATGAATATCAATTTTACCTAGAATCTTCAACCCCCTAAGCTCAGGAGTTGCGGCACGGACCATTTTGTTCTCTGCGATTTCGTCAGTAGCAACATCGGCTTTACTGTCTGATTGCGCGGGTTTTTCAGTTGGAGCAACTTCGCCCTCTTTTTTGGGTTCAGCTTTTTTGGATTCTTCTTTTTTGGGTTCAGCTACTTCTTGCGGAGGCTCAGCATCGCTGATGGCTTCATCAGGAACAGGTACTTCGGCGGGCACTTCTTCTTTGACTTCAACTTCTTTTGACTTCTTCTCTTTGACGGGCATACCTTTTTTGTCCAGCTCTATTTTTCCTTTAATTTTTAATCCTAATTTGGTCTCCTTGCCCTTTGGTTTTTCCTCTTTTACTTCCATAACAGGCTCAGGTTTCGGTTCTTCCTCAGGTATTACTGGAACTGGAACTGGAATTTTTTCCACAGGTGGCGGTGGCGGGGGAGGAGGGGGAAGTGGTGGTGGATCCAATACGGATACATCCTCTTCTTTTGCAGAAGATTCCTGCTTTATGGACGGACGAAGGCCAATCATCATAGAGTCTGCTTGTTCTTTGATGGCAATGGACTTGGAATATTGCTGCACCAGCATATTTTCCATTTCGTCCGTAATCTTTGACGTAGGTTTGTTGTCAATTTCAAACCCATTGTCGTTCAGGAACTCCACGACTGTGGAAGTCCCGACGTTTAATTCTTGCGCTACCTTAACTAAGCGTTTACTCATTAAAAAAAATATAATAAAATAAAAATACGGTCGATATTGAAAAAGTATTGATGGATCAAAGACCCGCCTCTAAATTTTTAATTGATTCTAATCGTCAAATTCCGCCGAAAGGACTTTCAATAACTCCTCAATTGTTTCTTCTTCCAATTCAGTCCTTCGCAATAGTTCATCTTTATTGAGATCCAAAACACTCTTTGCTGTATCACATCCGATCCGTTTGAGTTCGGTGATGATCCAAGCTTCAATTTCATCAGAAAATTCTTCCAGATCAACATCGTCGATCTCTTGCTCATCAGTATTGCGATATACATCTATCTCATATTCGGTCAACTTACTGGCCAGTTTGATATTAGTACCACCTTTTCCAATGGCTAATGATACCTGGTCAGGTTCAAGATAAACTGAAGCCCGTTTTTTGTCAGCATCCAGTTCAATGGTAGACACCTTTGCAGGGGTCAGGGAACGTTGGATGAATAGGCTTTCATTGGTAGTGAAATTGATAATGTCGATATTCTCATTCCGCAATTCGCGGACAATCCCGTGGATACGCGAACCTTTCATGCCAACGCAAGCACCAACCGGATCAACCCTCTCGTCGTAAGATTCAACGGCTACTTTCGCCCTTTCGCCTGGCAACCTTACAATGCGTTTAATGGCGATGATGCCATCTTCAATTTCGGGCACTTCCTTCTCCATCAATTTTTCCAAGAACTCATTATCGGTGCGTGACATGATTACCACTGGGGTATTGTTTTTCATTTCTACCCGCTTGATGATGCCCCTCACTATATCCCCTTTTCGGAAAAAATCCCCCCTGATGGTTTCACCTTTTGGCATTAACAATTCGTGTCCAGTAGCATCATCCACGATAAGGAATTCCCGCTTTATTATCTGGCCGACTTCCCCTGTCACCAAGTCGCCTACGCGCTCAACATATTGCTTGAATATATCATCTTTCTCCAATTCCATGATCCTGGAAATAAGAGTCTGCCGTGCAGCTTGGATGGCCCTTCGTCCAAAGTCTTCCAGGAACAATTGTTCATAACACTCCTCCCCGATTTCATAACTGTCATCAATGGAAATCGCTTCTGAAACAGAAATTTGACTGCGGTCGTCAGTCACCTCGCCATCTGGCACAATTTCACGTACCCGCCATAACTCAAGGTCACCTTGTTGAGTGTTTACAATCACATTGAAATTATCGTCGGAGCCAAATTTCTTCTTTATAAGGGTACGAAATACATCTTCTAACACCCGCACCATTGTTGGCCGGTCAATGTTCTTGCTGGATTTAAAATCCGAAAAAGTATCAACTAAACTTATCATTTTTATTAATGATGAATATTAAACTTGTTCTTAAATAAGGTTTGAGAATAAGCAATACTCTTATTTGTGGGCAAGCCAAATGAATTTAGTAAACAATAGATTTAATTGAAATCCTATCCTTTACCAAGTCATTTTTTAAAACTTATAACCACTAAAGTTTTTTTTATTTCATCAAATGGCAATTCGGCTTGGATCACCATTCTCTTTTTCTTTTTGCCATCTTTTACCACCACTTGTTCCTCCAAGGTAATAGACGATTCTGAAACTGATTTCAATTCGCCAATTTTCCCAGTTCCATCATTCAAAGTGACATCCAGTTGGCGGCCAATGTTCTTTTTGTATTGGCGCTTCAATTTCAAAGGCTTGGACAGGCCAGGGGAAGAAACCTCAAGTGTGTATTTTTCGCCAAGCCAGTTCTCTTCATCAATGTAACTTTCCAGATAACGGCTGACCTTTTGGCATTTGGCCAAGGATAACCTGCTGTCGCTGTCGATAAAGACCTCTAACTTATTACCCTTGTGCAGTTCGAGCCCAACAAGAAAACAATCTGCAAAATCTTCTTCTTGAAATTTTGCAGCAAGCAAGTGATTGATCTTTTCTTCGATAAAAAATACTTCCAAGTCTATAAATTAAAAGAGGGAACTTTTGTTCCCTCTTCCATTGGTTACCTCATTAAGCGGCGCAAAGGTAAACACTTTAGGCTTAATTGCAAATAACTTATCAGGTAAAGAAATACGCCGAAACCATTTATTTTCAGGTATTTGGAGGCCAAAACCAGTTTCATGGAAAGGGATCCTGAGAAACTATCTACTATGGCTTGATACCGTTGAAGTCGATCTTGAGTTGCAGCTCCACACACCTAACCGCTTCCTGCAATACCTTTTGCTGACCTTCTTCCAGCTCAATTGTCTTTTTATAATTCTTATAGTTGATCCTGATTTTTTCAAGCAGGCCGCCCTTCAACATATGAAAAACTTCCAGTGGTATCACGCAGGTATGCAGATAATTCCACATCAACACATCCCTGTTAAACTCTCCGTTTTCGGGGGCATTCAAAAGAGTGAAGATCTGTCCATTCTTGAATTTCAGCAGCACATTGAACCCCTCGTTTATCATGTGAAATTTTCTTTCGGCCACCGCGATTGAAAGGAAAAACGCTCTTATCTTTTTTTCGTCTGAATAACTAAAAATAGCCTTTGCTTCTTCCACGTACTCTTCCCCTTCCAGGTCTTCCGTTACGTTACCCGAAACGATCATGAAACCAATGTTCATAGGCTGGGAAGCCACCAGACGGGTAGAATCAAAATCATCGAGGGTATTTATGGCAATGTCGCATTGTGCTGTCAACCCCTGGCAAAAGGCCATTGAGAAAATAATAAATATTAGAAGCTGTTTCATATTCTTTTAATAGAGGTAATCCTTTTGGTATTGTCTATCTAATGATCTCAAAGGTCTTAAAAATTTTCAGTTCCCCCTCCACCACTTCCACTCTTTTTACTATCGCTAATTCGGGGCCTTTTTTACACCATTCCGCCAACTGGTTGATTGCACTTTCTTCCCCTTCTACTTCTGCATACACATGACCATCTGGTTCATTCCTGACAAACCCACGCAAGCCGAGTCCCCGTGCTTGTTTCTCCATAGAGCCTCGATACCAAACGCCTTGTACCCTACCTGTTATTCTTATTTCACAATGTTTCATCATTTCTGTAAAACAGAACTCGCTACACCTTGAGGACAGGTGTAGCGAGTATTTTTCAATGCGGTATTTTTCAAGAAGTGAGGCTATGGGGTTGTCGCCTATGCAGACATTTTCAACTGCCGCTCCTTCCTGTAAAATTCAGAAAATGTGATCATCCGTTGCTCTGCTTCGTCCCACAATTTGTGGCGCATGTAAGAAAGGCTTTCCCAAAAAGTGACTTTGGTGACAAAACGGTTGAGCAATGGGTTTTCTTTTGAACACTTTGCCAGATTGTAACTTGGGATGCCTGAATTCAGGTGGTGGATATGATGATAACCAATATAGCCAGTCATCCAATGTACGACCCTTGGCAATTTATATAGCGTACTTCCTTTGATTGCCGCCAACAGGTAATCCCAATCTGCTTTCCATGTTTTATAGGAATGTTCGTGCTGATGCTGCACGTAGAAAAACCAAATAGCAATGATGAAGAAAAATATAACGATCGGAATCTGGATGGAGAGGAACACTTTCCACCCGATCAGCCAACTAAAAAATGCGATTGCACCAACAATGGCAATATTGTTCCAGGTTTGCGCCCGGATCATGCCTTGCCATTGCTTAAAGCGTACCAATGGCAAACGGTTGTTGACCAAAAAGTAAAGGATTGGGCCAATTACGAAAGTGATAATCGGCAAGCGGTAAATGCGGTATTTCAAGCGGCCTTTGGAGGACAATGCCCTAAATTCGTCTGATGTGAGGGTGTCAATATCCCCGATATCCCTGGTTTCCAACTGTCCACAGTGGCCATGGTGAAAGTCATGTACTCTAGCCCAATAACGGAACGGGATGGTGCTAAAAAAACTGCACATAACCCCAATAATGCGATTCCACTTTTGAGATTTAAAATAAGAACGGTGGCCACAGTCATGCTGTATGATAAATATGCGGACCATGAAAAAGGCATTGAGAAATGCCAATCCCAGCGTAAGCAAATAACTAACCTCCAAACTGAAATACATCAAAATCCACACACCGATAAATGGCAAATAAGAAGTCAGGATAGCTTTAACAGCTTTCCCTGTGTTTGCTTGAGAATATTCTTTCATCATTGTAGGCCAATTACCCAAGGCCTCTTTGATCTCTTCTGCTGAATACTTGTATTGCGACATAATTTACAAAAAATTAAATTAAAAAAATAGCGGAACGCTTGTCCGGCAAATGAATATTCGGGGTTAGAATTATTGTTTTTCTATAGTTCAGTGAATTACATCGCGCAAAGTTAATAGTTATTTTGACTTGAGCACTGTTTCTTCAGGATGCCACAATGTATTATGGTGAAAAATTAAAATTGTATGACAATTCAAAGGGACGACCTGAGAGGTAATGAATGGTTGTACCTCCTGATTATTCCAACGCACCTCACATGTTCAACCAATAAGTGAACTTGGCAACGATGGCCCTATTTTTCACTGAAAAATCTTCGGGGAAATAGTTGTCTGTATAGACAATAAAAAAATCTGAAACTGGCTTGAACCGCCACTGAAAACGAGCATTGATGTTCAGGTTATCAATTTGGCTATTGTACTGAACAAACGTTGTCAAGAATAGTTTTTTGGTAAAAGTAAGGTCGATGCGGGGGCCTACCAAGTATAGGTAGGCGGTCTCAAATGGTTCAGCGAGGCTGATGCGATTTACATTATAGTTAAGCGCTATATTTCCAAAAGGCTGAAATCGATAAGTAAAATCACCTCTGACTCCAATCCTATTCCCATTGAAGAATTCGCCAAACCTTGGTTCAATCCTAAATGAAAATGGCTTGGTTCGGTTGGAGCTGTACCGCAACGAAAAATTGGTATAGGAATAACTGGTGCCGGCAGGAAGATAATAATCCTCTTTTCTTGTCGGATCGAAATCGTCAAATAGGAAGGTGTATTCGTTTTTGATTTCTGCTTCGATGTTTGTGTTGTCCCGCATCCTGACCTCCCACCTGAACCTCACTTCATGATCGGTGTTTCCATAGCCTGGCGTGTAAAGCCAGAATGCCTGCACGACTGGTCCGTGCTGCACGACTTTGTCATTATTTGGATAAAAGAAAAGACGAGCTTCCGGTCTCATTTGAAAAAAATCTTTTCTTGGCACAAAACCCACTTCTGGGTTGTATCCATCACCTACCCATGAATGCTTCCACCTGATTGAAAACTGCCGCACCCGGTAGTCAAGTTCGGCGCCATGTGCGAATTTTTTGTCAACATCTTCGGGCGTAATGGCCTTATGAAAATATGTTTTTCCAGACCATGTATTATCTATGGTACCGAGATTGTAATCAAGTCCGACGATCCGGTTGTAGCGATTGTACGTTTCACTATCCCTATCGCTAAAAGTTTGCTTGTTCACAAAAATAGCCCCGATGTTAGATCGGGCAAACACCTTGCGCTGCAATGCCGCAACTATATAGTTGAAACTGGGGAGGTCGTTCTCTTCATCGTCTGCAGTCTGCATGTTTAGCAGACCGAGGCGCCAGTTTTCATTGAGCTTGCCACTTAAGCGAGCGCCAAAATAGATCGGGTTCTGTATGGTAAGGTCGGTGGAAGTATCTTCCGCCACGCCTATTCGCCTTGAGAAAAACGGATTGATTCGAGTATCGCCAAAACTGCCAAACAGGTCAGCATTTTCAAGAAAAAACTGTCGCCGCTCAGGAAAGAATACCTCGAACCGCTGAAGGTTGGTCACCTGTCTGTCCACCTCCACTTGCGAAAAATCAGGATTGACCGTCAGGTCAAGGTTGAGGCCTGAAGTGATGGCCACTTTTGCATCACCACCGATACTGAAATTGCCAGAATAGTTTGTTGCATCAGTCTCAAAATCACGGCTTAGGTCAGCCGAAACATAAGGAATCACAACCAAGTTTTTTCCTGGTTTTTGCAAGGGGTTTTCCCAGTTCAGATTACCCATAAAAGCAAGGTTGGTAATAAACTGGTTTTGCGGAATCCTGAACCAAGTGGATCTTTCGTTTAATTGGGTATCGAAGCGGTAAGCATTAAACCGCCATTTCATACTTCCCTCTTGGAAGCGGATGGTTTTAAATGGAATAGCCATTTCACAGGCCCAGTAGCCATCATGGATTTTAGATTCGCCTTCCCACCGGTTGTCCCACGACTCTGAAAAGTCTTCCCGACCAGAGCCCCCATTTGAAATAAGCCCTTCACGCAATACCCCGGCAGGGTTTGCACCAAAAAAAAAGGCGTTGGTCTGGTCGTTGAAAGTATCAAAAAGGAAAGTTAGGTTATCGCTTCCCCCTGCCCTGAAATCCCGGCGGAGTGAAGGCACAACGTATTGGTCGCTCCTAGCATAACACTTGGCCGCCACATAAAAATTTTCATCGTCATAGGTGAAAAAAATCTCCGTTTGAAATTCGGCCATCACACTATCTGTGGGGAACATTTGCCAAAAGTTATTTGCAGAAACCCCTTCGAACCAAGCCTGCTCGTCAATATTGCCATCAATAATGATCTTGGTTGCTGTTTTGGCTGCTTTGGCAAATGGCACCTCTGTTGTACCTCTGTCATTTTTAACAAAAATAGCCGTTTGGGAAATACTGGCAAACGGGTTGATCACGAACAAAAAAAGCAATACCAAAAGAGTTATTTTCATGCGGGCAAAAATAGAAATATGTGCTGATAGTGACGACTTTAAGTATTATAATTTTATATAACAAACGTAGCTCAATTCAGATGGGGCCAGAAACGTAGGGGAAGTAACTGGGATGCCGGAGTTCCATTTCATCGAACAAAAATTCAGCCATTATGAAGACCGCTTCATCTCTACTGCCCCAAACCCAACCTTCCTGTCACGACAGGTATTTCCCGACTATTGGCATCCTCCTTCCCATCCCAAATGCTTTTGGCGAAACCCTGAGTACCGGTGCAGATTGGTACCGCTTGAACTCATTCATGTTTACCAAACGCAAGGCTCGGCGCACTATTCTTTCGTCAAAACCCATTGCAATAATTTCATTCGGCCCTTGTTGTCTTTCGATATACTGGTACAATATTGCATCGAGCACATCGTATGGAGGCAGACTGTCGCTGTCCTTTTGATTTGGGCGCAGCTCGGCAGATGGAGGTTTTGTGATGATGTTTTCAGGGATGACCTCGCTATCCTTGTTGATGTATTCCGCCAATTCATACACCTCTGTTTTATAGACATCGGCCAGAACGGAAAGTCCTCCGCAAAGGTCGCCGTAAAGGGTACCGTAGCCAACAGCCATTTCACTTTTGTTGGTTGTGTTGAGCAGGATATTCCCAAATTTATTGGAAACGCCCATGAGTAAAAGCCCCCTCGCCCGAGCCTGAATATTCTCTTCCGCTACATTGAATGGATTTCCCCAAAAATGAGGTTTGAGGACATCCATAAAACTGTTGTACATCGGCTCAATCGGCAGAATGTCATATTGCATGCCGAGGTTGACTGCCAGTTGACGGGCATCATTTACCGAATGGTCAGAAGAAAATTGGGAAGGCATCAGCAACCCACGCACGTTATCTTCTCCCAAGGCCCTGGCGGCCAAAACGGCCACCACCGCTGAATCAATGCCACCAGAAAGTCCGAGGATGGCTTGTTTGAAACCCAGTTTTCCAAAATAGTCTTTAATGCCCAAGACGAGTGCATCATGAATAAGCGGGATTTTTTCTTTTGATTGCAAAACGGTTTGCTTATCCTCAATTACATCATCTAAGTCAAATGTCTTTACCATTTCGACCCAATAGGGCATCTCTTCATAAACGGTTCCTTTTGGTGAAAAAACGATTGATCCCCCATCAAAAATGATTTCGGTCTGTGAGCCGACCTGATTTACATAAAACATGGGGAGGCCGTAGCGCTGCACATTTGCCGCCAATACGTGAAGGCGTTCTTTTGCATGGGAATGAGTGAAAGGAGACGCTGAAAGATTGAGGATGAGATCAGGCTTGTGGGGCATCATTTCATCCATCGGAACGATGGTGTAGAGCGGGTTTTCATTTCCCAGGTTCCAAAGGTCTTCACAAATGCTGAGGGCAATCCTTTTGCCTTTGTATTCAACAATGTTGAATTCGCTGGCCGGTTCAAAATAGCGGTATTCATCGAACACGTCGTAGGTCGGGAGCAAGGCCTTATGCTGCACGTGTTTTACTTGCCCATCTGCTAAAAAATACACGGAATTAAAAAGATCTTTTCCTTCAACCACAGGATTTCGGCTGGGCGACCCTACTGCTATGGCAATGTCCACTGCAGCTTCGGCAAGTTTGCCAACCGATTTTTCAGCCTGCCGAATGAAGTCGTCAAATTCGAGGAAGTCACGGGGCGGGTAGCCGCAGGTAGCCAGTTCAGGAAAACACACAAGGTCGGCCCCTTGCTGTTTGGCTTCATCGACAGCTTTAAGCATCTTGTCTAGGTTCCCGTCAAAGTCACCGACAAAAAAATTGAGTTGGGCTAGGGCAATTTTCATATTTCAAATGATCGTTTACGTGCAGCTCTGATTATTGGTTGGTTTATTTTGGGGCTACCAAAGAACGCATTACACTGCATGTAGTTGTCTTTGTCAAAGTGCTTTTGGCAGCGACCTTAGTATTTTGAAATCCTGTTCTATTTCAGTACCAATTTCCAAAAAATAATTTTGAATAAACAAGAAAATCGATCCATCCTATTGTTTTCGGTGGTAATCTTTTACAAGGAAGCGTTTGCCTCTTTCGGTCGTTTACTGGACTATTGGGAGAGTCCTACCTCTCCATGAATTATAGATTTACCTAATTTTGCACTTCAAATTTGACAAACAAAACCTTAGAACAAAGACAATTAATCATGAAATATTTTCAATTTGCATTTTTATTGCTTGGCTTTACCATGTTCGTGGCTTGTGGTGACGATGACGACCTTAGTCCCGAAGCACAACTCGAAGTTGACATTGAAATAATACAAGACTACCTCACAGACAACAACCTTACTGCACTTGCCACTCCTTCTGGCTTGCATTATATTATTGAAGAAACTGGTACTGGCGACCATCCTGCCGCTGACGAACTCGCTATTGTCAACTTCATTGGATTTTATGCAGATGGAGCATCTTTTGGACAATCCAATGGGCCTGAAATTTTTGACCTGTCTGTAATCATTGATGGTTTTCAAGAGGGTATTCCTTTATTTGAGATAGGAGGAAAAGGGAAACTCTTGTTGCCCTCAGCTTTGGCATTTGGAGCCGCAGGCACTGGCCAGGTGCCACCCAATTCAGTATTGATTTTTGACATTGAGCTGCCTGATGTTTGCACAGACGAAACGGCTATCGCTCCAAAACAACTTTGTCTCGACATTCATAAAATCGAAACCTACCTGGCCGACAACAGCCTTGATGCCGATACTACTTCCAGCGGCCTTCGGTACATCATTGAAGAGGAAGGAACGGGCAATTTTCCTGACCTTAACGATATGGTTGAGGTACATTATAAAGGGTATTTCTTAAACGGGGATGTGTTTGACCAAACCACAGGCACTGCTGCCACTTTCCCATTGAACGGTGTTATCCCTGGATGGCAAGAAGGTATGCAATTGTTTAAAAAAGGAGGGAATGGGATTTTATTCTTGCCATCCAAGCTTGGTTATGGAATCACTCCACCAGCTGGCATCCCAACCAATTCCGTGCTGATCTTCGATGTGGAATTGGTTGATTTTTAGTGTTGCAATATGATCCAGCCATATAAAATCCCTATCCAGCGTACCGCCCACTATTACACCTTAGGAGAGCCTTCCGAGCAGGTTCGTCGATTTTGGATCGTTTGCCATGGCTATGGGCAATTGGCCCGGACATTCATCCGCAGGTTTGAGAACCTGGAGGGGCTGGACGATGGAAAAACCTTTGTTGTTGCGCCAGAGGGCTTGTCTAAATTTTATTGGGGCGCATTTACTGGTGAACCAGTGGCCTCTTGGATGACCAAGGAACACCGCTTGGACGAGATAGACGATTACTGCAATTTCTTGCAGACATTGTATGATTCTTATCTTCCGCAATTAGCTCCTGATGTGGAAATAATCCTGCTCGGGTTTTCCCAGGGAACGGCAACCCATTGCCGCTGGATCATGCAAAACTTCCCTCATTTCCACCATCTGATCCTTTGGGCAGGACAGCTACCCGACGACTTGGACTTTACGCCATATCAGCCATTTTTCACGGAGAAGAAGCTACATTTTGCCTACGGCAACAAAGACGAATTTGTGACTGAGAAACGCATCGAGTGGCAGCGTGATTTTGCGGAGAAAAATTTGTTGATGCTCAATGAATTCCCTTTTGAAGGGAGACATGAAGTGGATAGGGAAGCGCTGACTAGGTTTGAAAAAGAGCTGTAAAAAATTCAGTTCCTCAATACCCGCCTAATACCGAGCAGTAAAAGCAATCCGAATATTCCTAAAATATACAGTAACACACCGTTGTTGCTATTACCCGACATCCCAGCAACCAACTTGTTGCCGAATGCGAAGACTGCGCCAAACAGCAATATAAAACCGATGATCCTTTTTCCGTTCATGAGGGATAATTTGATTAAATGATTTTGGTTTTCATTCGTTACGAAACCTTGCAAACAATTTTCAAACCATTTCAAGCCCAATAAGTTCTTCTCACTTATTTGATTTGAAATTAAACATTGTAGACTTGTTCGCAAATAAGAATTTTGAATATGAAAAAATCTTTTTCCGTCTGTCGTTCTATTTTTTCTCGCCCGTAGCTACGGCTATGCGCTCATAAAAATAGGCCGTCAGACTAAAAAACCTAATTCTCATATCCTAAAATCTTATTTACGAACAAGTCTAGTAAATGATAAAAAGGCGAGCCATTTGAAACCAACAACCTTTTGTACATTTGCAACCTTATTTATTTCCTGACCCTCAAGGGCTTGGAAAAGAAAAATTGAGACAGTCGTTCAATAGCAACTTCTAAATCATCAGCATGTCGGATTACTCGCCAAAGCAGCTTCGTGAGCATAGAATGCCTTTTTATTGGAACATTGTCCGATGGATGTGGCGGATAATGGGGCTTGGCATCCTATCCTTGATTTTGGTATTTGTTGTCTTATCTTTTTCCGACCTCCCCGATACAGCCGAACTCGAAAATCCAAAAAGCGAACTGGCTTCCGAAGTTATCGCTGCTGATGGTTCCGTACTTGGTCGTTATTTTATTGAAAACAGAGTACCAGTGGAGTTTGATGAGTTGTCGCCTTTTATTGAGCAAGCGCTGGTGGCCACTGAAGACGTGCGCTACTACAACCACTGTGGTATTGATTTCAAGGCACTCGCAAGGGCTATTGTGAAAACAGGTATCCTCGGAAACCAAAGTGCGGGCGGAGCGAGTACCATTACCCAACAATTGGCAAAGCTGCTTTTTACTGGCAAGCCCGGGTCGGGCGTGGAGCGACTCATCCAAAAGCTAAAAGAGTGGATCATTGCCGTCCGGTTGGAGCGCAAATACACCAAAGAGGAAATCATCAAAATGTACCTCAACAAGTTTTCTTTCCTTTATGACAGCCACGGCATCAAGGCCGCTTCGGAAACGTATTTTGCCAAATCCCAAGAAAATTTGACCGTTGAGGAAGCTGCCATGTTGGTGGGCATGTTGAAGAACCCTGCCCTTTACAACCCTAAAAGGTTTTCTGAAAGGGCGCTCCACAGGAGGTCGGTCGTGCTGAAGCAAATGCAGAAAAATGGCATTTTGGACCAAGTTGAATATGATTCCCTGCATGAATTGCCATTAGACATTACAAGGTTCAAAAGAAAAACCCATACGCAAGGGTTGGCGCAATATTTCCGCTCGGAGCTTGCCCAAGAGCTGAAAAGGAAAATCCTAAAAGGAAAATATGCTCGCAAAAAGGCAGATGGTTCACCATATAATATTTATCAAGATGGCCTGAGAATTTACACCACCATCGACCCCGTGATCCAAAAACATGCAGAAGATGCGATGGAAGCACATATGGCCAATCTTCAGGACAAGTTTTGGAAAAGGTGGAAGACTAAACGCATGTCGCCCTGGGAGTACAAGGATTCTGAAACTTCTCCAGCAGAATTAGCCTACCGAAAGCGTAAACTTGAACTGATGATTCGTTCGTCAGAGCGCTACCAAGAGATGCGTTATCGGTTTATTGGCAATTCCAAAGCAACACTTGAGCAAGAAATAGATGGCCTTCGCCTGACCGACGATGCAATTAGTTGGATGATAAAAGATAAATTTCCTACATCCATCAATGGAGAACGACGGGCACGGTATCGCCGTGCCATGAGAAGTGAAAACTGGAATGACTTAAAAGTAGGTTGGCTCGAATTTAAAAACGTGGTGGACAAGGTTTTTGACGAACCAGTAAAAATGAAAGTTTTCGCTCACAATGAACAAATGGAGAAAGACACGGTCATGTCGCCATTGGACTCTATCAAGTATCACCACATGTTCATGCAGATGGGTTCTTTGGCCGTTGATCCTAAAACTGGTTATGTTAAATCATGGATCGGAGGGATCAACCATAAGTATTTTGCATACGACCACACGCATTCCAATCGACAAGTAGGCTCTACCTTCAAACCGTTTATTTACGCAACGGCCATTGCCCAACAAGGAGTCTCTCCGTGCTTAGAAGTGACTGATATGCAACGGACTATTTTTGCCAATGATAGGAATTTTGGGCTGTTGGATGATTGGACGCCCCGGAATTCCACGGGGAAGTATTCCAATGAAAAAATGCACTTGCGGGATGCTTTGAGGAAATCAATCAATACCGTTTCTGTATTCTTGATGCAACAACTGGGCAGCGTTCAACCAGTGATCGAGCTATTGACCAACATGGGGGTTGACCCTGAAAAAGTGCCGCCGCTGCCATCCATTTGTTTAGGGGCTGCCGATCTCTCAGTATTTGATATGACAGGAGCCTATACCACTTTTGCCAATAATGGCTATTATACCCGCCCGACTTATATCACGAGAATTGAGGATAAAAACGGAGTGGAGATTTATACTTCTGAAAAAAAGGATCGCCAAGCATTAGAAGAAGAACCCAATTACGTAATGGTCGAAATGTTGAAATATGCATCTGGCCATATGGGGGTTCAAAGTGAAATAGGCGGTAAAACAGGCACTACCAACGATTATGTGGACGGCTGGTTCATGGGAGTCACGCCAAGCTTGGTGGTTGGCACTTGGGTCGGGGGCGAAGACCGCTGGATCCGGTTTCTCACCCTCCGTGATGGATCCGGTTTTGCTATGGCCAGGCCATTTTGCAAAGATTTGATATTACGCTTGGAAAATGACGAGCACGCTGATTATGATGCAAAAGCTCGTTTCCCAAAACCAAAAGGGGACTTGAGCATCGGCCTTGATTGCAACGATTTCCTCAACAATACCTTGGATGAAGACGAATACGAAGATGGGTTTGAGCGGGACACTTCATTTTATGAAGACCCATTTGGGGGAGAATAACGAATAACGAATTTCATTTTTAGCATTTAAATGAACAAACCTAAAATCCTATCTTTTCTCATAGCGGCATTTTTTTTGACGCAATGTGTCCCGCCAACAGAGGAAGGATTGCACGATGTGTATGTTGACTTCACCAACCCAGGGATACAAAAGTTATACGATTTACAAGACCGAGGTTTAACAGATAGCCTCATTCCTTATTTAAGACACCACGACGCCACCTACCGCTACCTTTCAGCCCTCGCCTTTGCTTCTATAAAGGACTCTTCCGCAGTGGACGGTTTACGTCTATTGCTTTATGATCCGTTTGATGCTGTTCGGGTATCCGCAGCGTATTCACTGGGGCAGATCGGACAACAGTCGGCTGAAGAATCACTGCTAAAAGCATTTGACAGAACAGATACTTCGGGCGTCTCCCGGTTTTTCAATGCGGCTATCATGGAAGCAATCGGCAAATGCGGCAATCCTAATTTGGCAGAAAAACTGGCAACCATCAGCACCTACACCACCCACGACACTACCTTGTTGGAAGGACAGGCTTGGGGCTTGTACCGATATGCACTCCGCGAAATAACAACACCGGAAGGCACCGAAAAAATGTTAGGGTTTGCCACTGGAAGCAGATACCCTGGAAGCGTCAGGTTTATTGGAGCCAATTACCTGAGCAGGGCCTCAACAATCAACCTCGAGGACGAGGATGGCGAGATCGCACTTGCTATACCCCGTGAGGACGACCCCCGCATCCGAATGGCACTGGTGATTGCATTAGGCAAAACAAAGTCCGAACGTGCGGCCAATGCACTGTTGTACCAGTTTAACATCGAGAAAGACCCAAGGGTCAAAGTCAATATTTTGAGAGCCCTCACCAATTTTAGTTACGAAAAGGTCAAGCCTGTTGTCCTGCAGGCCATAGAGGATTCTGATGTAGCCATAGCGCAGATGGCCGCTGAGATTTTTATTCAAATTGGCATTCCAGAAGATGCAACAGTTTATTGGCAGATGGCAAAAGCTCCTGGGCGGCATTGGGAAGTGGCCATGCCGCTTTACAGCGCTGCCTTGAAGTACTTGCCAGCCGTTTTTGAAGAAAGCCGCAACTACCTGAATTGGGAACTCCGTCGCCTTTACGAAAATTCGCCCAACCCCTATGAGAAAGCAGCTGCCCTTCGGGCAATGGCTAATTTTGGATGGAATTATCGCTATATCAGAGATGCCGCTTTCCCTTCCGAGTATCTACCGGTGCGGACTGCGAGCGTGGAAGCCCTGGCGAGCATTGCCCGGATGCCAAATTTCCGATCCTATTTCGGCGGAGGCCGACGTGTTAAAAGAGAACTGAGTGACTGTTTTAGGGATGCTATTGAAAATGGCGACGTAGGCATGATGGCAGTGGCAGCAGAAGTACTCCGCGATCCAAAGCTCAATTTTCAAGAGACGTTTGACAGCCTTGTCATTTTGGAAAATGCGCTCGGCAAGCTTCGCCTCCCACAAGAAATAGAAACTTATAACGAAATTAAAAAAACACTTGATTATTTTAATGGCGAGCCACAAGTACTTCCTGGCCAGCCTCGATTCACCCACCCTATTCCTTGGAAATTAGTCACTGATTTAAAGGAAGGGACACGAGCGGTCATCAAAACCACCAAAGGCGATATTACGCTAAAATTGTTGCCTGTCTATGCTCCTGGTACAGTTGCTAATTTTATAGAGTTAGTGAAAGATGGCTATTACAGTGAAAAAAACTTTCACCGGGTCGTGCCCAATTTTGTGGTGCAAGGAGGCTGTTCCCGTGGCGATGGATATGGCAGTCTAAATTATGCCATTCGATCAGAATTGCCCTACCTCCATTACGATGAAGAAGGTTATGTGGGTATGGCATCAGCAGGAAACCATACCGAAAGCAATCAATTTTTCATCACCCATTCCCCAACTCCACACCTCGATGGCAACTATACCATTTTTGCCAAGGTTGAAAGCGGCATGGAGGTCGTACAACAGATACAAGTGGGTGATGTGATCAATGAAATAGTATTCACTGAGAAAAAATAGGTTTTTACGAAAACGCTATTTGTTACTTAATAGCCGACAGCATTTGCAAACCAACCATAAAATCATCCACGGCGACAGCCGACAAATGAACCTGCTTTCCGATGGGTCAGTACATTTGGTGGCAACCTCCCCGCCTTATTGGCAACTCAAAGATTATGGCACGGACGATCAAATTGGCTATCACGACAGCTACGAAAATTACATTAACGACCTCAATTTGGTTTGGAAAGAATGCCATCGCGTGCTGCATCCAGGCTGTCGGCTTTGTGTTAATATTGGCGACCAATTTGCCCGCTCGGTCTATTATGGGAGGTATAAAGTCATCCCCATCCGGACGGAAATAATTAAATTTTGCGAAACGGTCGGCTTCGATTACATGGGGGCGGTTATTTGGCAGAAAATTACCACGACTAATACAACAGGTGGCGCCACCATCATGGGCAGTTATCCCAATCCCCGAAATGGCATTTTGAAATTGGACTACGAGTTTATTCTGCTTTTCAAAAAACATGGAAAAGCACCAAAGCCAGATCCTGAACTAAAAGCGAAGTCCGCCATGACCAAAGAAGAATGGAACACCTATTTTTCCGGTCATTGGAATTTTAGTGGCGCGAAGCAGGATGGACATATTGCCATGTTCCCAGAAGAACTCCCCGCTCGCTTGATAAAGATGTTCGCCTTTGTGGGAGATACCGTTTTGGATCCCTTTTTGGGGAGCGGAACGACCTCGTTGGCTGCTAAAAATCTCCAACGGAATTCAATCGGTTACGAAATCAATGAATTCTATTTCCCGAAAATAAAAGAAAAACTGGAGATGGGGAAAAGCCAAGAGCAATTTGAATTTTTGAAGGATGAACTGAAATTCGATCCTAAAAAAGAAATATCCAAACTGCCTTATATCTTTAAAGACCCACTACAACTCGACAAAAAAATCGATCCTAGCAAAAAACAATTTGGCTCACAGATCAACAATGCCAAAAAGGAAGGCCGGGAAACTTATTTTTCGATTAAAAAAATAATCAGTTCTGAAATGGTCGAGTTGAACGATGGAAGGGTTCTGCAACTCTTGGGAATAAAAGCAAAAAGAAGATACGACAAAAAAGCCATTGAATTTTTGGACAAAAAAACAAAAGGCCAAAAAGTGTATCTCCGGTTTGATAAGAATATAGCCGAAGACAAGGCTTGCTATTTTTTTCTAAAAAACCGCACTTTCTTAAATGCCCATTTGATAAAAACGGGATTTGTGGATGTAGATTCCAGATCCGATTTTAAGCACAAGAAAAAATTTTTGAACTTGCAGCCAAGCAAAAATAATTAAAAGACATTTTAATAAATTATATTTATACAGATATGAAATCAACACCACTTACCGAAAAGCACATTTCGCTGAATGCCAGAATGGCCGAGTTTGCAGGATACAATATGCCCATTTCTTATGAAGGAATACGGGAAGAACACAACACCGTGCGCAGTGGTGTGGGAGTGTTCGATGTATCCCACATGGGCGAGTTTATCGTGCGCGGAAAAGAAGCCCTCGACCTTATTCAAAAAGTTACTTCCAACAACGCCTCCAAACTCAATATTGGCGACGCCCAATATTCCTGTCTGCCCAATCATAATGGGGGTGTCGTGGACGATCTACTTGTGTACCGTTTACCGGAAGACCAATGTGCGGAAGGTGAAATGGCTTTCATGCTAGTGGTTAATGCATCCAATATTGAAAAGGACTGGAACTGGATTTCGCAGCACAATACCTTCGATACAGAGATGATAAATATTTCTGACAATTGTGGACTTCTTGCTGTGCAAGGGCCAAAAGCTACAGAAGCTCTACAATCGTTGACCGATGTGGATTTGGCTAGCATGAAATATTACACCTTCGCCAAAGGTACTTTCGCTGGCATTGATAATGTAGTGATCTCAGCAACAGGCTACACTGGTTCTGGAGGGTTTGAGCTGTATGTTGAAAATAAAGATTTGTTGCAACTTTGGGAAGCCGTTTTTGCCGCAGGCAAAGATTACGGCATTAAGCCTATTGGCTTAGGTGCACGCGATACGCTCCGTTTGGAAATGGGGTTTGCCCTTTACGGAAATGACATCAGCGACACCACATCGCCCATAGAGGCAGGGCTTGGCTGGATCACCAAAACCAAAAAAGGCGACTTTAATTCTGTCGAAATTTTCCAAAAACAAAGGGCAGAAGGCATTACCAGCAAGCTGATCGGTTTCGAGGTGTTGGATCGCCGCGTACCCCGACATGATTACCTGATCGAAGATACGGATGGCAATGAAATCGGAATTGTCACTTCCGGCACCCAGTCCCCTTCTTTGGACAAGCCTATTGGAATGGGTTACGTAAAAACAGCATTTGCTGCTGAGGGAACGGAAATAAACATTGTAGCAGGGAAAAAGCGGTTGGCGGCCAAGGTGGCGAAAGTGCCATTTTATAAAGGGTGAAAAAGTAAAATAGTCACCTTGATATAGCCATCTCATTTTTTGAAATTCAAAAAGAACATGCGACAAATAATCATTTCGATCTACTTCCTCGCATTCGCCCTCACAGCGAACGCCCAACTCCAATCCCCCAACCAATTTCTCTCTCACAACCTCGGCGAGCAGTTCACAGAACATGTCATGTTGGTCAACTATTTCCAGCACGTGGCTGCTAATAGCGACCGGGTGCAATTGCAGGAATTTGGGCGCACCAACCAAGAGCGTCCTCAGGTATTGGCTATCATTTCCTCATCTGATAACATGCAACGCATTGAGGAGATAAGACTGAACAACCTCCGAAATGCCGGCATTGAAAACGGCCTAACCAATGACCCAAATCCAATCTCTTTTGTGTGGTTAGGTTTTAGTGTTCATGGCAATGAGGCAGCAGGCTCGGAAGCATCCATGCAGGTGATATATGATCTCGCAAATCCAACAAATGCTGAAACAAGTAGCTGGTTGGAAAATACAGTGGTGCTGATAGAGCCAAGCGTGAACCCTGATGGGTACAGCCGCTATACCTCATGGTATCGACAAGCCAGTCCCGACCTGCCTGACCCCGAACCACATGCAAGAGAGCACAACGAACCTTGGCCAGGCGGTCGGGTCAACCATTATTGCTTTGACCTGAACCGAGACTGGGCTTGGGCAACCCAGGTAGAATCTCAGAATAGGATAAAGATTTACAATGATTGGTTACCACATGTAGTTGCCGATTTGCATGAACAATATTATAATGCGCCATATTATTTTGCGCCAGCAGCACAACCTTACCATAAATATTTGACGCAATGGCAGTCGGATTTTCAAGTGGAGATTGGCAAGAACCACGCTGGTTATTTTGATGAAAACGGTTGGCTGTATTTCACGAAAGAAGTTTTCGACCTGTTTTATCCAAGTTACGGAGACACCTACCCTTGTTTTAACGGCGCCATCGGCATGACTTATGAGCAGGGTGGCCATTCCCGCGCTGGCCGTGCCATCGAAATGCCGAACGGCGATACCCTGACACTCTACGACCGAGTAGCACACCATACCACCACTTCACTTTCAACGGTTGAAGTTTCCTCGAAAAATGCTGGCCGTTTGGTACAGAATTTTAAGGATTATTATTTGAACTCGAAAAACAATCCCCCTGGCAAGTACAAAACCTTTATCGTCAAAGCATCCAATCCCGCATACAAGCTGACTACACTAACAAGCCTGCTCGACCTGCACGACATCCATTATGGAACTGCGACAAAGACGAGTTCTTCGGTTTCGGGCTTCGATTATTTTACAGGCAAAGAAGGTAAGATCAATATCAGTGAGGGTGACCTTATCATCAGTGCCAATCAGCCAAAAGGTCTGCTGGCCCAAGTGCTATTTGAACCTGAACATGAATTGATAGACTCACTCACCTACGACATCACTGCATGGTCGTTGATGCATGCTCATGGGTTAGAGGGTTATGCGACCACCAAATCCATCGAATCCTCGCAAGGTTATTCTGTTCCAGAAAATAAGGCGGTGAAAGCTGTCCAAAAAACACCTTATGCTTATTTGTTCCACTGGAATTCCATGCGAAGTGCAAAACTATTGGGTGAGCTGTTGAAAAACGACCTGCTGGTAAGGTCTGCGCAATCACCGTTTGCTGTGGAAGGAAAAACCCACGCTGCCGGTACGCTGATTGTCACTAAAGCAGATAATAGAAAAAATGCTGATTTTGATAAAACGGTATTGGCCGCTGCTGCCAAATATGGAGCAGACCTGATGACTGTGGAAACTGGGTTCACGACACAAGGACAGGATTTTGGTTCGTCGGCCATGCGCCTCATCACCAAGCCAGAAGTGCTGGTTTTGTCTGGAGAGAAAACTTTCAACAATGAATTTGGGCAGGTTTGGTTTTACTTTGACCGAGATATTGATTACCCCGCTACCATTATTGATGCTGATCAACTTTCCCGGTTTGATTTGGATAATTACAATACCTTGGTTTTGCCAGAAGGTTCATTCAATTTTAATGAAAAGGCGCTTGAAAAACTTGGCAAATGGACGAGCGCTGGAGGCCGTATCATTGCCATCGGTGCTGCCAACCGTTCGCTGGCTGGGAAAGATGGTTTTGCCTTGAAGAAATATGCCAAGGACGAAGACGAGAAAGCTGCTAAGACCGAAGCCGAAGAAATAGCCCTCGACCACCGCACCGCCATTTACAAAGACCGGGTACGGGTTTCTGTCACCAACAATATGCCTGGCGCTGTCGTTCGGGCTAAAATGGACAACTCTCACCCGCTTGGATTTGGTTTGAAGGATTATTACTATTCGTTGAAAACAAGCCCAGCACGGTTTGATCTATTGAAAAACACATGGAATGTCGCCTATCTGGAAGAAGAATACCTATCGCTTGGATTCATCGGTTCAAACCTTAAAAAGAAACTGAACAACTCTGCGATTTTTGCAGTGCAGAGCAAAGGCCGTGGCAAAGTAGTTTATTTGATTGACAACCCATTGTTCCGGTCATTTTGGGAGGAGGGGAAACTGGTGTTCAGCAATGCCTTGTTTTTGGTGAATTAGAAGGTGTTGGACATTTTGGTTTTGAACAAAAGGGCTTGTTGTGAACAAGCCCCTTTGTTATTTCTATGCCCCTTATCTTACCTTTGCAACCCTTTTTCTGAAAGTATCATCTTTCTATGCCTTAGAACCATAATCTTATAAATTTCAATTGATGAAAAATATATTTTATTTATTGTTGGCCACTTCTCTTTTTTGGAGCTGTAGCCAAAAGACGTATCAACCTATTTTACTGCCAGCCGAAGTTGACCTCGACACAATGGTGGTCACCGCCCCCAGGCCGGAAGGGTTGACCGAAACAACCGTTCCTGAAGAACCTGAGAACTATGAACTCCCAGCGTACAGTCCCAGCCAAAAAAGAGAACATGACCTGCTCCACACCAAACTGGATTTACGATTCGATTGGGAAAACGAACAAGTGGTTGGAAAAGCGACTTTGACCTTGAAACCCTATTTCTACGCCACCGATAAAGTAACCCTCGATGCAAAAGGTTTTGAGTTTCATAAAATCACTTTTGAAGGATCGGATTCACCCCTGAGATATGAATACGACGGCCAATTGATTACCATTGATTTGAGTAAAAGATTTGACCGCGACGAGGAATTTAAACTCTTTTTCGATTACACGGCCACGCCGAGCCAATCGGGTGGGAGCAAGGCGATCACTTCCGACAAGGGGCTGTTTTTCATCAACCCACGGAATGAAGAACCGGGCAAGCCACAGCAGATTTGGACACAGGGCGAGACAGAAAATAACTCCCGTTGGTTCCCGACCATTGACAAGCCGAACGAGCGTTGCACCGAAGAAATATACCTGACTGTGGAAGACCGTTTCAAAACACTCTCCAACGGCCTACTCATTTCATCAAAAAAGAACAGCGATGGCACAAGGACTGATTATTGGAAAATGGACATGCCACATGCCCCTTACCTTTTTATGATCGCTGTTGGTGAGTACGCAGTGGTGAAAGATGATTGGAACGGTATCTCAGTCGATTATTTTGTGGAGCCGGAATTTGAAGAATACGCCCGTGATATTTTCCCGCACACGCCTGAAATGTTGACCTTGTTTTCAGAACAACTCGATCTAAAATACCCTTGGCAGAAATATTCACAGGTGGTGGTGAGGGATTATGTGTCTGGAGCGATGGAAAACACAACTGGTGTCATTTTCGGGGATTTTATGCAAGCAACCGATCGGGAGCTGATCGACAATTTACAAAACGAAAAAGTAGTGGCACATGAGATGTTCCACCACTGGTTCGGTGATTACGTGACCTGCGAAAGCTGGGCCAACCTGACCCTGAACGAAGGGTTCGCCAATTACAGCGAGTACCTTTGGCTGGAACATAAATATGGCCGTGACGAGGCAGATTTTCACCGTTTACAGGAAGTGCAAGGGTACATGGGGCAGGCTATGCAGCAGGGCGTTCACCCATTGATGCACTTTAGTTATGATGACAAAGAGGATATGTTTGACTCGCACAGTTACAACAAAGGCGGCCTTGTCCTGCACATGCTCCGGTACATCGTTGGTGATGACGCTTTTTTTGCTGGCTTGCATAAATACCTAAAAGACAATGCCTTATCTGATGTAGAAGGACATGAACTTAGGTTGGCTTTCGAGGACGTGACAGGAATGGATTTGAATTGGTTTTTTAACCAGTGGTTTTACAGCCAAGGACATCCCGACCTATTGGTGGATTACGATTATGACGAAGAAACAAACGCTGCGATCATTACGGTGGAGCAAATACAAGACCCAAATGAGAATCCTGCTATTTTCATTTTACCAGTAGCGATTGATATTTATGTAGATGGAAAAATGACCAGGCACGAGGTGCGGATCGACCAGCGTGTGCAAACTTTTTCGCTTCCTTGCGAAAAGGATCCTGAGCTGATGGTGTTTGACGGTGAGGGGCTTTTGCTGGCGAAAATCGACGAAGCCAAAAGCGACATTGAATACATTGCCCAATATGAAAATTCAACTAATTTTATCCACCGCATCCAAGCGTTGGCAAGACTGGGGGAAGGCGGTTCAGCCGAGGCGGAGCCAATTTTCAAAAAAGCCCTGAACGATCCTTTTTGGTTGATAAGAATGTTTGCTATTGGCCAGGTTAAATTGGATGACAACACCAGCTTAGTACTTGAAAAAATGGTTGCTTCTGATCCACACTCAAATGTGCGTGAAGCGGCCATGACCAAATTGGCCTCCACAATTGATGAGAAATATGCACCAACGGCCTTAAAGGCAGTTGAAAATGACAAGGCGATCAAAGTTGTGTCCGCTGGCCTCCAGGCACTCTTGAGCCTCGATAAAGAAAAGGCATTGATTGCTGCAAAAAAATTGGAAGGTGAAGATAGTGAGGGCATCATTCTTACCTTGGCAGACCTATACGCCCAGACCGAAGACCCTGCGCACATTCCTTATTTTGAAGAAAAGTTTGACAAAGTAGGTGGTTTTGCCCAGTATGGCTTTATTGAAAGCTATGCAACAATTTCAACAAAAGCCAATGCTGTCACGATGATCAAAACGGCAGCGCGCTTAAAAGAAGTAGCCATGAGCGAGGGTAAAATTTTCTGGCTACGATTCCTCGCCACCAAAAGCGTCAATGACCTCCATGCTGTTCTATTAGAACAAATCGAAAATGCAGAAGAAACGGAAAGGAAAGCTTTGGTTGAAAGCGATGCTACAATCTTGACTATTCTGGAAGATATTAAAGCTTGGGAAACGGATGCACGCGTAAAAAACATGTACGCTGATTTCCCTGATCCTTCGCCGAAGCCGTAGTATTTCCCCCCTTCCAAAAGGGTGGGAATTTAATTCCCACCCTTTTGGAAGGGGGGAAAAATCATTTGACATCTGATGGCCTGATTTGCAGGGTCATCCCCACTACCCCCGACAGCGGGCTTTTCCGCATATATTGCTCCACTGAAATGCTATGTTCTCCAGTTTCCTCAAAAACAGTGTTGGTTTGCAGCCGGATTCCCACAGTGCAAGTATTACCACTGCATTGGCCATTCCATATGCCGGATTTAGTGGCGAGTTCCAAACTGACCAGTTGTGTTTTTTTCTCGCCAGAAGGAAATTGGGTGTGGAATTGGACATAAAGGTTTTGATAGCCATAATCGCCGACATGTTCTACTTCGAGCAACAGATCATATCTTTTTGAGGTGTCATCTATCGTGAAATCAAATTGTAGGACATCTTCATAAGCCCAATTTCCAGCATTGGTATTTATTGTTTCTTCAAAAATAAAATCACCGCCACAACTAGTGAGCAAAAGGCAGGAAGCAAACAGGGAAGTAAATACGGAAAGCAATTTTAGCATAATTATTTTTTTCAGGGTATTGGAAATTAGGAAATTAGGAAATATGCCAACCTAATCAATCTTAAGTGTTCCAAAATTTCTAATTTCTAATTTCTCAATTTCAGAATCAGTTCCATTCATTATCCTGTCCACTCGTTTGTCCATCACCGAAAACCAAAGCGGTGGCACCAGCGCCATCAATATGGAAGCTGGGTAGCCATAAGGGAGTTGCGGACTTTCATCAAAATGGCGCAGCACCTGGTATTTTCGGGTGGCTTTGAAATGGTGATCCGAATGCCGGGTCAATTCATATAAAAAAATACGGCCAATCTCGTGGTTGGAATTCCAAGAATGCCGTGGCGACACCTTTTCATAATAGCCCGAAGCCAAACGCTTGCGGCGCAGGCCATAGTGCTCGATGTAGTTGACCGATTCCAATTCGAGGATACCGACCGCTGCTACTGCTACCGCAAAACCGACTCCAGCCCAACCAAAAAACCACCAAACCAACGTGAGGTAAGCAACATGTGCCAATTGAAACCAAATCATTTCGTTGGAAAAAGAAAAAGGCAATTTTCCTATTTTTCTCAATCGTTTGTTTTCCAACCGCCAAGCGTTCTTGTATACACCAGCGATCGATCTTGCCCAAAAAGCGTAAAGAGGCTCACCTTTTTTTGCAGAAGAAGGATCCTCCTCCGTGGCAACCCAGAGGTGGTGACCGCGGTTATGCTCAATGTTGAACTGTGTGTAAAGTGCGGTAGTGAGCAAAAACTTTGACATCAGCTGCTCGAATTTTGTTTTTCGGTGACCCAGTTCATGTGCCACATTGATGCTGATCGTGCCGACGACAATGCCAACGCTTACCGTTACTCCGACGGTTTCCCAAATGGTTAATTCTGCTCTGGTTACGGTTGATAAATAGAACCAGAGTAAACCAAATAATATAGGTAGGTTGAGATAAAGCAACAGGTCAAAGAAGGAAGAATCTGTTTTTTGTTCTTCTGTTTCAAGGGATAAATTTTTTGTGGAGCCAGTGGCTAACTGTTCAATCAGGGGAATCAGAATAAATGCTACAATCAAACCTGAAAATGACCAAGCCCCTTGCCAAAGTACAGCAATGAATGCGGCGAACGGAGCGATGTAAGCGAAAAGGTATTTTAAGTCTTTGGGTATGAAAAATTTATTTATTGTTCCCATATTGACTGGGTTTTTGATCTTTTGTAAAAGAAAAGTCAATGTTGTATAACCAATCTCCCGCTGTTTAGCAGCCCTTCTTTAGTCTGTACTTTCCAATAATAAATACCTATCAGTAAATGAGGCAAAGAAACCACATATTCACTTTGCCAAGTGTTGAGGGGCAGGGCAAATTGCCTCCTTCCAAATTGGTCGTATAAAACCCATGAAGCCTCTTTTGCCTGAACATCACCAACAGCAATTTTCAACACCCCATTGGAGGGGTTTGGGGAAACTGAAACGGTTGGGTCGGGTTCTATTTCCTCATCAGTTGAGACGGCCAAATCAAAGCAATGGGTGTTGTTGGTGTAATCGTCGTCTATCCTGTTATTAGGATGGGAACCAGTAAAGCATTGATTGTAGATTTCTCCATTAGGATAATTATAAAAATAGATATCTAAATTTAACAAAGTAATGTCTTTCTCTTCTCCTGGCTGAATTGAAATTCCCGATACAGGTATACTGACCGTGCCGTTGTAAGCCGTTAAAAATTGATAAAGACCGACATATACGATAGGAAAGAAAGTAGAGATATAGAATTGCTCGACGGTAGTTTCACCATAGTTTCGGACCGTAATAACGGGATTTAAATACCTGAGCCTCACAAGCGTATCTTTGTTTACGCCTGCCCACACAGCTATATAGGGTTCAACCACATAATCCCCTAAATCAACATTAACAACCCCAATATCATTTATTTCTGTATATAAATCGGTACCGTCCCAAAGGAATTTTTTGAATATCCCCTCTCCAGAAACAATTAGCCCATCTTCCACCAATTCAAAATTGTTAGGATTGTAAAAATTATTACTGCTTATCTTAAAACTATTGATGAAATTTAGGGACAGATCATAAACCTGAAATGATGAATCTGTGGCCAATAAAACAATCCTCCCAAAATCTGTTTCCATATCCAAAAAATCTAAATTGGGAATACTGATGGCTGCAAGTTTGTCAAATACAGGTGAGAGCAAAAACAAAGAATCTCCTTTTGTCCAGCCCAATTTCCATTTTCCAGCGATACGGTATGGGAAAAATTATATTCCGAAAATTCATTTATTAAATCACCTTGATCCGAAAACAAATACAGCCCTGCTGTTGAGATTGAAACAATAGTGTCTTCCTCAGTTACATAAAAGTCGGATATTTCGCCTCCCGCCCAAGCGGTCCATATTACGCTTCCAGATACATCTAATGCAGTCATGCCAATGTTGTCTGCCAAAAGAATAGTGCCGTCGCTTAATTCTCCCCCCATCCTCCCAATATCATAGACTGGGATCTCTTCAATAAGATTCCAGTTCTTATCATATTTCTGAAGAGTAGGAAAAAGTATGTCAGAAGGGAAAACACCAGAAATAAAAATGGAGCTATCACGTCCTAAAAAAGCGCCATTAATCCATGGAGGATTTATAGGAGAAGAACCTGTTACATTAATCTCGTCATCCAAAGCTACCAAATTACCATTATTTATGCAAAACAATTCTTGCGATGGTTTTTTAAAAATCTCCCCTTCCCATACGCCCCCATAAAGCGCCAGTTCATTTTGCGAATAAAGGAAATTAGAAAACAGGAAAACGAATAAAAACAGGAAGAGTTTTTTCATGATGAGGTTGGTTTTCAAAGTAATTCAAGAGAACATCGAACGAACCTTTTATTGTCCATTTTATGAACACTAAGTGGCTGTCTGTCAAATCGTAAAGCTATATTCTTGGCAGTTGCTAAGATATGTTTTTTTGAACTTCTGTGCGGAAGCTGCCAGCAATCCAATTGACATATCCCAGAATTTCCGTTTTTTTGCCAAAAATTAAATATCATGCGCCATCTTGCTATCATTACGTTGCTCCTCCTCCTGGGCTGCAATGCTACTAAAAACACTTCTTCATCCACTGTTACTCCAGCCAACAATACGCAGTCCAATGCTATCGCCTCCAAAACAAAAGGTATGCAAAAGCACGAAGGCTTTCTCAATTTCTACTGGGATAATAAAAAGGGCAAGATATGGCTGGAAATAGACAAATTTGACACAGAATTCCTGTACATCAACTCCCTCCAGGCAGGAGTCGGCTCCAACGATATTGGCCTCGACCGAGGACAATTGGGGCGGGAACGGGTTGTCAAATTTTCACGTAGCGGCAATAAGGTTTTACTTACTCAAATCAATTATAAGTACCGGGCAAACAGCGATAATGCTGACGAACGGGCAGCAGTGGAAGAAGCTTTTGCACAATCTGTTTTATGGGGTTTTGAAGTTGCATCGGAAAACAAAGGAACCGTACTGGTGGATGCCACCAGATTTCTTTTGCAAGATGCTCACGGAGTAGCGAAAACCCTAAAACAAAAGAAACAAGGTGTGTACCGTTTAGAGGAAAGCCGTTCAGCGGTTTATATGCCCCAGACCAAAAATTTTCCAAAAAACACAGAACTGGAAGCGACGGTCACATTCGTCGGCGAAGCCAAGGGCGCATGGATCAGGGCGGTTGCGCCGACACCCGATGTTGTCTCTGTACGCATGCACCATTCTTTTGTGGAGCTGCCCGACAACAACTACGAGCCACGTGTTTTTGACCCCAGGTGTGGCTATTATGAAACGAGTTATTTTGATTACGCTACGCCAATCGACCAGCCAATTGTGAAGCGTTTCATCACACGTCACCGATTGGAGAAAAAAGACCCAACTGCGAGAATCAGTGAGCCTGTTGAGCCGATCATTTACTACATAGACCGCGGCGCTCCCGAACCAATCAAATCTGCCCTGATGGAAGGAGCAAGTTGGTGGAATCAAGCATTTGAAGCAGCTGGGTATCGCAATGCTTTTCAAGTGAAAGAACTCCCTGCCGATGCCGACCCGATGGATGTGAGGTACAACCTCGTGCAATGGGTACACCGTTCCACAAGGGGTTGGTCGTATGGCGGCGGCGTAACTGATCCGCGTACAGGAGAGATTATCAAAGGCAAGGTGACACTCGGCTCACTGCGCGTCAGGCAGGATTTTTTGATCGCCCAGGGCCTTGTTTCGGCTTATAAAAACAGCGACAATCCTGACCCCCGTTTACTGGAAATGGCCCTTGCACGCCTGCGCCAATTAGCTGCACACGAAATCGGGCACACACTTGGTCTGACCCATAATTTTGCTGCAAGTTATAATGACCGAGCTTCCGTAATGGACTATCCTCATCCTTATATTACACTCGACAAAAATGGTGAGATAGATTTCTCAAAAGCCTATGATGACAAGATCGGCGACTGGGACAAGCGAATGATTATCTATGGTTACAGCCAATTTTCCGAAAGTGAAAACGAACAAACTGCTTTGAATAAAATATTGGAGGAAAACATGGAAATGGGGTTTCTGTACATTTCCGACAGCGATGCTCGGCCCGCCAGTGGTGCCCATCCCAGTGCCCATCTTTGGGACAACGGGAAATCAGCTGCTGACGAGCTTCGGCGCATGGCAAAGGTCCGTAAGGTTGCCCTGGAAAATTTTGACCTGGAAACGATACCAAATGGTCGCCCAGTCGCTGAACTGGAGAAAATCCTTGTGCCACTTTATCTCTCACACCGCTTTCAGGTGGAGGCCGTTTCGAAAATGATCGGAGGCGTGAATTATACCTATGCCGTTAAAGGTTTTGAAACGGAAACCAACGATAATTGGAAATTGACTCCAGTATCAGATGAAGCACAGCAAGACGCCATGCTTGCTCTACTAGAAACCCTCGACACCCGGTATTTAGAAATTCCAAAACACATCCGCGAAATTATCCCCCCCCAACCAAAGGGATATAGCCGCGATCACGAGACTTTCAAGAGTTATACAGGTCTGGTGTTCGATCCAATGGCGGCGGCTGAAAGTTCAGCAAACAATGCTATCAGCTTCCTGTTAAACCCTGAACGCATGGCTCGCCTGTTGGAACAAAAGGCTAGTGATCCCGATCGGATCATGTCGGTCATTTATGTTTTTGAGCAATTGCTGACCCGGTCTTTTTTCAACCACAGGGAAACCGTTTATCAAGAAGAAATTGCTTGGATTGTTGAAAAATTAGTGGTCAGACATCTTATACG
The DNA here is from genome assembly GCA_029263015.1 of Saprospiraceae bacterium. Taxonomy (GTDB): domain Bacteria; phylum Bacteroidota; class Bacteroidia; order Chitinophagales; family Saprospiraceae; genus UBA6168. The sequence goes on along the minus strand of JAJCYI010000014.1, from coordinate 12,134 downwards.
CCTCGCTGCCAGTAAGAGTGGCAACAAGCAAGTGATAGCTCTTGCCATGTATGAAATTGACCGGCTCGTCCGCGACTTTGTCCGCGAACTGAAAAACGAAGAAGTGGAAGAACGGAAGGCTCATTTGGTCTTTTTAATTAATGAAATCAGCATGTTCCTGCAGCACCCTAAAGATTATCAACCAGTAAAATCTCCTGCGTTGCCAGCGGGATCGCCGATTGGGTGTGGGGGTGGATTTTAGGGTAGAGGAAATAACAAGTTCAGGTCAATCGCCTAACCTCGTCTTAAATTTTTCCTCAAATTCTTCTATTGAATAAATGCTGGCGAGCTGGTATGCCATTTCATATCCTTCTGTAATATTTTTTTTCAAGCTGAATAGTCCAATACCTTTTACATAAATTTCCTCCCCACTAAATTCAAGTGGCAGCCTGCCTTCTTGATCGTGTTCAACCAACTCAATGGTATTGAATTTTATTGCAGGTACAGGGTTGCCCTGAAATAAGACAGTCGTATCGCAATCAAATTGTCGGTTGCGTATCAGGTTGATGCGAGCGCCATCGAGTCCCGCCTGTTCCCAGCTGAGGGAAGTGAGCAGTATGTTGGCAGGTTGTTTTACAAAAAAGGGAAAGACATTGGCTGCTTCGATATTAGCCTGCACCGACATCTTTTTTTCAGAAGAATCAGGCGATTCAAAAATAAAAAATTCAACGAGCATCATTCCATTGTCAACCTTTTCTTCCTTGATAAATTGGTCAGGCGAAAAACCAGGGCCGTATGCCTTACCTGTCAGGTAATCGCGGCCATCCTGTGTAACTGATTTATAATGCCAATACATCGGTGGGTCATACTCATTGCCAACGGGCTGGTATTCATAGACTTTGCCTTCTTTAAGTCCTGACAATGGAAAATAATAAACTTCAATGTTTCGCTGACCTTTTTCATTTCCACAAGAAAACAGCAGTGCAAAGAAAGACATGATGCATAATTTTTTCATTGATTTCTTTTAAGTGCATTTAGACACAGTCCTCCGTCAGCAGAGCCAACATATTCTTTTTTAAAATTTTTGTGACGCTTCAAGATAAGGATGTTCCCCCTACTGTTCACTTCTCACTGCCCCGATACCACCATTACAATTTCTCCTTTTACTTTTTTTTCTTTGAAATGCTGGATCAACGCTGTCAGCGAGGCCGTTTTGATTTCCTCGTGCAATTTACTCAACTCTCTCGCCACGCAGGCACGCCGTTCTGCTCCGCAATATTCGACCAATTGTTCCAAGCATTTTACCAAGCGGTGAGGCGATTCATACAAAATAAAAGTACAGGGTAATTCCGCTAAATATTTCAACCTCGTCCGGCGGCCTTTTTTATGAGGTAAAAATCCTTCAAAATAAAATTTGTCCGAGGGCAGCCCTGAAGCCGCAAGCGCAGGCACAAAAGCAGTTGCACCAGGCAGGCATTCCACCTTCACTTCCTTTTGCACGCATTCTCTAACCAATAAAAAACCAGGGTCAGAAATACCAGGTGTACCTGCATCGGTCACGAGGGCAAAGTTGGCGCCGTTGGCTAGGTCGGTAGCAACCCTTTCCGCTATTTTATGTTCGTTGAATGCGTGGTAGGAAGTTAGGGGCGTTTCAATACCATAGTGATCGAGCAGTTTTCTAGTGACGCGGGTATCTTCTGCAAAAACCTTGTCCACCTCTTTCAAGATGCGGACTGCTCGGAAAGTCAGGTCTTCCAAATTGCCGATGGGCGTAGGTACGAGGTACAGCATGGGGTGAGTTTCTGAGTTTTTGAGTTTTTGAGTTTTTGAGTTTCTGAGTTTCTGAGAAAGAGCCTTGCTCAAACTCTCAGAAACTTAAGAACTCAAGCTCTCAAACACTCAAACACTCAACGTTTCAATATCAAAAGTATACGTTTCCATGATGAGGTTGGCCAGCAATTTTTTACAGGCCATGTCCACTGTGGCAGTTGCTTCCTCTTCACTTTCGGCATCCAAGATCATGGAAATATGTTTGCCGATGCGAATGTCCTCGACACCCGTTACGTGGAGGTTCTGCATGTTATTTGCAACGGTCTTGCCCTGTGGATCGAGCAATTCCTTATGTGGCATTATGTCTATTTCAGCTTTGAATTTCATTTTTTCGTGACTGGTGATTCGTGATTAGCGATTCGTGGTTTGGAAAATACAATCAACTATTTACAGACCACCCATTCTTGATATTATCTATGATTGTGAAAAATATATAAGCGATGATGATGGCGGAAAAGGCAGCTTCTCTGAGAATAACACCCAGTGTCAATGCAGTAACAGCAAAAACAAACTGAATCTCATTCCCAGACCAACTGAGGTTTTTTAATTTAAGACTAAACATCGGAATCTTTGCTACCATGAGCCAGCAGAGTACCGGAATGATAAGGTAAATGAAAACAGGATTGCAGACCAAATGAGCTAACCCGAACGAATCAAACTGATAAATCAGCAACAGTCCAATGGTAAACATGGCAACAGATGGAGTGGGCATCCCGATGAAACTTTCAGTCTGTCGGGTATCAATATTAAAATTGGCGAGGCGGATGGCTGAAAAAAGCGTTACCAAAAACGCGGGGGAAGCAGCCAATGTCAATTCAATGGGCAATACATTTTCCCCAGAGAGCCCTTTTACCAACAGCATATACAATACTGCACCAGGCACTACCCCAAAGGAAACCATATCGGCCAACGAGTCCAGTTGCTTGCCAATCTCTGATTTCACTTTCAACGCCCTTGCGAATGTGCCGTCGAGATAATCTGCCAATCCACTGGCCAAGAAAAAATAAAAAGCCTGCAAAAACTGTCCGTACAACACAGATGCCAAGGCACAACAACCAAAGAAGAGGTTGACGAGGGTAATAATGTTGGGAATTTGCTTTTTCATTTTTCTATACATAGCGAATGCGGCAAAAGTAACATTGAAGTTGTTTAGACTCAAATAAAAATGCTAAGGAACGATGAAATAATAACACGTTAAGTTTGGGTAGGTTATTTTGGTTATTCTGAGTTTTAAAAAATAGAAGCATAGCAGGGCTACCTGACTATTTTTTAAAGTTCAGAACAGACAAAAGAATCAGCAAACGTTGACAACGTTATTATTTCATCGTTCCCAAACAACTTCATTACTATACTTCCAAAATACCAACCCTTTAACAGCGCTATAACGTCTATCTGTCAGCTTTCAATCAGCAAAACAGTACTTTTACCGATAGCAAACCGTTATTTTTGAGCCTACTTTTTTCCCAAGTGACGGCATGCATAACTAAAACTTTGATCAATGAGGAAATACTTCCCAGCCATACTTGCCCTATCTTTTATTTTCGCAACCAACACGCTACACAGCCAGTCCGATGAATGCGCCACTGCAACTGTTTTGGACAATGTGAGCAACTACTGCTCCGCTTCCGGCGAATTCGATAATATTGGTGCAAGTGCCTCCGGCGCTCTACAACCAGGATGTTTCCCTTCGGTAAATAACGATGTATGGTTTTCTTTCGTCGCCATCGCAACGACTTTAAATGTGACCGTTGTTGGCAATACGACTGGGCCTACAGGGCCAGGAGGTACCCTCGACGAACCACAGTTTGCTATTTATTCTGGGAACTGTAGCATAGGTCTGACTATTGAAGCTTGTATTTCCGATAATTTTGGTGACAACATCGTGGAGACTTTTGCGGGGCCATTGACCATTGGGCAGACTTATTATATCAGGGTGGATGGCCGCAACGGTGACACAGGCACTTTTCAACTTTGTGTGAATAACTTTAATGCGGTGGCCGATCCTGACGGCGATTGCCCAACTGGGGTAATCCTTTGTGATAAATCTTCTTTCACCGTGGAAAGCCTCGTGGGCACAGGTAATGATAACAATGAGTTTGATCAAAATATTTGTATCCAGACAGAATTCGCCTCTGCCTGGTACCGATGGACATGCAAAGAAGCAGGCACCCTGACTTTTGTGATCACCCCGACCAACCCTTCCGATGATATTGATTTTGCCCTTTTTGAATTGCCGAATGGCGTTGATGATTGTTCAAATAAAAATAAGTTACGGTGTGAAGCCGCAGGAGAAAATGTAAGCCAGCCTTTCTCGACCTGGGAGATTTGCACTGGCCCGACAGGCTTGCAAACTGACGAAACTGATTCTGACGAATTCCCTGGATGCAATGGCGGCAACAATAATTTTGTCGCTCCGATCAATATGATAGTAGGAGTGAGTTATGCGCTCATTATCAACAATTTCAGTAATACGGGCAATGGGTTTACCATAGAATTTGGCGGCACGGGTACTTTCCAAGGACCAACTGCCGACTTTACTTCCGAACCACCTTTGACTGCTTGCCAAAGCGAGGTCATCACTTTCGCCGATGCTTCTCAATCAGTGGAGGGTATTTCTGCATGGCAATGGAATTTTGGCATTGGTGCCAACCCTTCTACTGCAACAGGGCCTGGCCCTCACGAGGTGTCATATAGTTTGACAGGCACCAAGTTCGTGTCGCTTACCATCACCAGCGAATCAGGCTGCATTATTACTGATATTCAGCAATACATCATTTTAGAAGAACCAAATGTGTCGTCAGAAATCATTGCAGATTATTGTGGTCCAGCTATTGCAACGGGTGCCATTATTTTGCACCCAACAGGAAATGATGCACCATATACCTATGATTGGGGAGCAACCGGCGTATTCTCTGCTGACAGTACATTGGAAGATTTGGAAATCGGGGCATATATTGTAGAAGTAATGGGCAGCAATGGCTGTACCCAACTATTTACATTTGATGTACCCGAAGGTTTGAGTTTGGCAGCAGGTACTGACCCTGTAAGCCCGCCCACTTGTAATGGCGACTCTGATGGGAGTATCTCTATTTCTATTGAAATATCGAACCCGCCTGTGACCTTTGATTTTGGAAATGGTCCAACAACCAATAATGAATTGACTGGTATCCCTGCGGGTACTTATAATGTGCAGGTGGTGGACGGCCAGGGTTGCGAAGGTTTTTTCACCATTGTTTTGGAAGATTTCCCACCACTTGAAGTCAGTATTGATCCTGAAGATATTAGTTGTTTCGGAGAGGGGGACGGCATGATTACCGTTACGGCAATGGGTGGTGCTGGCAATTACGCCTATACTTGGGACAACGGGGGCACAATGGAAACTATCGACAATCTCCAAGCTGGCAACTATACGGTAACTGTGACAGATGAAAATGGCTGCACCATTGTCACTTCTGCCGATATTATCGAACCTGATTCTATTAGTTTGTCATTAAATATCATTGATGTTTTATGTGCTGGCGATGCCTCTGGTGTGATTACCGTAAATGCTACTGGAGGTACTCCACCTTATGAATACAGCATTGATGGCACAACTTATCAAGATGCTCCTGATCTGACAGGGCTTGTTTCAGGTTTTTATACTGCTTTTGTGAGGGACAGCAGGAACTGCATTTATACAATAGAAGGGTTGGTCAATGAACCTCCTCCTTTGATTGTGGAAGCAGGGTCTGACCAGACCATTGACCTTGGTTTTACGGCAAACATCCACGCACAGATAGTACCGCCATTCCGGCCAGTTACTATTACGTGGGTGCCATCAGAAACGTTGGATTGTCCTGACTGTGATGACCCGACCGCCATGCCTGTGCAGACGACCACTTACCTCATCACGATTGTGGATTCCACAGGATGTGTGTCTGAAGACTCCCTGACTATTTTTGTCGATTTGAAACGACCAGTTTACATCCCCAATGCTTTTTCCCCCAATGTTGATGGGTTAAATGATTTTTTCATTGCCTATGCTGGCCCTGCTGCCCGTGCGATCAAGGCCTTAAAAGTATTTGACCGCTGGGGTGAAATGGTCTTTGATGGCCGCGAGCTAAACCTGAATGACGAACCCAGTGGCTGGGATGGTTCTTTCAAGGGCAAGCTTATGGATCCGGCCGTGTTCGCCTATTTTGCTGAAATAGAATTTATTGATGGCGTAGTGGTTTTGTTTGAGGGAGATCTAACTTTGCTGAGATAATTTTAGGCTATTTAAAAATAATTGTATCTGCTTAAACATATTGTTTCAAACAGTTTATATCTTTGTATCAAATCCATTAAACTACTCTGATGCGCACCAATACCTTGTTTGAGCAGGCAAAAAAGAAGCTTGGCTATGATGCCAATGGACTTCTCCGCTCAACAAGCAGTGCTCTATCCCAACCTAACTTTGAAGACCTTTCCTCCATATCTGAATGGCTCGCACTTGAAAAGGCCAAGCGTTTAGAAGCTGACTATGTTTATTTTCGGCGTTTTGATGACCGCCCTTCTCAGCCACAAGTTTATATTTATGATTTTACTGATAAAGGTGTTATCCCAAAAGATCAGGATTTAGGTGAAATTCAAAAAAATATTTGGTCGAGTTCAGAAGTACCCGCTGCTTTTATTTTTTCCAAAGATGCAGTAAGAATAATAAATACAACTTGCCAACCAAAACAAAATGGGGACGAATTTTTCCCTGTCTATTTAATTGGATTAGCACATGAAATTACAGGAAAAATTCAAGAACGATTTTCATCCTATAGACTGGATTCAGGAGAGTTCTGGCATTTAGAAGAAAAACATTTCAGACACGATAAGTCAGCACACAAAACCCTCTTAGCTAAATTAAAAGCTGTACAGGAAAAGTTTTTAACGGCAAAAATACTTCGAGAGGAATTGGTGAACCGCTTTCTAATTCAGTGTGTCTTAATTCGTTTTTTGGAGGAAAAAAAAGAATATGATCGATTCGGAAAATTGCAACAAGTTTTTCCGCCTGATTTTTTTCAAAAAATTGCACAAGCAAACTCTTTCAAGGAATCTCTTGAAAAAGGTACATTTATTCAGGTCTTTGATTATTTGAATAAAAAAGACCATCTGAATGGACAAATTTTTGAATGGGAAGGAGAAGAAAAAAAGGAACTTGAAAATGTTCTAACGAAGGATTTAGTCAATTTGCTTTATAAAACCAGTATGGATGAAAAATCTCAATTAGCACTTTGGGATTTATATTCTTTCCGTTTCTTACCTGTGGAGGTCGTCAGCAGTATTTATGAGGCACTTTTCACAACTGACACAAGTGTAAAAGAAGAAGGCATGGTTTACACTCCTCCCCATCTTGCCGCATTTTTGGTAGATGAAAGTATGCCTTTGACCGCGTGGAAAAATAAAACCAATTATAAAGTACTCGATCCGTCATGTGGTTCGGGCGTTTTTTTGGTACTTGCTTTTAAAAGACTTGTCCATTGGTGGAGATTGAATAACAAAGGGGATGCGCCCGGTGCAAAAGAATTGACGGGCATTTTATCCAATTCTATTACAGGAATAGATAGCAATGAAAATGCAGTATTATTGACACGCTTTAGTCTTTGTCTTGCTGTTTGCGATATGCTTACCCCACCAGAGGTATATTCAGAATTGCATTTTCCTGAACTAAAAGATAAATTGGTTCATGCTGATTTTTTTGATTGGTTTAAAGATAATAAAGGAAAGGCAACATTTGATCTTGTTATTGGAAACCCTCCATTTGTTCAAGCCCACAAAAACCTTCCAAATTGGAAAGAAATTTCTAATATAAAAATTCCTCAGAAACAAATAGCCTTGTATTTCTTGAGTGTAGGAATGCAACTAGTTAAAGAAAAAGGGCTGCTATGCTTGTTATTAAAATCGTCCTCCTTTATTTATACTTCTACTGGGAATACTTTTAGAAAAAGCTTCTTTAATAAACATAGAGTCCATCAAATTATAGATTTTACTTTATTGGCAAGAAACCATGTGTTATGGGAAAACAAAGAACCAGACACGCTCGCTGTCTTTGCTTCTAAAGAACAACCCAATCCCTCAAAAAATATTCTGCACTTAGTAATAAAGCGCACACCATCTAATAGCCTGAAGCGCTATTTTGAAATTGATACTTATGATTTTCATTGGATACCTTATGTTGCGGCCTTGCAAGATGACTTTGTTTGGAAGTGTAATTTGTTAGGGGGAGGAAGATTATATGGTTTAATAAAGAGATTGAAATTGTACCCAACTTTAATTGAATTTATCGAAAAAGACAATAAAGATTGGACAAGTTCAGTCGGCTATCGAGCGAGTACTGACCCTGATGAGGACATGTGTGTAGAAATTTCTGGAAAGCCAACTCTTCCAACAAACTGGTTGACTGAAAATGGTGTCGTAAGATTCGATTTTGAGAATGAAGAAGCTGAATGTTTTTCTCAAATATGCGATACGAGAATATATAAGTCTCCCCACATCGTTATTAAGCTCAATGTGGGAAACATTCATTCTATCCCAATGCATTATTTCTCAAATTTTGATATTGGTTTTAAAGATGGAATTTATGGCATTGCAGCTCCAAAAAAAGATGAACAATTAATTAATAAACTTTTCAATAGTTTAAAATCGAATAACCACCTTTATAGAGCTTTTATTTTTTCAACAAGCCCTAAAACACTCATTTATAAAAATACTGTATTACTTGTAGAAGATATTAAAAAATTGCCAATTAATAAACCAATTAATAAAAAAATAAACCTTAGTAAAATAGATGATGCTATTATTGATGATGTTGTAAAGCATTATCAAAATTTTATTCGTCGACCTGAATCACGTAAAGCATTTTTTCAAATACCTTCAAAGAACTTAAAAAATCATCTCACAGATTATGCTTCTATATTTTGTAATGCCTTAAATGTAATTTATCAAAACAAAAATCTAAAATTCCGTTTTGCCGACGCAGGCAGCATCCACAATAATAATTTTATGTACGTTGCTTTCCGATACGACGATAAACCTGACATTACTTTTACAGGCAAGCATAATATCATCTCTGAAATTTCAGAAAAAAAGCTGCAAATAATATTGACGCTTGATAAAGGTCATGCAAGATTTTCTCGCATATTAAAAATTTATAAAAAAGACTATGTCTGTTTCATTAAACCAAACCAACTCCGATACTGGCTTGATTCAATAGCACTCCGAGATGCCGATTGGGTAATTTCCGATTTAGTCAAGGAAGGGCATTAATGTTTTCCTTAAATGACAAGCAATCAACATATCCCAAATTCTAAACCTGCCTTTACTGATCTCCCTAAAACGAGGTTGATTGAGATGTTAGTGAAATTAACTGAGGAATGCTTGTTGGTGTTTAATAACGATTTCCGCAATTCGATAATTGATTTGAAAAACCAAAAAACTACAATTCAAGAAAGAGAATATAATTTTAGTTTTTCCCGATTGCTACAGGGAATTATTGGAAGGTCAAGTTTGAGTGGAGCAATATCATTCCATGATGAATACCAAGAAGAAATGTTTGCTCCAAAAAAGAAGAAAGGCTTGGGACGACAAATTGATTTGGCTATTTGTTTACAACATACAGGCGAACGAATCTTTGCTATTGAAGGCAAACGACTCTATAACAAGAATAATAAACAATATGTATCCGGCAACACTGGTGGTATTTGTCGTTTCAAAAGAGAACAACATGGTAAAGAATTAGCAAAAGCATGTATAGTAGGATTTATGGAAAATAATGATTTTTCATTTTGGCATCAAAAGATCAACAGTTGGATTGATGAGGAAAAAGCAAAGTCAACTGAATTAGAATGGAACGAGAATGAAGCACTGTCTTCGCTGGAATCAAATAAATCCATTTTGTCAAAATGTAATTCTCTTCATGCAAGAATTTCAAAAACGCCTATTGAGTTATTTCATTTTTGGGTAAATGTAATTTGAATAAATCTTATTTAAAAAATCACAAAAAGTAAGTTTCGACCAATAAACACAAATCCCTAAAAGGCCCGATATGTTATATCTTCAAAAGATATTTTATCATACCATCACCCCCTCTCCGATCCATTTCTTCTCCACCAAATACTCCGCAATCTGCACTGCATTCGTTGCAGCGCCCTTACGAAGGTTATCTGCGACGATCCACAGGTTGAGGCCGTTTTCGATACTTTCGTCCCTGCGTATGCGGCCAACAAATACTTCGTCTTTATTTTTGGCCATCAGGGGCATAGGATATTGGTTGTTGGCTACATCATCCAGCACGACAACCCCCACCGCCTCATTCAATTCCTTCTTTATTTCGTCCACCTCAAAAGGCTTTTCAAATTCAATGTTGACGGACTCCGAGTGCCCGCCGTCAACAGGTACTCGTACAGCAGTGGCGGTGATTCCCAGTGAGTCATCGTTGAATATTTTTTTGGTTTCGTGCACCAATTTCATTTCCTCTTTGGTGTAGTCATTTTCCAAAAACACATCGCAGTGCGGAATGCAATTTTCATTGATTGGGTGGTGATAGGCCATTTCTTCTTTGGAAGGTACTTTCCCGTCCCGCTCTATATGGAATTGTTGCACGGCTTTTACGCCAGTACCTGTAATGGATTGATAGGTGGAAATCACCAGCCTTTTTATGATGAAACGACTGTGCAAAGGTTTCAAGGCAGCCACCAGCTGTATGGTCGAACAGTTGGGGTTGGCGATGATTTTGTCGTTTTCCTCCAATGCATCAGCATTCACTTCGGGAACGATCAATTTTTTACCTGGATCCATTCGCCAAGCTGAGGAATTGTCAATGACAGTCGTGCCGACCTTGGCAAACTTGGGCGCCCAGGCCAGCGACACACTACCTCCGGCTGAAAAGATGGCCACATCTGGACAAGCATCCACTGCATCTTGCAAGCCAATCACTTGAAAGGTGTTTCCTCTAAATGTTACCTCTTTGCCAACTGAACGCTGGGAAGCCACTGGCATAAGTTCTGTTACTGGGAAATTCCGCTTTTCGAGTACTTTCAACATAACGGTACCAACCAGTCCGGTGGCACCTACTACTGCTACTTTCATTTTATGTGCTTTTGCTTATGTGTTAAACAGTTTTCAAGAAGCCTGCAAAGATACATGGGGAGTCAATAAAGCGTCAGGAAAATTGTTTTAATAGAACAACATGGCCAACCATTCTCACTAACCAGCCTACCTTTATTGCGTAAAAACGGTTTATCTTGCGCCCGATTTTTTTTATAAAAAAACTCCTAACTAAAATGATAAAGACCTTACATATATTATTGTTCATCTTCCTCGGCACTTCCTTGATGGCTCAGGAATTTGGTTATGGTTTTAAAGCTGGCCTCAATTCCAATTCATTTAAAAGCGACTCTGAAACTGATGCCAACGGCAATGAACTTGAAGAGTTTACCAGCAACGAAGGCTTTCACGTTGGTGCTATTTTCACTTGGAAAGCGACCGATCTAATGGGTCTTCGAGGTGAATTGGTTTTCATTCAGAAAGGTGGACGCCGCAATTTTGAGGGACCCTCTTATCTTAACTTAACTAGCACTACTGGAAATTTAGTTGCCACTACCGGCACTCGCAAACAGAGAATAAATACCACTACTTCCTATCTTGACATTCCTGTTTCGGGTTACTTCAAACCATTAGAGTGGTTGGAAATCTATGCAGGCGTTAATGTTAGCTTTTTAGTGTCAGCCAGTGTTTTTGGCGAATTGTCTTATTCAAACGGAAAAACCGCTAATGGGGCTGGTACTGACCCCGACCCTATCAGTTACGAAATAGATGGAAATTACATAAACGATGATCCGGGCGAGGCTGTTTTTGCCAACCCACCCAAATCAGTTCGGATCGGCAGTGGCACTTTGGTAGAAATCCCAAGTTCGGCAGGCGTTTATTATGAGTTTGATGAAGATCGGGGCAACTTGTTCAAAACCTTTGATTTTGGAACATTCGTTGGAATTTCTATTTATTTGAACAGAGGGCTTTTTGTGTCTGGCAGGTTAAATTATGGCTTAATGGACATCACGAAACAAAATGCTGATGTCTCGTTGGTGAGCCAGGATAATGGCAAATTCATTACGAGGAATGATGATGACCGCACCTTTTCGCTGCAAGTATCCATCGGGTTCTCTTTTTGAGTTTATTAAGTACCTTGACCCAAATAATCGACACATTTTTGAGCAGCTCTTTTTCCGATATACTGTGTTAAAAAATAATTCCGTAGCTGGGCTATGCAATGATTTTTTGCCTTGTCTATCGAAAAAATAGTTCACTCAAAAATGACG
>JAJCYI010000013.1 GCA_029263015.1 Saprospiraceae bacterium | reverse complement strand
TTAATCCAACTTTTCTTATCTTTGGACAGAAACAAAAAGAGTTGGAACAAAAAGGTGCACCAATGGGCCACTATCAGAAGGGAACTTGCCAAACTATTTGGGGAGCGATTCAACAAGCATATTAATCAATGACACAGTTCAGTGAACACTCCCCCCAGAATTTCCAATTTCTTAATTTCCAATCAATCAATACAACCTTACCTCATCCCCCAATTCCGGAATATCCACCATTCCGTGAAATCCCCTTTCCCCCAAGTATTTCCTGAAACTTTCCTGCCGCTCGATTTCACCGTGTACGAGGAAAATCTTTTTCACCTGCTTGCGCTGGTTGCTAATGAACTCATGCATTTCGCTGCGGTCGGCATGGGCAGAAAAAGAGTCCATGGTGGCAACTTCCGCTTTTACTTTTTTCTTGACACCGTACAGTTTTAATTCGTCCACGCCATCGCGGAGTGCTGCGCCAGGAGTGCCAGGGGCACAATAACCTACGATAAGGATCGTGGTACGCGGGTTTTCAATATTGTTAAAAATATGGTGCTTCACCCGACCTGCGTTAGCCATGCCCGATGCACTGACGATGATGCAGGGTTTGTCTGAATTGTTGAGCCTTTTTGACTGGTTCACTTCTTTGATGTAAGTTAGGTTACCAAAACCGAACGGGTTAGGGTCTTTTAGGATGTATGAGCTGAGTTCGGCATCATAGCATTCTGGATGTGACCCGAAAATGGTCGTGGCATTCACCGCCAACGGGCTGTCCACATAAACAGGGATGCGGGGCAGGCGGCCTGCGGTTTCCAACTGATCCATGATGTAAACAATCTCCTGGGTGCGACCAACACTGAATGCTGGTATGATCAGTTTGCCTTTCTTGACTGCACAGGTTTCGTGAATGATCCGCAACAATTTTTCCACTTCCATGGGAGCAGCACCATGCTCCTTGTCACCATAAGTGGACTCGCAGATGAGGTAATCCACGGGATCCATAATCTGCGGGTCACGGAGGATGGGACGGTTCGGTCGGCCAATGTCGCCGCTGAAACCGACTTTGATTTCATCACCGTTTTTGTCCTTAATACGCATGTGGACGCTGGCGCTTCCGAGTATGTGCCCGGCATCGCGGAAGGTTGCTTTTACATCTGGATAGATTTCAAACGTGCGGCCATAACCGTAGCTGATGAAACGATCCATCGTTGTCTTGACGTGGTTCTTGTCGTAAAGAGGTTCTCGGTATTTCTTTTTGTTTTTGTGCTTTTTATTCCAATATGCAGCGTCCCGTTCCTGAATGAATGCACTGTCGAGCAGCATGATGGCGCATAAACTACGAGTGGCATGGGTGCTGTAAATAGGGCCTTTATACCCATCCTTTATCAGTTTGGGCAAACGCCCGCAATGGTCAATATGGGAGTGGGAAAGGATTACACAGTTGATTTCGTTGGGGTTGAATTTCCAAGTGGAATTGAAATCTTCCATCTCGTCGTCATTGCCCTGGTAGAGACCACAATCGAGCAATATTTTAAATCCATCGTCGAGGGTGATGAGGTGGGCGCTTCCGGTAACCTGACGTGCTGCTCCGCAAAATTTAACCTTCATGTTTAGTTTTTAGTTGTAGAGTATTTGAGTATTTGAGTTTCTGAGTGCGTGAGTGCGTGAGTGCGTGAGTGTTTGAGTTAGGCAAAGTAAAATGTTTGACTCTAAGGCCTAAAATAAGTGACACAAAGCGGCAAGGTACAAAACCTATGGGTATGCAGAAAAGCAAGACACTCAAATACTCAGTAACTCAAAACTCAAAACTATAAGAAGTTTGAACGTCGACAGGACCTTTCCATTTTGGACCGTCCTGTAGCAAGCGGATGGCCTCTTCGTCGCAGCCAAAGCCGAGAGGTTGGATTATTTGAAGGTCAATGGGTTTGCCAGAAGCGTCTAATTTGAAACGAACGGTGACCTGACCTTTCTTGCCAGCATCAATGGCAGCTTGTGGAATGCGGAGATTTTGCCTAATGTACTTTTCAAATTTCTTAAACCCGCCTTTTGGTTCAAATGAAAGGCGCTCGGAAGATTTGGCTTTTGACCAACCAAATCGTTTTGTTACAACTACTTCCGACAGCGCACCTGCATTATCCTCCAATTGAATATTGAGAAACTGTTCTCCCTGTACTTGAATATTTTGCGTTACGAATCCTGTGTATGAAACGACCAGTTCAGGGTTTTCCACTGGAGATTGAAAGGTGAAATTCCCATCAATGTCTGAATTAGTTCCTTGTTCAGTATTGTTGATTAAAATGTTGGCACCGATGAGCGGGTAACCATCTCTGTCGGTTATTTGGCCATTAATGGTTTGAAACGCGGTAACAGTATTACCAGTAGCAGGGCGCTCATCAAATTCAGCAAATGCTATTTCTTCTTCTGGAGCCGGTGGAGGCATCGCAGTGACACCACTTTTCTTTTTATTAATGGCAATGTCATCGGCCACCAGTTCAATTTTTTTTGTGGGTTCTTCCAGTCGGATTTCCGGTGCATTATCCAATTCATCGGGTACTTCTACTAAATTTTCTTCTTTATTAGGTGGTGGAATGATCCTGACAGCAGGAGGGCTTGCAATGTTTTTATTTGCTGCAATTTGATCTAAAGCAGTTTCAGGTTTCCTGGTTGATTTTTCTTGTGAAACACGTTCTTTCTCAATTGGGCTATTATTGGTAAGGTCGAATGTGGTCGAGTCGGAAAACGTGGCCTCTGCCGTACCCGTTTCCGGTCCTTTATCCATTGCTTGTTCATTTTGTGCAACGCTGTTATTTTGCGTATCAAAAGATCGAAATATAAACCAAGCCCCGAGCAATAGCACTCCCACTGCTGCTATTCTTTGCATGTAAAAAATAGCCCCCCTTCGCTTCTTTTTATTTTTGCTCCGCAAATTGGCTTTCATCCTTGTTACCGATCTCGCATGGTCAGCTTCAGGTACAGCGCGGAAACCTTCCAAGGCATCTGCCAGGAAAGGGTCGTCTTTTGCCAGAGCCTCTAGGGAACGTTCGTCACTGCGGTCGGCTTCTCCACTTATCCAGCGTTGAAGAAAGTTTCGCCAATTTGGTCTGTCATTCATCATTTGTCATTCATCATTTTTTCAGTCTGCTCCATGCAAATGCGCAAATTTCGTCTGCCGTTTTGGATATTCGAGCGCACCCTTCCCAACTCCTCTCCGCTTTCCTCCGAAATCAGTTTGTAGGATTTTCCTTCAAAATAAAAGTCCTTGACGCATTTTAGTTGTTGTTGTGGCAATTTTTCCAGACAGTCTTTTAGTGCCAGCTCTTCACCATTTGGCTCGAATTCATCAATCGGATGCACCATACCTGCAGAATGCACAACTTCAGCTTGGGCAGCGGGCATCATATCGTCAAAAGAAACCATTGGGTTTTTCTTCCGCAGTTGCATCAGGCAGTGGTTTTTGGACAAGACGTACAGCCAGGGGCGGAACTCCCTGATGTCGTGGGTTTTGGCTTTTTTCACCAACGTTTCAAAGATGTCCATCACCGCATCTTCGGCCAGGGCAGGTATTTTCAAATATTTCAAACAAACACCGTAAACCAGTTCTGTATATCGCTCGAACAGCAATCCGATGTGCGACAAATCGTCCGAAGACTGGTACTGTGCGACCAGTTCTTCGTCGGTCAGATAGGTGGTATGTCGGCGGAAGCGCTTTAGCATTTTTGTAGCGGGAAGTTGTACTTCCCGTAAATTCTAAAAATCAAACTTAAAGAAAAAATGCCACTCAGAAGCGACGCTTTTCTTAAAAGCGACGCTTCTATTTTTCAAAAAAACAATTTCGTTTGTGTAATCTGGATTCGCACCTGCATCCTTCCTCCATTATTACATTTTTTCATCTTAAAACATAAGACTTATGAAAGCTTTATTCAGTTTGTTGGCGATCGGATTAGTAACGTTTTTATTTCCCACCAATCAGGAAACATACCTCCTGAAAGGAAAAGTAATGGACGAATCGGGTGCTCCGTTGATTGGTGCTAATGTGCTGGCAAAAGGCACAAAGAATGGTGCGGTCACAGATGTTTATGGTGTGTTTTCACTTGAAGTTTCACATCGTTGTAAAGAATTGGAGTTCGCTTACACAGGATTTGAAACCATTTCAAAAAAAGTGTGTGAGGGGGATTTTATTGAAATAAAAATGAGACCTGGAGCTGAATTGGAAGAGGTCGTGGTGACTTCCAGAAAAAATCGTAGAAAGTCAAAAAAGGAAAATGTAATGATGAAATCGGGGATGGCTATGGACTATGCACCAATGGGAATAGCTCCCCCATCAGTTGCTATATATGATAGCGATTCTTATCAAAACTTCAATACGGAGGACTATGACCACATCGCTGAAAACCGTTTTTACGAAGTGACACAAACCCCGCTTTCCACTTTTTCCATCGATGTGGATGCCGCTTCCTACAGCAACCTCCGCCGATTTATCAATAATGGTCAAGCTCCGCCTGCCGATGCGGTGCGGATTGAAGAAATGGTCAATTATTTCGAGTACGAATACCCCCAGCCACAAGGCAAGCACCCCTTTGAGGTGGTTACTGAGGTTGCGCTTTGCCCCTGGAACAGTCAGAACAAATTGCTATTGGTTGGCCTACAGGGCAAGAAAGTAGAAACTGAGAACCTGCCCCCTTCCAACCTCGTATTCCTTATTGATGTGTCGGGAAGTATGCATGCCACGAACAAATTGCCGTTGTTGAAATCCTCCCTGAAAATGCTCGTCAACCAACTACGGCCAGAAGACCGGGTGGCCATCGCAGTGTATGCAGGTGCTGCGGGGCTGGCGCTCCCTCCGACCAAAGGTAGCAACAAACAAAAGATTATCGAAGCCATTGACAACCTCGAAGCGGGTGGCTCTACCGCGGGTGCGGCAGGAATCAAATTAGCATATTTGACTGCCCGTAATAATTTTGTCGAAAATGGAAACAACAGGGTCATCTTGGCCACTGACGGGGACTTTAATGTGGGACAAAGCAGCGATGGCGAGTTGGTGACGATGATCGAAAAAGAGCGGGAAAGTGGTGTGTTCCTGACCGTCCTTGGCTTTGGGGTTGGCAATTACAAAGACAACAAAATGCAGAAACTGGCGGATAGCGGTAATGGAAACCATTATTATATCGACAATATCAAAGAGGGACGGAAGGTGCTGGTGAATGAATTTGGCGGCACGCTTTTCACCATCGCAAAAGATGTGAAAATCCAGATCGAATTCAACCCTGCTGAAGTACAGGGCTACCGCTTGATCGGTTATGAAAATCGTCTGCTTGACAAAGAAGATTTCAATGATGACAAAAAAGATGCAGGTGAACTGGGCAGCGGCCACAGGGTGACGGCATTGTATGAGGTCATTCCTGCTGGTGTGGAAAGTCCCTATTTCGGCTCGGTAGATAAACTGAAATACCAGCAAACGGAAGTACATAAATCAGCAGGTAAATCGGAAGAAATGTTGACCATTAAATTGCGCTATAAGCAGCCGGATGGAAATAAAAGTATGTTGATTGAAAAGACTGTTGCTGCTAATAATGAGAAGTCAAAATTGACGAGCGACAACTTCCGGTTTGCCGCAGCTGTGGCAGAGTTTGGCATGTTGCTGCGTAGTTCCGAGTTCAAAGGTGAAGCGACCTATTTGACCGCTGAAAATTTAGCAAAAGGGGCACTTGGAAAAGATGAAAATGGCTATCGGCGGGAGTTGATTGACCTGATCAAAACGATGGGGGCTTTGCATGGAAATAATGGGGGATATGAAGCAAACAAAGGGCAGAGGTAATATGGCTGGTTCAGCGCCCGTTCCAAAAGGGTGGGAATTCAATTCCTACCCTTTTGGAACGCAAGGCTACTCCAATTTAACTGACTGCCAGGCCACCAATTTCCACTTCCTTTTTCGTTTTATATAAACATCCGTGTAGCCCAGTCTGATATTAAAAAGGGTGTTTTTGTAAAATCCTTTCACCTGAACAATCCCATTGACCACGGCTGTTTTTTTAAAGATCCTTATTTCACTTTCTTCCACCTCCATTTCCTGATATGTGATGCGCCCAGACTTGATATTTTCGAGGTGTTGGGCCTTGTTCTCTACCAATCCGTTAGAATGGGAGTAGGTTGTATTTTCAGCCAACACATCCTGTAAAAAAGGGATGTCCTTTTTGGTCATAGCCTCAAACCGCTGGCGTTCGAGTGCAGCTATCGTTTCCTGTGATTTGTTCTGCGAAAGCAGTAAAACATTTACAGAAAATAGCAAGAATAAAAAGAGAAAATATCGCATGGTTTCCTTTGCTTTTTGATGTTGCAATATTCCTAAAAAAACAAAAGGATTTGTGCTTACGGCACAAATCCTTTTTCTTAAAAAGTAAGGATGGTTTACCTTTTTACCTTGATGGAACAGCCAATTGCTTTTGTGTAATCAGGATCGGGGTCATTCCCTGCTCCTACTGCTGCAATAGCGTCCTCCACAAAGTGTGCTGTGACGGCATCAGCATCTTGCGGATTGTTGTCAATGGCACCAATGTATTTTACTTCCCGCTCGTTATTTAGCAAGAAAACATGTGGTGTTTTAGTCGCGCCATATTGGGGGTAGATTTCTTGTCCTTCATCGAATAAATAGACAAAAGGAAAGCTTTTCTCTTCCGCTCTTTCTTTCATTTTATCAAAACTGTCGCCAGCCATGGCCTCGGGGTCATTTGGGTTGATAGCTACTACGGGCCAACCTTTTGGGGCATATTTTTCATGAAGCTCAATCAAGCGATCTTCATACATGACGGCGAATGGGCAAGTGTTGCAGGTGAAAGTGACGATGTACCCTAAAGGTTCACTTCCATCTGGATTGGTCAGGCCAGTAAGGGAAACGGTTGACCCATCAATATTTTTGAGTTGGAAATCAGGTGCAACGTCGCCAACTGAGAGTGCCTCTACCGTTGTATTGAGAGATTGGTCGGCATTTCCAGGATGAAATGCATAAACTGCCAAAACAGCTAAAAATGCGAGGAGTCCGAGTACTTTTTTCATGTTAGAATTAATTGTTGGTGATAAAAAAATTATTCCATTTTACAAGACAGCAAAATCGTAGGAAGGTTTCGTAGGAAGAGTGGTTTTATGAAATTTCAGTATCGGACAAATTTTATATTGGAAAAATGAGCTGACTGTGAATTGGTGTGTGAGCTTGTAAATTGTCACACTTACACATAATTTATTTTTCATATAAAACAACATTTATAATGCTCTTAGAGGCCGTTAATGCGAGTGTTTTGCTCTTGATCTGGATTTGAATTGTCACAGAAGGCAAATAGATGTTAAACATGGATTCATTTTATTACTTTTTTTTGTTCAACAGCATCTCAAATAGCACATCTGGGAGCATTGAAAAATCTATCTTCTCAGCTTTGGTTTGGCATACTTATTGAAAACATATAAAAAAGATTAAATTATTAATCGAGCGCAAATGTGATGATGGCAATATGTTGAAAAGTAATTTGAAATAATCAATTTAACAGCGAAACCAGGCGTGAAATATCCCGTAAAATTCTGGGCTTTTGCACCTGTAAAGAATATAGGGTGAGTGTTTGTTCATAGTTTTTGTTTTTTATGTAGCCCCCGGACTTTCGGGGGACTTTTTTCACCCTTGACCCTAAAGTGACTAAAGATTAGTGTTTGTTCATAGTGTTTGTTTTTTGTTTTGTCCCTGTCATTCAATTGGCAGGGTTTTTTTTTGCCCCGTCACCAAGGAACGGTGAAAAAATAAATTGAGATTTTTGGGTGATTTATTTTTTTCTCTAACAAGGCGAAAAACGCAGACATAGCAGGGCTACGGCGAGTATTTTCAACAAAGTTAGAGGGAAAAAGAAACAGCCAAGAATGTCAATTTATTCTTTCACCGTTCCCAAGTCAAGGAGTGCGTTTTATCACCCCTTGTTCCTTACCAATCAATTCAGCCTTTCTTAACTTTGTTTCTCTAAGTAACGATGAAATAAACTCTTGGTCATTGACCAACAGCTTATTACAAACTTCATGTTATGCTGCACCATGTAAGAGAAGATTACCAATCAAATGGGTTAGGACTGAACGAGTTGGATGAAAATCCGATTGTCCAGTTCCATAACTGGTTTCAGGATGTTCTAAAAGCAGATGTTCCCGACCCAAATGCGATGACCTTGTCAACATGTACACTGGAGGGAAGGCCCACTGCCCGTATCGTTTTATTGAAAGATTATAATGACGAGGGGTTCACGTTTTTTACCAATTATGCCAGTCAGAAAGGCCGTGAAATGGAGAAAAACCCTTTTGTGTCACTGACTTTTTTTTGGAAAAAACTGCACCGCCAAATCCGTATAGAAGGCAGCGTGAAAAAACTGCCGGCAGGTGTTTCAAAAGCTTATTTCCAAAGCCGTCCGAGAGGAAGCCAGGTGGGCGCTTGGGCATCGCCGCAAAGTGAGGTTATTGAAAACAGGAAAGTACTGACCGACAGGGTAGAAAAAATACAGAAAAAACATAAAGGCGTGGACATGTTGCCCCTCCCGCCCTTTTGGGGAGGTTATAATGTTATCCCTGATCGCATTGAATTTTGGCAGGGCCAAGTGAGCCGGCTACACGACAGGTTTCTTTATGAAAGAAAGCAAAGTGGAGGATGGGAAATGTCCCGGCTTGCTCCTTGATTGTTTGAAAAGGGGTCAGGAGCGATGAGTCAGGAGTCAGAGTCCCGGTCTAATTCTTAGCACAAAAAAAGAACCACGTCCGAGGGGATCGGACGTGGTTCTAAAATGATGTTTGATACAGTAATCAGTAAGTTAAATAGCCGGGCGTTAAATTCAGTCCGGTTGGAATATGGAAATAATAGCTTTTACTTCAGAGTCAGTTGCCATCACGGGCAATAAGCTGAACATGGAGTCATGTGCGTGAAAATCTTCGCACAATGCTTCTTCTAATATCATTAAGGCTTCCCTTCTTTTTCCTTTTTTGAATAGGAAAGCGCTGCGGTAATAAAGTATTTCAGAGCCATAGGTGTATTCTTCAGCTTCGTCGAGCACTTTCAGTGCTTCTTCCAAGCGATGGGTGTCCATGAAGAATTTAGCCAGGCGTATCCAGTAAATAGCTTCTTCGGGAGCGACATCTGCCGCAGCCTTAAAATGAATTTCAGCGTCTTTGTAATTTCCTGATTTATTATAGGCTTCGCCCAGGGCGACAAAATATTCCTCGTTCAGATCATTCAAACGAATGGCTTTGAGGAGGGATTTGGCTGCATTTTCCCATTTCTTCTGGCTGGCATAACAAGTGCCTATGTGAAAAAGCGCCTCATCGTTCATTGGATTGAGCGCAATAGCTTGGTCGAGGAAGGTGAGGGCCACAGGATGATTCCCCAGTTTTTCATAACACTTGCCGATACAAAGGAAAAGATCATCATCCGGCTCAAATTTCTCCAGTACATCCTGGTAGCATTGAAGTGCTTTTTGATAATCTTGTTGATCCAGACAAACTTCTGCACAGCTTCGGTATGCAAACTCAAATTCATCGTTGGTGAGAAAGGCGTATTCGAACGCTTCAATAGCTTCCTCGTAGTTGCAAAGGTATTGCTGGGAAGTGCCCAAATTATACCATGCTAGTGTGCAGAACGGGTCTTCATCAAGAATCCTTTTGTGTAACTCAACACTCTCTTCATGCTTGCGCGCTGCTTCAACGCAATACCACATCCTGGACAATGCTTCACCGTTGGATGGGTTTTCTTTCAGCGCTGCTTTGAGTGTGTAAAACTCCCGCTCGTGTTCTTTTTGATTGTGGTAAATGAGCGCTTCTTGCACATAGATCCTGCTCAGTTCTTCAGGTGTGGAATTTTCTTTCAAGCCGTCAAGCAAATTGACAGCTTCGATGTGCATGTCGAGGGCGGCAAACCCTTCGGCTCTAACGAGGAAGGAAGAAATGCAGTTGGGAATAAGCAGGTCGGCCTTGTCGAGGGCCGCTAAAGCTTTTTCGGGCTGCTTCATCTGTAAAAGCAGTTCAGCTTTGTGCAAATGGAACTGAGGAGAAAGGCTGTATTGCAAAATCGCAAATTCGGAGACTTCCAATGCCCTTTCGAAAAGGTATTCGCCTTCGTAATAATCGATGAGGGTCTGGTAGTGACCTTCTGTGGGGAAGACCACTCCTCCTTTGCCTATCATATCCTCTAATTTGGATATTAAATAAAATACGGCTTGGCGGTCTAATGATTTTCTCTGCCTCATAGCCAGTTAGTTTAGTTGTTTGAATAATCTGGTTAAAGTTAACGGTAAATCACTTAAAAGTTTCCAGAAGAGATCGACAATCTATGGAACGGTAGGGGTTTGGAAGGGAACGGCATGTGGTGCATAAGATATTAATTTTAAATAATTTATAAATATTTTTTATTTAAAATTGTTCTTATGCAATGAATTTTTATAGGTAGAAATAACATATACATTTCTACTTGTCCCCGAGTAGCCAAAACCGAATGAAAGTCAATGCCTTACACTTTTGATACTTTACAAATTCGATATTTTTTAAGATCAAAAATGGAAACTGCGATTTACTTTTTGCTGACGAGGAATACCCCCAAAAAAATCATTAACCCTGCGGTTACTTTCACCATAGTAAGTTCGTCTTTGCCAAACAACATGGCAATTGCAGTAGCAATTACTGGCTGCAAATAGACGTAAATACTTACGGTAGAAGGCCCGACAAGTTTCAATGCGGAGGTATTCAGAAGGTAAGCAAGAAAGGTGGTACAAACGAGGACATAGCCAATGGCCAGCCATACGTGGAGAGTGAAGTCGTTCATGGGTGCATTATTAAGTTCATGGAATCCGAACGGCAGCACAAATGGGAATCCAAAAATGAAAATCCACTTTGTTACCGTTACCGGGTGGTACTTGCGCATCAATGTTTTCACTAAAACGAAGAAAGTTCCAAAAGAACAAGCGTTGATGAAAACCATAATGTCTCCAAGGAAACCATTTTTTTCATATGCAAATTTTTTGCCATAAAGTGTTAAAAAAACGACTCCGGCAATACCTAATACAATCCCAAACAGCTTTTTACGGGTTATCCTTTCTTTTAATATAAAATGTGCCGCTATGATAGAAGCCACAGGTATTGCCGTTATAATCAAAGCCGCATTGATATGACTGGTCAATTTCAGCCCTCCAATGAACATCATCTGATTGATGGCAACGCCTGTCAGGGCACAAAGGACGAGGAGCGGGATATCTTTCTTATCAATTCTTTCCTTTACAAAAATGGCGTGGAAAAGCGAAAACAGGAATACCCCTACCGAAACCCTCATCAACGTAAGTCCATAAGGGCCAATGTGGTCGCCGTCCAGAATGACTTTTGCTACTGTGTAATTCCCACCGTAAATGAGGGCGGTTATACTGAGGTATATATGGGCTTTGATGGTACTGGGCATCGGCAGTTAAGTGAGGATGTGAATTTTAGTATTATTAAAAGACACAAGTCTGCCAATTTTCTTTTAACCATTTTTCCTTTTTGTTGTAATCGGGCATGGCATTTTCCACCAGGCCCCAGAATCGGGGAGAATGGTTCATTTCGACCAGGTGGGCCAATTCGTGTATGATAACATAATCGATCACGTCATCGGGTGCGAAGAGCAAGCAGGTGGATAGGTTGACGTTGTTTTTGGTGGAACAACTTCCCCAATTAGATCGGTTGTATTTCAAGTTCACGGAATTGATCGTTTTTTGGAAATATAAGTGGTTCAGTTCGCCTACCCGACGGGTGATTTCAGGTTTGAAATCTTGGGCGACCAAACGACTCAAAAGATGTTGGGTAGCTTTTTTCTTTTGTTGTTCGCTCGAACCTTGTGCAATGCGGAGGATTATTAAACTTCCGTTGTGGATATTGCCAGCATGTGTTTTGTTGCTGGTGGTTTCGATCTTTATTTGATATTGTCGCTTACCAACTTTTAGTAGCTCGCCATCTTTATAAATGCGCCCATATACATTTTCACTTCCAGGGCGGGCCAAAATTTGCTTTTCCACCCAATTGGTAAAACGCCTCCATTCTTTTTGCTGGAGGTCAGTTGGCAGGTGGTTGGGCATACGGAGAATAGCCGTTTTCTTTCCAATAGCAAAACGGATGCCCCGCCGATGCTCGCGGTAAACCTTCACCGGAATCGACTGCCCGTTTACTTCAATGGATGTCTTTTGTAAGGTAGGCTTTGGCATTCATCAATGAATTGTAGTGGTAGTTGTTTTGACCGTTACTAAACTCGACTACTTACAAACATACAAAGCCCGGAGCGAAAATAATCGCTCCGGGCTTTGTATCAAAAAAACATGTACATTCAGAAGAAATATGCTTCTGAATCGTGCCTAAGACTACTTAGTGTGCTTTTCGTCAGAAACAGTTAAGCTATGGCGGCCTTTAGCGCGGCGACGTGCCAAAAGTTTACGTCCACTTTTAGAGGACATCCTTTCACGGAAGCCGTGCTTGTTTGTTCTTTTTCTCCTGGAAGGCTGATAAGTCCTTTTCATTTTATGATGATTTAATCAATGTCTAATATTGGATTTCAAAAAGGAGCGCAAAGTTAAGTTTATTTGATTTAAATAGCCAAAGATCATTAAAAAGAATTTTTTGGACATTCCTTCACACTTCAAAGCCTAAGAATTTCATGGGAATTATCAAAAAAGCAACTATAAATGTTAACTGTTTTTGTAAAAATTCTATCTTTGCGCTCCTTTTTAAAAAATGAAGTGAATCAGATTCTGAGCAACACAAATGTTGGGTTGCCCTTTCTGAAAAAAATAACAGTCATGGTAACGGTATCAATCAACGGAACGGAAAGAACTGAAGTGGGCAAAAAAGCCATCAAAGCCGTCAGGAAAGCAGGTCTCATCCCTTGTGTTTTATACAGTAAAGGAAAAGAAAATGTACATTTCACTGTTCATCCTCAAGATGTACGTGATGTGGTTTATACGGGTGAGTTTAAATTACTTGAGGTCACTGTAAATGGCAATGCACATAGATGTATCCTCAAGTCAACGGATTTTCATCCTGTAAAAGATACGGTAAGCCATATTGATTTCCTAGAATTGCAAGATGGCCACCCCATAAAAGTGGAAGTGCCACTCCGTTTTGAAGGAGTATCGCCAGGGGAACGTAATGGAGGAAAATTTCAACAAAGTATACGTTGGATTAAGATAAAGACCAAACCGGAAATGCTGGTTGATGAGGTAGTCGCCGATATCTCTACCTTGATGTTGGGACAATCCATCCGGGTGCGTGACATCGTAGCTCCCGAAGGCATAGAAATCATGAATTCTGTCACATTGCCAATTGCTTCAGTTGTAGTGCCAAGGGTTCTTAAAGAAGAAGATGAAGAGACTGAAGAAGGGGAAGATGCCGAAGGAGGAGAAGAGGGAGATGGCGAATCTGGAGAAGGCAAAGAAGGCGGCAAAGAAGAATAATTCTTTTTTACTATATAAGTAGTCGAGCCTAATACTTTCCGTTTTTATCGGCTGCTTTTTCCATATAGCTGCGTTAATAAAAAGTTCACGTAGCCAGGCTATGCTCACTTTTTTTGCCTTGCTATACGAAAAAATCAACTTGCTAAAATTCGGAAATTATTTAATCTCGACTACTTACGTTTCAGGGCATAAAGATTTTACATCTTTATGCCCTGTTCTATTTTATACGATATGGAAAACCTTCGCATTACCACCGTTCAAAGCATGCTGCATTGGGAAGATGTAGATTCCAATTTGGCGATGTTTGATGGCAAACTTTCGGGTTTGGAAGGTAGGACGGACTTGGTCATCTTGCCAGAAATGTTTACAACTGGGTTCAGTATGAAAGCTCCGGCCGTGGCAGAGGACATGGGCGGCAAGACCTTTCGTTGGATGACATCAAAAGCATCGCAGTTGGGAGCGGTGATTACGGGCAGTATAATTATCAAAGAGGATGGGCATTATTTTAACCGCTTAATTTGGATGCAGCCAGATGGTGTTTGCCAGCATTGCGATAAGCGCCACTTGTTTACAATGGCCAAAGAACATGAGACCTTTACCGCTGGCCAAAAGAAATTCATCGCCGATTGGAAAGGATGGAAAATATGTCCATTAATATGTTATGACCTCCGTTTTCCCGTTTGGAGCAGGAATGCAGAAGGGTATGACCTGCTCGTATATATGGCCAATTGGCCTGAAACACGCAGCTACCAGTGGCGGCAGTTACTCTTGGCAAGAGCTATTGAAAACCAATCATATGTTGCAGGGGTGAACCGCGTTGGTGACGATGGAAAGGGTTTTCATTATACTGGCGACACATCGGTGGTGGATTTTGCTGGGCACTTGGTTTACCAGATATCCGACGCTGAGGATGTGTTCACCTGCGAGTTGTCAAAAAAGGGGATGATGGCTTACCGCCAAAGACTACATTTTTTACCAGATCAGGATAAATTTGAAATTTTATAAGAGATAAATATTAGATAAAATAATAATTCGTTTATATTTGTCATTGCATGAGGAATTGTAACAAAAGCCTAAGTTTGGCAAAATAAATAATTCAATTTATCGTCTGCACGTTCTTGCTCTTCTATCGAATGCTCTCTTTTCCGATTACACTACACCGTTTATTATAATCCAATCAAAAATATTTGGCATTACAGCTTTACCTGGAATTGTTTAAGAATTAACCTATTGAATTATGGCTGGAAAAAGCTTGTATGCTAAGTTTTTGGTAATTGTTTCATTATTAGCTTCGGGATGTGCTTTGCACAGAGGTGTTACAGGGTCTTCTACGTCCCCTCACACAGGAACACATTATTCAAACAAGGACGAAACCCAACTTCGGAATAACATTACATCCTTTGCAAAAAAGCACGTGGGCGTCAAGTACAGATACGGTGGAAAATCGCCCACGGGCTTTGATTGTTCTGGTTTTACAACTTACGTTCTTCGGAATTTTGATGTGCCCGTTTCTGGGCCTTCTGCATCACAAGAGCATTTAGGAAAAAAAACTGCCAAGGGAAATGCCCAGCCGGGCGATCTCGTATTTTTCAGGAAAAGCAAGGCGGGAAAGGTATTTCATGTAGCAATGGTTTATTCCAATAACGGCGGGGATTTGAGGCTTATCCACAGTACATCGAGCAGGGGGGTTGTTGTTGACAAGGTGAGTGAGTCCTCCTTTTGGCGCTCAAAGGTTATGACATTTAGGGATGTGGTGAGTGGGAGGTAAATGATTCTATTTTAAGACCTTAGGCGGTTAGATTTAAACTCTTAAGTTTATTGAAGTTGTTCAAAATTATTTCTCCACATGAATCCTTCTTGCAAGATCATTCGGGATTTGAATCATCGTGCCTGACTGCTCTACCTCCACGAACTCAGCAGCTTTATTTTTTATCAAAAAAATGGTTTCGGGCAATAGCCCCAACCTCCAGAGGCGAGCGGTAATATGCTCGCTCGTTTGTTTGGAAGCGATTTTCCCCTGTTGCAGTAACTCCAGTTGCAATAATGAATAAGCTGGCAAACCGCGACGGGCAGGAATGGGCGACCCATGTGGATCAGTGGTAGGGTAGCCAAGTGTCTTGTCCACTTCGTCAAGTATTTCGTCGGTGAGCAGGTGCTCGTATTTTTCAGCGTCCTCGTGTATTTGTTCAGCAGTCAGGCCAACCTTGTCGGCGAGGTAGGTCTCCCAAAGTCGGTGTGCGCGAACCAATTGACTTGCTTTTTCGGCACCAGTTTCAGTGAGCCTCAAACTGTTTTTCTCCATTAATTCCTGGCTACGCAAAATGGCAAGCTGTTTTTGGAGGATTTTTTTGTTGAAGCCTAAATTTTGGAGCAACTTATCGAGTGACAGTTCTCCCTTTTGTTGAAAGCGATGGGATTGTTTGAGTGTATCTTCTAGCTGAATCCTTCCTTGTAATTTTCTTTTTTGGAAAAACCGAAATATCAACCCTTTTTTGGGGGAAAAGAAAGCAGCGAGGATATAAAAACCCGTTGCTGCAATTGCCATAGCTGGGCCAGGAGGCATTTCAAAAATAATGGCTCCAACTAGTCCTGTTATTGCGGAAAACAAACCTATGATAGCTGCCAACACCAGTACTCTTTGCATTCGGTCAGTAAGCAAAAGAGCTGTGGATGCGGGAGTTATGAGCATTGCCACCACCAAGATGACTCCGACTACCTGAAGCGATGCTACCACTGCAAAAGACAACAAAAGCATCAAAAAATAATGGATCGTAGAAGCCGAGATCCCCTGCGTTTCAGCAATGATGGGCTGGAAGGTTGTGATAAAAAGATAGCGGAAAAAGATGGCCACACTCAAAAGTACATACACCGTAATGGCGGCTGTCAAATAAAGGTCATCATTGGCTACGCCCAGCACATTTCCAAAGAGGAAATCCTTAAGGTCTATATGTGTCCCGGGTATCCTGCTGATCCTCGAAATGCCAATGACCCCAATGGAAAACATGGCAGTAAAAACAATGCCGATGGCCGCGTCATTTTTGGTTTTTACATTTCGCTGAATCCAGGTAATCATGATGGCCGTTAGCAATCCCGCTACAACCGATCCTCCAAAATACCCCAAAGTAGTACCCATGCCCAAGATGTAGGCCACTACAACCCCTGGCAAGATCGCATGTGAAAGCGCATCGCCAATCAGAGCCATGTTTCTTAATACAATAAAGCAGCCTAATATCCCACACATGATCCCTACTAGGGAAGAAGCCGCAAGTGCCCGTATGGCCCAAGGTTCTGAAAGATGTTGAAGAAGTTCGGTCATTGTTCTATTGTTTCATTACTCATTGTTTCAAAATCAATCAACTCAAATCAATCTCTGTATTGTCCCCGATATTGAGACTTTGCCGGAAGCCGATAATGGAGGTGTCGTTTCCGATCACCGAATTTTTTAAAGCCACCTCATTTAGCGAGGCATAGTTGCCGATAATGGAATTTTGCACAATGGAGGAATTGATCTTAACATGGCTTCCAATAGTTGCGTGCGGTCCGACGATGGAATTTACAATCTTGCAGTTTTGGCCGATGCTAACGGGGTGGATCACAATCGAATTGTCATAATCGGGCAGGTCGCAAGAGGCATAACCTTCTTTATCGAGAAGGATGGCGTTGGTTTCCAGGAGGGTTTCCTTTTTTCCGCAGTCATACCAATTTTCCACTTCAATGGCCGAAAACGGGATGCCTAGCTTGATCATCCGCATCAGGCCATCTGTAAGGGAAAATTCACCTTCTGTTCGTTTATCATGTTCGACCATATAGGCTAGGGCGTCCAGTAATTGGGCCACTTCTTTGATAAGGTAAAGTCCGACCAGCGCCATGTTTGATTTTGGAATTTTTGGTTTTTCGACGACTCGGCTCACCTTTCCTTGCCGATCGAACTCCACAATGCCGAAGCCGCCAGGTGAGTCGACTTTTTTGATGGCAAAACATGAGTTGGGCGATTCTATCATTTTGCCAAAATCCATGTCCACTAAAGTGTCCCCAAAATAGATGAATAAGTCTTCCGTTTTTTTGATAAAATCTTTGGCTGTAAGAATGGCATGTCCAGTTCCGAAACGCTGGTCTTGAGAAACAAATACCTTTTTTAAATCGGGGTATTTGCGTTCGATGTAATCTTTTATTTTTTCACCTAAATAACCGATCACAAAAATGTATTCGTCAACACCTGCCTTTTTAAGGTTTTCTATAATATAAGATATAATGGGTTTTCCCGCTACCGGGATCAAGGGTTTCGGCTGGGTGTAGGTGAGCGGCCGCAATTGCGTGCCCGCACCGGCAACAGGTATGATAGCTTTCATATGATTGGCGATAAATGTTAACTGGGTTTTGATGTTAGATAACGCCGTTATAGGAAGACATTGATTAATAGTTGTTTATAAATAATTTTTACATCAAATTGTCTATTATCTAATTTCAGAAATCCAGTAACAGGTAAATTTCCCATTTTTTTTCAAAGGAATCACTTCATAGCACTATAAAAGATTGGGAAGTACCTCAAAGATATGATGCAATGCAATGCCTGTAGAGCTTGATGCTATACTGTACCATAGTAGGGTTTGTGCAAATCCTGTTTATGGTTGAGAAGGTTTAGAACTCAACCCTCTCAACTATCTAAACCTTCTTGATATGATTTTGCAAATGCACAAAACCTAAAGTGGTCTAGTATAATTTACTTTCTGGGAATCTAAATTACAATAAGCAAAAATGACTGTCGTAAGTACACTGACCCAAACAACCGTCACAAAGTGACGGTTGTTTGGGTCAGTGTACTTATTTCCCTTATCAATAGTATTTTATAACAATATGGTATCATTCCATACCGGTTTTATAGGTTCTGGTAAATCGGTTTCATCCAACATCTGTCTTATATCAATCTCAATTCCTCTCGACATAGAGGTAATGGGCACATCGTTATATAATCCCTCAAAAGGATTCTCGGAATAATCTCCTATCATTTCCATCAGGATAAATACCCAAGATACCAGCATGGTAAATGGAATGACCGACCAACTTGAATGTAAGTGAGCGGTATTTGAAAAAATATTGAGCATTCCAAAAGGCAATAAAATCAAAAATATCCAAACAAAAATATAGTTCACCGTGGCGTATTGTCTTGGAAATGGAAAGTTTTTAATCCGCTCCGATTTACCTTGCAGCGAATAAAATTCTCCGAGCATTTTTGCCAATTCCATATGCCTGAAGTCTTCTATCAAGCCTCTTAGTTTTAAGCCCAAAAGTGCTTTTGATTGGAGGCTTAATAGATGAGATGCCTTGTTTCCTTTTGTCATTATATATTCATAATCTGAAGAAGATAAATACGGTTTTATTTTTTCAAAATGATTGTCTTCATGATGAACGTCGCCCAATTTTCTTAATTCAACATTTTCACTGCCATCATGTTCCCATGGTTTTAGCACCCTTAGCTGATAGGTCAGTGCTTTCAACCACGCTACATGACGGTGAACAAGGGTTTTATGGATTTGGCGCAGTTCTTCTTCAGGTATTTTTTCTTTGGCAAATTCGTTGGTAATGAAGTCTCGTGACATGATGGTAAATGTACGAGAGGCATTTACGATTCCACCCCAAATTTTTCTGCCTTCCCATAATCTGTCATAGGACGAATTATTCTTGAATCCGAGATAAAAAGAGACTGCAATACCTATGAGTGCAATAGGTTGCCAAGGAATAATAAGCCAATGCCAGTCAAAAATTTTATAAAGGAGTATTGGGGTAATATCTATTAAAAAGAAAATATAAATATACCTTTTACTCCATTTTACAACCCCCCAGAAAGGGTACCTCTTACCTATATACATGTTAAATTAAGTTTTGTATTTAATCCAGGTTGCGATAAATACAGATCAAGATTTAAGGTGTTTTGATCTTCCGGAGCGTCTTTATACCAACAAACCATAAACCGGTAAACCCATTTTCTTGTCAGATATGGAATCATCGCAACCTTAAGTTATTTAGTTAAAAAAAGTCAACTCTACCGGAATCTAAGTTATAATATGCAGAGACGATTTTAACTGCTCCTTTATCAATAGCATTCTTTATTATTTCTGACCTGTTTTTTAATTCCCTAACTGTAAGTTCAGCATTTTTCTTTACAACATCATTTACTGTTGCCCCTTCTTTCAAAGCAGCCATTGCCGGTGTTATGTGAGAAAGCAAATGATTCAAATTGTATCCATTATCTCCTCCATTTATTGCAGCAGTTACCGCGCCACAATTTTGGTGTCCCAATACGACAATTACGTTTGAACCTATGTTTGCAACCGCATATTCAATACTTGCGATTGAAGAACTATTGGCTACGTTGCCTGCCACTCTTACCACAAATAATTCGCCGAGACCTGCGTCAAAAGCAAATTCAGGTACAACTCGACTGTCGGCACAACTTAAAATGATCGCATAGGGTTTTTGCCCACCAATTAAAGATTCTCTTCTTGAACTGTCTTGTAATTTTCCATCCAAATGGTCAGCTACAAACCGGGCATTTCCTTCTTTTAATCTGTTTAAATTTTCTTCAATTGTCATTTTGTTTATTTTTTCTGTAATCTACTCCAATAGCACCTACTTATAATTCCGAAGGGGAATAATGAAAGGAAAATACAATCAAAATTATGATTAAGCGTAGCCAATTGTCTTGGGTAAGGGAAGTTTTCAGTTCTCTCAGGTTTTCCTAGTAAACTAAAAACATCAATGAGCATATTCTCCATTTCCAAATGCCTGAAATCTTCAATTTATTATGGTACTTTGACAAATCCCGTGATTTTAGTTTTCATAGCGGGTGAAAGGTGACACCTTTCCAAAAGGTGTCACCTTTTGGCTTCCTTTTACCATTTGGTTTGAGGGTTTCCACGGGATTTGTCAAAGAACCTTTATTATTTAAATGATCCTAAGCTTCTTTAACTTCTTTTTAGACTTTATTAACCGTTCTCCTCTCGCCCCGTCAACCTTCTCAGCATCAACAATGCCGCCAGCAATAGCACCATTGGAATCACCGTGAACATGAAAGCTTTGTCGGCTCCGACATGCTTGAATAAATAGCCGATCGTAATGGAGCCCAATGTGCCTCCAATAGCGGAAAAAATAATGATGAGCCCCGACATGGGGCTGTGTACTTTTTTGGGTAGTGCGCTCAAGACCACGGAATTGATGAGGGGGTAAATGGGAGCGATGAACAAACCTACCAGTGGAAACGCAAAACCAATCAAAGGCAAGTCGAATAAACTTTCCACTCTTCCAATTTTGGCATCCACGGTTTGCGGAAGCACAAAAAGGACCATGAACATTGCTCCCGTAATGCAGAAAACCAATATCCAAATCCAGGGAATTTTTTTGGTTAAAACACCAGCAAGCAATCGGCCAACGCCGAGCGATACGGCTAAGATACTTGCCATGATGATGCTTAAATTCTCCGGCAATTGTAACACCCTTGAATTGAAGGTCGGCAACCAGGTCATGATGCCCTGTTCGATCATGACAAACAAAAAAGCACTGAATAAAAATACGATGACTAAAAGTTTGGCGATCAGTTTGAACATCGCCAAAAAGTCTTCCGTCAAATTGGCTCCCGGTATTTCATGCCCCTCGTCAAATTTAGAAAAATACAAAAACAGGAAGGAAATCATTGACATACCCGCCAGCAACAAATAGACATTCAGCCAGGCATCTTGATTTGTTTCACTATTGAAAGCAGGGAATAAAAAATAAGCCAGGGCAATGCCGAACATGAAAACCCCTTCAATGCTGCTCATAAAGGAATTGTGTTCCTTGCTGTCATTTGTGACCAAACCTATCACTGAATAAACGGACACTTTGATGAGGGCAAACGAAGATCCAATGGCCGCAAAAAGCACTTTGGCAGCCCAAAACGAATTGCCAAAATACATCCCGAGGCAGGCAAAGCTCACGATGCCCAGCGCGATCAGCATGGCCTTTTTATAGCCCATCCTTGGCAAAAAAGAGGCGACCAAAAATGAAACAATGGCAATGGGCAAGTCTTTGAACAATTCCAAAATGGAGGCAGCGACTTCATCAACCCCATATACATTCTGAGATTTCAAAATCACAATCCCAACGCTGTTCAAAAGGATGGCGAACACGAAGTAGTTGATGTACAGGGAAATCTTGATTGAGCTGTTTTTCATATGTTTTGAAATTGAGTGTTTTGAAATTGAGAAATTGGAAACAATTTGATCATTTGATTTTCAGGCGCTCACTATTCACTAATTTCCAGTTTCAAGGTTTCAGCAGTTTCAGCAGGACCCCATTCGTCCAACCAAAGCCATCTTGCACGGGGTATTCTCCGCCACCGCTTTTTAAGTTGGTATTTACCACATTATACTTTTCTAACAATTTTCCGGTATCCTTGTAAACTTTGGTATTCAGGTTTACCCACCTTTTTTTGATGGTTTCGGCCAAGGTGTCAAAACCATAATTCCTGAGTCCTTGAATGGCTATCCATTGCAGGGGCGCCCATCCGTTGGGGGCATCCCATTGCTGCCCCGATTCAAATGTTGTTGTCAAGAGGCCTCCATTGTGCAGAAATTTAGAGCTAATCATTTTGGCACACTGCTCAGCCTGGGCAGTATTGGCTATTTTAAAAAACAAAGGGAAAACGCCTGCCAACGACAGGGCATCAGTCTGCGCTTTTTTTTCAAAATCAAAATCATGGTAAAAGGAGGTTTCGTCATTCCAGAACACTTCATTGATGCGTGTTTTACGGTTATCGGATAGAGATTGGTAAAGTCTGCTCTGCTCCATATCCCCATTTAATTCATGGGCTTTGGCCATCGTTTTTTCCAAAAAATAAAGCAGGCAATTTAAATCAACGGGCAAAATATCTGTGGTGTGGATGGTTGCCAGATCATCTGGGACGGAACACCAACGGGAACTGAAATCCCAACCAGATTCGCAGGCTGCCCGGATGTCCAACAACATCTTTTCAGCTTGCTCACCATGTTGTTTGATGAGCTCGATGTCGTCCGTGTACATTTCCGTGCGCGGGAAGGGGAGGTTGTCGAAATGCCGGTTTAATATTTTGTCGCCCCCGAAATTCGCTACCCGTTTGATGGCATTGCCTGGCAATTCAAATAGCATTTCGACACCGTCCATCCAGAACTGATATTCTTTTTCGAGGGAAGGGAGGTATTTGATAAAAACAGGCTCCCCTTTTTCCTCGGCCAACAAATTGACCATCAAAGCAAAAAACGGTGGTTGGGAGCGCCCTAAAAAATAACTCCGGTTGCCATTGGGGATAAAACCAAACTGGTCAATCAACCAGGCAAAATTGTCGATCATGCTTTCAATCATGTCGGTTTTCCCACTCACTTGCAATCCGAGCATAGTGAAATAGCTGTCCCAATAATAGATTTCATTGAACCGTCCACCGGGCACCACATAAGGATTGGGCAAGCGGATAAGCGAGGAATAATTGGCTGTCGCATCGGGCTGCCGCGTCAAAACCTCCCACAGGCGTTCGATATGCACTGTAACGGGAAGGCTTGTGTCGCTTTTATAATGACTCTCCCGTTGCGGGGCCTTTTCAAAATGTATGTGGAAAAATGCCATTAGATCAAAACCCTCGTTGTCCTTTTGCTGCAAGTACAGGGAGAGGATGTGTTCCGGGCTGCTTTTCAAAACAGCATCGGAAATGTCTTTGCCATCGGGGAAAAGCTTGGCCCGATGCAGGTCGACGAACAATTCTTTCAGATTATTTTCGAATGAGATGGTCGGCATGAGTTGAAGGTTGGCCATTGAAAAGCACAATGTAATAACTTCCTTCAAAATCAGGGTATTTTAGGAAAAGTGATTTTGAATGGTTGGATGCACAAATCCTTAGGTGGTGCAGCATATTATTTATTATCTATTACCCCCAACAAAAAAACCAAAGGAATATCCAGTCGTTCCCTCCATGCAACTTCAGAATGTTCTGTCCCCTCAAATTTTTTGGTAACCCAATTTACGCCACGTTCATAGCCTAAATCTTGCATCACGGAATCCATTCGTAGTTGATGTGGTTCGTACCAAGCATCCAAAGTTTTGGTACCATAATCAAAATAGACTTTATGTCCTTCTCTTTTTGGTAAATTGGCCTTCAACCAACGAATAATGATATTGGAAATTATTGGATTGTTTTTTTTTATGGAAATCGGAAAATGTGTGGAAAGGCAAGCAACGTCGGAGAAAACATTGGGGTATTCCGCAAGTGCATAAATCGTAATCAAACCACCCATACTCGAACCCAGCATAAAAGTATTTTCCCTGTTGGACAATGTTTTATAATTGGCATCAATATAAGGTTTGAGATCTTCGGCAATGAATTTTAAATAATTGTCGGACAAGGGGACTCCATATTCCGTCTTCATTTCATCGGTGGGTATTTGTTCTTCTGGCAATAAATCAAGGAAGGGTTTTTCTGGGGCGTATTCCAGAAACCGTTTTGGCGTATTCCAGATTCCAACCACAATAGTTTCCCTGATTTTCTTTTCTTTTATCAGCTGGGTCATCATTTCATCTACTTCCCATTCTTCGCCTGTAAAACCACGCCCTGTTTCAAACAAGACCTGGCCGTCATGCATATAAAGCACTGGATATTTTTTTAAACCCTCTGTATCATAACTTGGCGGTAACCATATATCTACATTTCTTTGGTCAACATATTTTGATTTGAAATTTGGTATTTTTTTTATAATTCCTGTGGTTGAAGAAGTTTTGTTTTGTTCTTTGCAGGAATATATAAAAACAAAGCAAAGCGGTAATAACACAAGGAGTATTTTTTTCATAACAAATGTTTGATTGTTGGGGATGTAGATTTGACTTCATTTTAATTATATTAAAAATAATTCTTGGACAAACCCCGTGGAATTTCATAAAAAACAGTTACGGTGCGCTGCACTTCAAAAACCTGCATTAGTAGAATTTAAAAATATTATAACAGTAAAGGTGCAGCGCACCGTAACCCAGTTTGTTATAATTTCACGGGACCTGTCAATGAACCTTATCAATTTATTTTATCCGAATTCCTACGTTATTAATTGGAGATAGTAATTACGCTTATATCATCAAGGATTAAAGGCGCATTTGGATCGCCTGAACCTCCAAATTCAAAAGGACCACCTTCTTTCGTTATTTTACGAAGGCCGCCCTCTGAGCCGTTACTGTCCCAGGTGCTGATATATATTTTAACCCCTTCCAAAGAATTTGGATTTCCGAAAGAATCGGGAGGAAATTGAATAGTTATTTTTTTTGTTTTTTCATTTGCGGTAATTAGAGGGGTTGGTGTAATACTGGTTCCATAACTATCTTTTGTGGCACCGTCAGAACTATACAATGAGTTGCTCCAACCCGCTCCGAAAAACATATAATTCCATTCAAAACCTTTCGGGGCATTGGTGTGTATTTTTGGCAATATTTTCTGGCCAGGTTTATTAGGGAAATCAAAAAAGATATTGAATGAAGCATGGTCAAAACCATTTGGAGGAAGCCATACATTGCTAAAATCTCTCATGGTTAATTCGAGTTGCAGATTTCCACCAAAAGTAGTTACCTCTACAAATCGAATGTCCATTTGCCCTTTAAAATTTTCTTCGGAAGGTTTGGTGTAATTATTTGTTAATCCCGAATCGTCATTGGCAGCATCTTTGATTTTTATTTTATTTCCCTGCACTGCCACATTGGTGCTGAATTTATGGATAGAACTTGCGAGAGTTTGAGTAGGGGAATAAATGCTGATGGAGTGATTACTTGTTCCAAAACCAAATCGGGAAATGGGAATAGAAGTTTTCCAATTTCCCGTTGGATCAGGTTTTAATTCTATTTTATATTTCAGCTTTCCATTAATAATTAAAAAGTGCGGAATATTTTTATCTTCAACTGTTCCTTCAAGTATAATATCTTTTGAAAATTTTTTCCCTGAAAGAGGCGTGGTGATTGCCCCTACTTTTTTGTGTTCTTGAATAGGCTCAATTTTATCGCTCACATAAAAGATTCCGGCTGAACGAGGCGGTAATTCAAGGGTCAAGATTCCATTTTTACCAACTATCAAATCTTCATTTAAATCCCAGCCATTTAAAAATTCCAACTTCGTTCCTTCGGGTAATTGCGTTTCTAATTTATTCATTAGAATAAATTGGTCAGCTGTATTAAAAATGATGATTGCAGTTTTATCATTTAAAGTTCTACTGTAAGCTAAAACGCCCGAACCTATTTCTGAATCCTGTAGTATTTTTAAATCTCCCCTCGAAAATACTTTATCATTTTTACGAAGCTCAGCCAGGTTCTGAATAAAAAGAAACATTTCAGCATGTTCATCAAAATGATCTATTCCATCTGCGCCCCAACCTGAGGCAAACATCGAAGCCCTGGATTCCTCAAACAATTGTTCCGTTCCATAATATACTGCAGGAATACCCGGAATGGTAAATAATAAAACCAATGCCTGTTTTAATGCAGCGGGTTTTGAGTTGCTGATAAATCGACTCCAATCATGGTTGTCCAAAAAATTTACCATTAAATAAGGATCTTTATAAATGGAATCGTTAACAGCAGTATTGAGCCGATAACCTAAATATTGGGTGGGCATCCCTTTTGCGAAAACCCGTTTGATAGTATAATATAATGGATAATTCAGCATTGAATTTAGAGCAGGCATTTCTTTTGTTCCCTGATATTTGGCAACCTCTTTATCCCCATTGTTTTGCATGGGGTCAGATTTAATGAAGTTTTCCCCAAAAGTCAAAAACGTTTCTCTCCCACTCGAATTTGCCACCGCATTCATACCGGGCGCTATTTTGCTAACTGCATTCATAAAGTCTGCCCAAAAACTATCTTCTACATATATAATGGTGTCAATTCTAAACCCATCCACACCAACAACTCTGATCCAATAACCGTAAGCATCCCGCAATACTTCCCGTATTTTTATATTTTCCGTATTAATATCATCCAAGCCTGCCATTTGATAATACAATTTTTGGTGGGCATTTTCATAATCATTTATGGCGGGAGTCCAATTATATACGGCCGCTTTTCGGTGAGCAGGATCTCTTACATTATTTAAATTGAAAGGATATTGTGTGGGGGCAGTTACGGGAACGGTCCGCTTATTTAATACAAAATATTTGGAAAGGCTGTCCTTGTCATATCCGCCCTGATATTCAAAAAAATTACCCGTGTGGTTGAGCACAATATCCTGAATGAGGTACATCCCTCTTTCGTGCAATTGGTGGGAGAGTTGTTGATAATTTTCCAAAGTGCCAAAATGGGCATCGGTTTTTTTAAAATTCTCTGCCCAATAACCATGATAGCCGCCGTATTCATAAATAGGGTCCCACCATTGATTGGCAACAGGAGGTGTTACCCAAACTGCCGTAGCACCAAGTTTTTTTATATAATTCAATTTCTGGATAATTCCTTCTAAATCGCCGCCACTGAATTTCCTTTCGTCAGTTGGGTCATATTCTCCTGTACCTTGATCATTGTTTTCGGGGTTTCCGTCATTGAAACGATCAACCATGACAAAATAAATTATCTGGTCTTGCCAATCGGGAGAGGGGACATGGAGATTTAGCGAATTTCCATTTTGTAATTGGGCATTATTAGAGTTGCAATTGGAAAACGCCAAGGCGAGAAACAAAAGAATTATTTGTTTGTAGCTTTTTGAAAATAACATTTTTGCAATTATTTGAATTCTCCTTGAATATCAGCCATTCAACCATTCAACCATCCGCTCCACCCCTTCCAATACTTTGGGTGCAAATTGGCGGGCCAAGTCATGCGACGGAACGAACTCCCCTTCTTTCATATCAGCGGTCAATGCGAGTGCTGCACCTCCGTCAAAATCAACATAACTGAGACGTGCAGCAAGGAGATTCTCAGGAAACCCAAAATTACTGGAAGGCAACAATGCAACGCCCGTTTCTTTAAGCAGGCGGTCACAGAATGCCTCACTTGTTTCAATACCCTTTTTAGAAAGCGATTCCTTGTATTTTTCAAAAATTGGAAACAGGTAAAACCCACCCGCAGGTTCTGGGTGGTCAATCTGGTTAGATCTTAGTGTCCGTGAAACATCTTTAGCTATCGTTTTTAGTATAAACCGGGAATGGGACAAATATACCTCAATGTCTTCCCCACCTTGAAATGCCCTTGTGGCTGCGAATTGAATTGGGGCACTAGTGGAGGTGAAGGTTTCACTCGCAGCTACGGCCATCCCATTGAGCAGCCATTGCAGGTTGGGGGGGAAGGTGAAAGTCCCCAGCCGCCAACCGCCTGCCCCGCACCATTTGCTCAGGCCACTGCTGATGATGGTGCCTTCGGGGTAGTAGGTAGCAATGGATTTGTGCCCGCCTTCGTGGTGCAATTCCCCATAAATTTCATCGGATAAGACAACCACATTGTAACGCCTTGCGACGTTGGCCATTTTTTTCAGTTGTTCTTCTGTATAGGTTGTCCCTGTTGGATTGGAGGGATAATTGAGGATGAGCAATCGCGGTTGTTGTTGGTCCCGCTGGCAGAAGTTCTCCAGCTCTTCGGGGCTGAGCAAGCAGTTGTTTTCCATTTTGGTGGGAAGCCAATAAACATGGCGGGAAGCTATCCGTGCTTGTGGCGCATAGGATACCCAACTGGGCTGCGGGATGATGAGGTCGCCGTAATAAACCATTTGGAGGAGGAACATCAACTCTTTTGAACCTGGTCCGATCAACACGTCATCACCGCCAATCAAAATACCCGTCTCTTTGCTGTGGTGTAAAGCCACGGATTCTCTCAATGGCTGCAATCCTTTTACCGGGAGGTAGTCTTTTTCATGCGCATGCTCTTTCAGCTTTTCCACTACCGCTGAAGGGACAGGGAAAGGTGACTGCCCAAAACCCAGGCGGAAAACCTTTTGGCCTTGCTGGGACATTTCGGCACATTGTTCATTGATGCGGAGTGTAGCGGAAGGTTTTAAACCTCTGATGTTGAGGTTGAGGCTGACGGGAATCTTTTGTTCGCTCATGCCAAACAAAATTAAATTCGATTTCAAGGTCAAATAAGTTTAATCTATTGGTGTTCAATTGTTTAAACTTGTTTGTATTGAAAATCGAAGAACTGAGTTGATAATGCAGTCGTAATTTCAACCCAAAGGAAAGCGCTGTATTTCAAAAAGCCATATTTCAGGTTGATTTTTTTTTGTAAAAGTGCTTTTATTATAAAAGTGTCCGGTAGAGAATGTTTTTAATGGGAAGAACAGCGCTTTATTAATTCCTCATTTTTACAACGCGGTGCTATTCATTATTCTCTTTATTGCCTACTCCCTTACTAAACCGGATGCTCCACATCCCTCTCAAATCCCCATCGGCATATCCAATGGCTTTGTCTTCGGGATAAAATTGCTGAATGAAGGCATGGTTTTTTTCAGCGAGGGTTTCCCCAACCTTGCCGTGGCATTGCAAGCATAGGTTGTTCACTTTGATGGGGGCATAAAAGGCCACGGACTGTTCATCGATTTCACGAACGAGAGGTTTTAATGCCTTGCCAGCCTGGGCACTTTTTTCGTAAGCTTCCAAGATGGTTTTTTCATCAGCATTTGGGGCATCTTTTAGATTTCTCACTTTTAAGGAAGTCCGCCGGATGTCGGCATGGTGTACTTTGGATAGGCTGTCCACTAAAGGAAAGGCAGCGAGGTTGCAGTATTGGATAGCATTGGCGACTCCACCCTCTTTCATTGCAGCCTGTAATTTTCCGGAAAGCGCTGTAAAAGTGGCTCCAGCTATTTTTTTGCCCTTTTCCAGATAGGCGGCGTTGTCTGCCTGTGGAATTGTGGTTGCTTTTTGTTGGGATTTATTTTCACAGGCAACCATGCTGATTAGAAGGGTGGTAAAAAGCAGGAAGGCTAGTTTGATTTCCATGATTGAATGTTGATTTATTCTTTCACCGTTCCTTTGAAGGTTTGGTTTAAAAAAGTTAGCTGCACCACATTTAAATAAAACGCAGTGCAGCCTTTCTAACTTTAAAAAATCACCCTAATTATTTTATTTTAGCACGGCCGCCATTGCCTCATCAATTACCTCCTGGGTCATAGTAGTCGGGCAGACATGTTCTGTTTTTGGTACGGCACTTTCCACGATGGAATCCCATCCTTTTTCAATATTCACCAAGTTGCGGTAGCCCCTTGCTTGTATGATGGATGCGAAAATCAGTGAACGATAGCCCCCTAAGCAATGCAGATAATAGGTTTTATTCCTGTCCAAGCGGTTCATGTTCTTGTTGATGTAATCCAGTGGGAAATTGGTCGCTCCGGCAACATGTTGAGTAAGGTATTCGGTTGGCTTGCGAACATCCAATATGGTTCCATCCAGGCCATTTTCAATTTTCCCAGCAAGTTCATCTGAAGTAACACAGGGGATGCTGTCCGTTTCCCTTCCGACTGCCTTCCACGTTTCAATTCCACCTTTTAGGTATCCGAGGGTATTGTCATAACCTACTCTTGCCAAGCGGGTCACGACCTCTTCTTCCTGGCCTTCTGGAGCAATAATCAGGATAGGTTGTTTGATGTCGGTAATCAATGCACCTACCCATGGGGCAAAGTCGCCCTCGATGCCTATGAATACGGAGTTCGGAATATGCTCTTTAGCAAATTCTTCCTTGCTGCGAGTGTCCAACATCAAGGCGTCTTCCGTTTCTACCAATTCTTCAAATAGGGTTGGCGTCAATGGCATATTGCCTGTTTTCAGCACTTTGTCAAAGCTTTCGTAGCCCGATTTGTTCATCATGGCATTTTTGGCAAAATACTGCGGGGCAGGAGTCAGCCCAGCCGTCACTTCCTTAACGAACTCCTCCTTGGTCATGTCGGCACGGAGGGCGTAATTGATCTTTTTTTGGTCACCCAGGTATCCCCAGGTATCTGTGCTGAGGTTCTTGCCGCAAGAAGAACCAGCACCGTGGCCAGGATAGACAATGATACCATCATCCAAAGGCATTATTTTTTCACGCAGGCTGTCGAACATGAAACCTGCCAGGTCTTCACGGGTAATTTCGCCTTGTTTGATCGCCAAGTCGGGGCGTCCCACATCACCGAGGAACAAGGTGTCGCCACTGAAGATGGCGTAGTCTTTTCCATTTTCGTCACGAAGCAGATACGTGGTACTTTCCATGGTATGGCCAGGCGTATGGAGGATTTTGAAAGCCACTTTTCCAACTTTCAGTTCTTCTCCATCTTTAGCTTGGTATATGTCGTAACTGGTCTCTGCATTTGGGCCGTAAACGATGGTCGCCCCTGTTTTTTTAGCCAAGTCCAAGTGTCCTGAAACAAAGTCAGCGTGGAAATGTGTTTCAAATATATACTTCAACTTTGCGCCTTCCTTTTCCAATTTATCCAAATAGGGCTGAGTTTCGCGAAGCGGATCAATGATGATAGCTTCGCCTTCGCTTTCGATGTAGTATGCTGCCTCGGAAAGGCAGCCAGTATAAATTTGTTCGACTTTCATTTTATAAAGATTTGAATTTTTGATGAAATTTCTATTGTTCGTATCAAATTGACAGTGCAAAGAAAAAGGGATTCCAACGGCTGGTCAGTGATGCGCATCACAAGTTCCCGGTGTCCGACGCCTCCGAGGCGTCGGACACCTTCGCCTGGAAAAAAATGTAGGTGTCCGACGCCCTCCGAGGCGTCGGACACCGGGAAGCAATGGTATCACTTTATTTCCCATGAGTATTTAAATTGGGCGATGCCGCCCCTGTTTTCACGCTGTCGAGGCAGCGGTATTTTGGTTTGAAAATATGCTGACCGTCTTTTTCAAAGCTGATGCGGTCGGCAAGTTTTTGGTTCTGGAAAATATCGAGCGGCTGGCGGGAAACGATTTTGCCATTTTGGGCGGATGGGTTTTGGGCAAACAGGAGGATCAGGGAAATTGAGAGGAGGTATTTTATTTAATCAGTATTTTTGAACAAAAATGAGAAAGTGTCTCGAAAAGCCGAAGCCTTGGAAGCACTATATTTGATGCCAGGCTATATTCTCAACTAACTACACCGATCCATGAAAGAAGACAAAATACTCACCCTCCACCCCGAAGGAAAACCCGGCAAACTACTTCTGCTCCATGATTATGAGCTGGCCAAAGAAGCCATTGTCGAGTTTTTTCTGATGAAATCAACGGGGACAATAGAAGAAATAAATGCATCTGCCGCCAATAAACTGAGTGGAAAAATAGAAGGGGAAATGAACCCCCTCCTCTCATCGGTCAGCCTCGACATGGAAACGAGGGATTTCATCGAACGCGTACCTGGGAGCGAGCCAACCGAGTACCGCTTGAAATTGATCCGCTGCTGATGAGGTGATGCCTTTGTGAGGGCAAGGCGGGTAGAAAGGCGTTGCCTCAATTCAATGCCCCGATCGGACCGCCGCCCAGGCGATCCGACCGGCTTTTGGTGCAGATCATTAAATTGGTCGATCGGATCGGCTAAGCGCCGGTCCGATCGGGGGAAGCGCCTCTCAATTATGTGGATTTAGATGCTGGTATATTGCGAAATTAGCAGCTAAAATAAATTAAAATGATACGAAGAACTTTCCTCAAAACAAGTGGCCTTGGCGTGGCGGGCAGTGTGGCTTTCAATACCGGTTTTTCCAGCCCTAATTTCTGGAGGCGTTACAGCTGAATTTTTATGGTTTCGCCATTTTCTATTTCTTTATTTAAAAATATTTCTTCCCCGCTGAAAACTTTGATTGACAGTTTTTCCTTTTCCCTTTTCACTTCAATATCAAAATCATGGTTAAATGCTTTGATATTCCTCAACGCCATTTCATCCCACCCCTCCGGCAGTTTTGGCGAGCAAGAAAATTGGGCAAAACCTTCCGGCCGTATGCCAAAAAGGCCTTCCGTTATTATTCGGCAATATAAAGCACTTTCAGCAGATAAATGTCTTTGATTCCCCTCAGGATATGCTTCTACCGGATAGGGTACATGTTCACCCAATAATCGTCTTTTTGAATAATTACGGAAAAAATGCATGGCCCGTTTTGTCTCGCCAGCAGCAAACACTCCCCGCAATGCGTACAGTGTTGCCCTATCCCAAAATGTGGTGCTTCCCGATTCTGAAGCAAGGCCATCCACTGTCCAAAGTTTATCAGAAAACAAAGCTTCAATGGTGCCTTTACTTCTTTTAAAAATATCCACGGTGAGCGGTGTGCAAATCCACGCCCTTAAAATGTCATTCCCTTTATAGTACCGATAAGTTTCAAATCCAGAAATATTTCGTCCGAAATAATTTTCAATGGCCTTTTTTAATTCCTTCGATTGTAAAGTATATTTATTTAAAATGGCCGGCTCGATATTTAATTCTTTTCCC
Organism: Saprospiraceae bacterium; assembly: GCA_029263015.1. Taxonomy (GTDB): domain Bacteria; phylum Bacteroidota; class Bacteroidia; order Chitinophagales; family Saprospiraceae; genus UBA6168. The sequence continues at coordinate 74,890 of JAJCYI010000013.1, read as the reverse complement.
AACATAACGGCAGAAACCAAGGCGTCAAAATATAAGGAAGACGTATTTAAATTTGCGTCACCCGCGGGAAACCTTCCTTCCAATTCGTCGCTATCTGAACTTACGACACCATCGCTGTTTATTTTTATTTTGCAATATTCCAGGCACCATTCAATTAATGGCCAAAGTTCCTTGGCGGTTTTTTCATCCCCATAAGCCAATGCAAACCGGGCAGCCCCATAAGCTATCATGGCCATATCCCCACGGTCTCCTGCCCCATTCCAAATATCGATTCCCTCAGCGATAATTGAACTTGGGATCCGCTTGTATTCATCGTTCATAAATTTTGCAAAATGCCGGAACGAATTAATCGCAGATTCATTTCCTTCAAGATTTCCAAGGAACGGAAAAAAAGGGTTTGCATATTCAGCTTGGTCGTTCGCCCAAATGGCCGCATAATACCTGCCACCTCCAGGGCCGTGCATCAAACCCCCTTTGGTGTGGTAAATACTTTCAACCGCCCTTAATTTTGCAAATGAAAAAGCCCTGTTTAAAACTTCATCAGGAGTCTCAAATATTAATTCTGAAAAAGTCTCATTAACCAGTTTTTTCCGTTTATTTAATTCATAATCAGGAGAAATATAGGGTTCTTCTGAATTCGCTAAACTCCCTGAATAAATCAACGCATATTCCAATGCCTCGTTAATGCCTAAATTAAAACTGCCCTGTTTATTGGAAATTACTTTAATGCGGTATGACCCGTCCACTCCTTTTACGGGGTCGGTAATATGTGGCAAATCTATTTTTGGAAGATCAACCCTAAGTACCTTATTTGAAACATTTACGATTTCAATTTTATCAATAAATACAGCTTGGTCTATAGATGGGAACAACTGGTGGTTGATCTCTATACCTTCGTTTGTTTTTGATTGGTAACCTAATATTCCTTTGTGATAGAAACTACTTGGATATTCATCTACCCATTTCCCATTAACTTTTATTTTCGCTAAATCTTCATTATCTATTTCATGAGCCAAACTTGCATGTGTGTCATTTGGGATCGTTCTTAGCATAGGGAAAACTAAGTGGATTTTTTGTTTTAGTTTACCATTTTCCACACCATAATGAACTATGGTCGAAATGTGAAATCCACTCATTTCTATATGATCTAAATGTGAATCGTTTTCTTTAACATTCCATGTAATACCTCCGTCACTTGTCAATTGCCATCTAAATGAATCCTGTGATTTCGCATTGCCAAGAGACCAAAAAATAAATGTGAAAATTAATATCTTTTTTAATGATTCATTCATTATATTTATTTTTGGTTACGCGTTCCTTAGGAATGAGTTCTAAATAAAATATACAACTATGCTTTATCTTTTTGCGCCACTCTTTGTTGTCAAAACGCTTATTATACTTGGCATAACGCTCGTTTTGACGCCTCGATTGGCACAAAAATATTTTGCCTAATTGTACACTTTATTTAAATCTCATTCCTTAATTGGTATCCATATTTCTTCTTCCGAATTCGGATTTCCATTTTTATATTTATCACCCAATATTTCAAAATGAGGTCTTTCGTCCAATAAATAATTTGAGTTTGGCAACCAAGTTTCGAAGATGTAAATAAATATCTTATTATCTGTGCTTAACCCTTTATAATGGAAAACGGCATACAATCCACCTTCTAAAATAAAGGTGTCCATTTCATTTGGAATATTTTCGAAATCAGAAACTTCCATTGCCGCCCATTTTTCAAATGTTTGATTTAAATCCCCCAGTTTTAACGGACTACCATAAACTTGCATGGAAAACAAATCAGAAGCCATACTATTTGTGATTTCCTTTCTTCTCGGCATAAATGAGTGCCAAAGTTGGAATGTCTTATTATCGGTCAATGACATCGTCAGCCTTTTGCCAATTAATTTCTTTTGAGGTAAAATCTTAATTTTTGGTTGTATGTTCATTTTAAATAATTCTTTCAAGGTTAAACTTGCCTAAGTTTATTCTCCCAAAGCTTTTAAAATATATTTAGGGATCATTTCATTCGGCGGGGTGCTTTTCCCATATAAGACGTAGGAATTATAATTTCCGCCAGTAAATACTGTAACCATATCAAGTTCAGGCCAAATATTTATTTTTTGTCCACCATTTCCTGAAGCCAGAAACGAATCATAACGTTTTCCGTCAATGGTGAAATATTTGTGGTACCATAAATATCCATAACCGCCTTCTTCTGTGTCAAAAGTTTTTTCAACCCATTTTTCAGAAAGTATTTGCCTGTTTTTCCATGTTCCGCCATCAAGGTACATTTTTGCTAATTTCACTAAATCCCTTGGCGTAATGGACATTTGACTGTATGTCGTCAAGCTTGATTGGTCTGGTGCAAATCTCCAGGTGTAATTTGTTATCCCCATTGGTTCAAACAGATTTATTTTTGCAAAGTATTCAATTTCTAAATCGGTGGAAATTTCAACTAAACTTCCTAAGGTAAGGGCGCAGCCAGTACAATAGGACGATGTCTTCCCTGGTTCTTTCACCCTTGGCAAATCGAGCGTATGTTTCACCCAATCCTTACTTTCCATCATTTTTTGTTCGTTCCCATTGCTTTTTGGATTATCGTTTTCACAATCCAATCCATGCCGATAAGTCAAAAAATCTTTTATTGTCAACTGTCTTTTCTGTTCGTCTAAGTTTTCAATTGGACTGTATTTGGAATTGAAATAAGACAATAGCTTATCTTCTTCGCTACCTATTTTTCCTTTATCAATTGCAATGCCTACAAGTGAGCCAATAAAAGGTTTGGTTGCAGACCTTAATTGGTGTGGTTTATTCTGCTCATAACCATAGAAATATTCTTCAAGAACTAATTTGTCATTTTTAAAAATCAATATACTATGGACATCGGGATAATTACCTTTAATGGTTTCTTTCACCATTTGGATTATCTGTTCAGGATATTTGAATGAGTTTTCTATATGTCCAATTTCAAGTCCATCGCTGATTTTCAATGGTTTTATATATAAATAGTTATTTGCTTTATGTAATAATTCTTTTCGTGGCAGCATTTCCATTCTTTCAAAATCAGTACTTAATAAGTTGAATGTTGTCCCATCTGTTTTATAACTTTTAATAATGTTGTTGTTATCCCTTTCGAATATTACTGGAACATTTTGGATGTTTGCAAAACTATCTAAGGTTAGATGTTTTAATGGATATTTGGCATTGTTTACAATCGCATAAAGTGTGGTGTCTAACTTGGACGCCACAATGTCCAATGTGTTGCTCCCTATGTATTCATATTTCCCTTCATACTCTAAAATTTTTTCGTATTGAGTTTTTTCTTTTTTAAACCAACATCCGATTATTAATGGAATTAAAAATATAAATTTTTTCACCTTTGATTTAGTTTAATGTATTTTTGCCAACGGTTTTGTATATGAAGTTTGTCCGTATGGAGAAGGAATTTAATTAGTTTTATTTTCTTTTATGATTCCTTGACAAATTTCGTGAAAATCTTCAAGCCAATGTTGTAAAATTAATCTTTATTGGAGTCAATTTCCATGATCTTTTTCTTTCCCCAAGTGACAACCTGAACCCCTTTTGAATAATGAACCTTGTCTGGATTTCCGTTTATCAAATTTTTAAATCTTGGATAATTTACTGCTAACTTATCAATTTTGATTTCTTGGACTGGCCATTCCGGGTGGTGGATTTCAAATTCGTTTATTGAATTACCTGTGTCTTGAAACAGGGCATATCTTTCTGTCAACCACTTGCAAAGGGCGGTTTTGTTTTTTAATTCATTTTCAATCGAATATTGTATTTCAAAGCTGTCCTCAAATTCTAAATTCTTTGAATGGTATTGATTATCGGTCCGGTTCATTTCCGAATATCGGTATGGGAGTCCTGACATTTTTTTGGCTAATAGGCAAGAGACTACTTTGCCTGCTTCAATGCTCAAAAAATAGACACCAGTTTTATTGTTAGACTTTATATAGGTTCTGATATTTATTTCATCAAAATTTGAAATCGGTTTAAAAGCAGGTAATTTTTTTGGTCTTACTTCCTCCATGGTAAATGCAACCAAAGAGATCCAAGGTTTGCCGTCGAACAAATCAATTTCAAGTTCATCTGGGACGAATTTTTTCAATTCATCATAATCAACCTGCCAATGCAAGAAAACCACCTTGTTCCATTCTTGGTAAAATTTCCACTTTTCATCCGGAATCCTCCACGGCCGGTGGTGGGTGTTGGTAAAAATTTCCTTGATGGTCATTTTTTTAGTTTATCGTTCCTGAATTGGGTTGACAATTTCTTGTGTTTTTGCTGAGCGCAAATTAGTAACTTAATTTTAAATTATCAGTTTCGTTGGTCATAACGTTGCCCCAGGTGTCGGACGCCTCTAAAGGCGTCCGACACCTAAACCTTGATTTCGGAAATAGGTGTCACGTACTCCTTCGAGGCGTCGAACAATAAGGCGTATTCCACCATTTTGAATTAGTCTCATAAATTTGTACGATTAAAAAAAATACCTTCACGATCGCCAGTAACCATTATGAAAGAAAAAAAACAAATGCAGAATGTTAGTTTCAACGGTGTTGGCGAGCTGCTGGCCTTTTTGCCAGAAAATCAATTGGTCGTTGTGGAAAGGCTCCGGGAACTGGTTTTTGAGTGTGTGCCAGGCATAAAAGAGCGGTTGTCTTTCAACGTCCCCTTTTTCAGTAAGCACAAAGGCATTTGTTATATTTGGCCAGGCGCTGTTTCTTGGGGCAGCAAGACTTGGGATGGAGTAGAATTTGGTTTTAACTATGGCAACTTGCTGGTGGACGAGAACAACTATTTGGAAAAAGGAAACCGCAAGCAGGTCTTCTCAAAGCGTTTTTTTACGGTGGATGAAATCAACGAAGAAATATTGCAGGCTTATCTTTTTGAGGCAGTAGAAAACGATGAAATGATGTATCGGGAAAAGCGGAAACGGAAAAAACAATGAAAGGCGGCTGCTCGAACAGCCGCCCCTCTTTGCCTCAAACAAGTGCAAGATGTGCATTCAATGATTCAATCACTACATCGCTCACAAGATGGTAAAACACTTGCGAGTCATTGTCCACCTGCACTTTTTCCAAGGCGTGGTAATAGGCCAGGCGGGAATTTGCGTCTCCTTTCAGGTTGGCGATGGTGTAGCCGTTACGCAGTAGTACAAGGTTCATCACCAGTCGTGCGGTGCGTCCGTTTCCATCTATAAATGGGTGGATGCTCACCAAGCGCTCGTGCATTTCAGCAGCGAGAATGACTGGGTGCATTACTGCTCGTTGTTGGCGGTAGTGGATTAAATAGTCCTCCATAAGTTTGTCTGACAGGAAAGGCTGTGGCGGTTTGTGTTCGCTCCCCGAAATCCGCACAGGCACACTTCTGTAGCGCCCTGCATTCTCCCGGTCGATGGATTTCAAGATGAGTGCATGAAGGTCGAGCAGGTTACGCCGAGTCAGTTCCTCCCTGTTGGTGGCCAGCCCCATCACAAAATCGACCGCCTCGGCATGGTTGACCGCCTCCAAGTGTTCTTTCATCGTTTTTCCGCTAATGGTCAGACCCTCGTTCACTACGAGGCTGGTTTCCTGCAAAGTCAGCGTATTGCCCTCGATGCGGTTGCTTTCGAAAGTATATTCGATGGTGAAAAACTCCTGCATCCGCTGAAGCTGGGTAGCATTGAGTGGCTTCTTTGCTTGCCATTCGTCACGCAGGTGGTCGATGGCTTTTAGTTTTTTCTCCAGCTCGGCAGATAATTGTGGCATTTCCAGCGTGCGACTACTGCGGAGATATTCCATCCGGCTCTCAGCGAGGGCAAATATTTCGGTGGGGGAAGCCTCGTACTGTACCAAGTCAACAACCTTGTCGGCCAACCACAATTTGCGCAACTCATTGACATCCAGTGAGTAAACACCTCCCAATAAAAGCAGATGGGCTTCCGTCGGCAAACGCTTCCCGTTCTCGAATTTGCTCAACAGGGCTTGGTCGATGCCAGTACGCATTGCTATTTCTTTCATTTTCAGCCCAGCGTCCATGCGGCTATTTTTGAGAGAATTGGCCAGGATTTCCATTTGTTGATTTATTTTGTCTTGACAAATTTAGTCATATTTTTTTGTTTTCCAAACTCATGTAATTTATTTAGTCGCCTTGAGGTGATGCCTTTGCGAGAGGATAGCGGGAAGAAAAGGCGTTGCCTCAAGGCTGGCCGTAAATAGTGGTAATGCCTTTCTCCCCACATTCCTCGCCCAAAGGCGTCACCTCAAGGCGACTAACCCCTGGAATCTAATAATTAATCCGAGTTGCGATAAACAACACTTCGGTAACTTTTCATAAGTCATTGATTGTCAAAGTTTTAAGAATTTATATTTAAAAACACAAATGCTTGGATATCAGTCGATTATGATTTAAAAATTTTGAATTCTCAAAAAGTTACCGAAGTATTGATAAATACAGGTCAAGATTAAAGGGTCTATTGGTTTAAGGTGTTTTGGTCTTTCGGAGCGTCTTACACCAATAAACCATGAACCGGTAGACCGATTTCCTTTTCAGATATGGATTCATCACAACTTAAATTATTTAACTAACTTGCCTGTCGAATCTGAAGTCGAACATTTTATTGCTTTCTGCTGCAACATGAAAAAATCATTGCTCACCTATATATTCCTCTTTTATTTATTGAGTCTTTTTTCTCAAATAACATTTCAAAAAAAATACGATTTTAATACTGGAATTATCAGGGATGGATCGCAATTGCCGAATGGAAATTATGTGATCGGGTACGATGAAAAAGAAGGGAATGATCGGGCGGTTGTGTTTTCTACAGACGCTTTTGGAGAGGTGGAATGGGCACAGCAAATTAATGCAACTGAAGAAAGCAGAGTTCAAAAAATGGCTGCTTCTGAGCAAAATGATATTTACCTATTAATTGATGTGGGAGTTGATATTTTGATGCAGTCCAAATTAATATTGATAAAATTAAATGATCAAGGGCAAAAGATATGGGATATTTATTTAGGCGAAAATTTCAATGATTCACAGGATTTATTCGTTGCCGAAAATGGTAATATTCTTGTTTCCATTAATCAGCCGTTTGGTGATTTTAGGATCGTTAAAGTAAATGCAAATGGAGCAATTGTTTGGACAAAAGGTTTTGCCAATAATGCCGCTTCCCATATTACGCAAATAAACGAAGATTCTACAGGCAATTATTTACTTATGGGCCGTGGTGAACACCCAATGATAACTGGAGAATTAATCACACATATTCTGAAAATATCCCCAAATGGTGAACCGATATTTTCAAAATCATATAACTTTCCCCACCCAATAAATTTAGATTATTTCGCTAATGGTGAAATGATAATTACAGGGTTTGTGCCAAATGATAATAGGGAGTTTCTCATGAGGTTAAATACATCAGGTGATATATTATGGGCCAATATTATGGATTCACCTTTTAACATAGCGGGTGCATATATCACAAATGAAGATGATTTGTTTTTATCTGGCATTTACGACGGCCCTGGAATTGTTTGCATGATGAAAATGGACGGGACTGGCACTATAAACTGGGAGCGCGGTTATGTTGGCGGTTATACCGATTTTCGACTGGGTTTTGAAACGGAGGATGGGTATGCGATTTTGGGTAAAAGTACAATTCCTGGTGTAACTGGTGGCCTGTTTTATAAAACAGATAAAAATGGTTTAATAGCCGGATGTGAGCATTTTAATATTTGTTCCAGTTTAGAGCCATTGCAAATTGATACTATGAGTTTTGGCTGGACGGCTTTTGATTTTACAATAGATACGGATGCTGAAATTGATTTAATGCCGATTCAAATAACAGCAGAAAATTTTTGCGAACCAGCTATTATTCCAGACCCTTTTTTTAATGTGCCAGACACGGTTTGTCAAAATTCCTTTATCTCATTCAACAACCTTGCACAGGTAAATGCAGATGCCTGGCAGTGGTCTTTTGCGGGGGCAACCCCCTCCAATTCATCGCTCCAAAATCCAAGCGAAATATTTTACAATCAAACGGGTAATTTTCAGATTCAACATATCATACAATTTGCTGGCTGCCGGGATACTTTTTTAACCGGACTGACTGTTGTGCCAGTTCCAAGCTTTGAATTGGGTACTGATACCTTATTGTGTGATGATGAATTTATTGAGTTAGATGCGTTCGTCCCAGGCGCAAGTGGTTATATATGGAATGATGGGTTTTCTGGCCAAAAAAGAAAAATAACAGAGGGAGGGTGGCATCGGGTCGAAGTGGACTTTCGGCATTGCCAACTCAGGGATTCCATATTTGTCGAATTTCAGTCCTGCGATCAGCATATTTATGTGCCATCTGCTTTTAGTCCGAATAATGATGGCATTAATGATGTTTTTGAAATATTCCATGAAGGGGTCGATAATTTAAAAGTTCAGATTTTTAACAGGTGGGGTGGTTTGTTATACGACTCTTCCCAAACCAGCGGTAATTGGGACGGGACATTCAAAGGAAAACCGATGGAAAGTGGCGTATATGTTTATTTAATTAATTACAATATACTGGTCACGGGAGAGGCCAAGATTAAAGCGGGTGATTTTTTGTTGATAAGGTGATATGTTGCATTACTCCTTCCTCATCTTCTTCACCTTATTTATCACCCGCAACGTATAATCCAGCACGGCGTCTCGCTTAGCAACTAGTTCCTGTACAGTGGGCTTCACTTCCAGGTCAGGCTTGATGCCCTCATCTTCTTCATAGAAGCAGGCTGTATAAAGGCGGGTAGTGGCCATCCCGCAATAGATGCCCGAATGTGGCAGCTTTTTGTACATGCTGTTGGCATGGAAAATCTTTGTGCCGCCAGTTTCCGACCCAATTATCAACCCCAATTGGTAGCAGCGAAATGTGGCCGCAAAAGAGGAGGAAGCCGAAAAGGAACGGCGGTCGGTGAGCAAATATAAATCTCCAGTAAATTCATTATAAGTCTCTTCGGGCGGCTCATTGAATTTGCTTTCCTCGGTTATGAACGAATCAACTTCTTTTGTAAAAAGGGCATTTATATCAATGGAATGCCTGCCGCTTAAGAATTGGATACCTGAATATGAAAGGTTGCGGGAAGGGATCATGTTGCTGAAAAACTCTTGGTATGATTCACTCACTTTCATTTCAGAGCGGGCCATTGTTTTGAAATATCTTTCCGAAACACAGTGCAACAGGTCTGATACTGTTTTTGGGTAACCGCCCGTATTGCCCCGTACATCAATGATGAGCGATTGCACTCCGTCCTTTCTAATTTGCCGGAACATTTTACGCAGGAAGCCATCATATTTATTCTGATTGTAAATGGCAAAGGAATAGATTTTTAATAGCCCTACGTCATCCCTTATTTTTGTATATTGGTATGGTTGGCCAATGGCAATTCTTTTCCGGCGAAGTTCTTCTTCCGCATCCAGTTCCTCCAGCCATTTTTTGGCGGAAATATATTTCACAACATGGCTGTGCTCGGCATCGCTCAGATAATCCAGGTTTATTTCCGTGGCTTCGCCAAAATGCAGCAGCAGGTAAAGATCAAACCTGTTTTCAATAACGGTATTCCTGAAAATCTCCTGCTCATAAGAAATATAGGAGCTTATATTTTTGATAAAGGCAGCGGTCGGCACGGCGTTCAACGCCAATATTTCGGCCCCCATTGCAATGGTGCTGTCCTGCCCGCGGTTGTCAATAATATACATCCGGGTTTCTTCCGTTATATATATTTTATACGGGAACATGCCATTTTCTTTCAGGTATTTTTTCATCCAAGGTGCAGGCATGGACATGGAGGTGTGGCCGTCTTTTATTGCACTGTATATCGGGCATGTCAATTTAAAAAAGCGCAGGGCCTCCATTGGCTCATTAAGTAGGTTGCGGGTGCTATCTATCAGGGCTTTGAGTTCTTTTTCCGAAATATGGCGGTAGGGGGCGGGGTGCGCTTCGATGATGGAGGTGAGCAGGTCGAAATCTTTTAAGAGTTTTTTTGGTGGAATTAATTTTCCTTCCTGGGCGCTGAGCATGAAAAAGAAGAAACAAGAAAACAAGAATACAAGAGGTTTTTTGAATTGCATGGCTCGTTGGATTTAGGTTTTAAGTTATAGGTTTGCAATGCAAATATACCCAATCCCAATCAGGGTTGTGTTTTTCTTCAACAATTCTAAACCCGTTTTCAAGAAGGGCTTTTTTAATGTCTTCGAGGGGCATGACTTTATTGCACCCAAAGGAATGATCCGGTGCCAAAAACGGATCGGCAATATAAAGGTTGCCATCGGGCAGCAAGGACTGCTTGATGGATTCGAGCATTTCAGCCCGGTGGGAAAAATGATGGAAAGAATTGCGGATGATTATTTTATCCAGTTTAACATTTTCCAATTGTGTCGCTTTCTTTTTTCCATTCACGAAAATGTATTTATTACCGTCCTTTTTGCTTTGGCATTGTGTGATTTTTGACATAGCAAATTCAACGTTGGAATAATTCAAGTCGTTCACATAAATGGAAAGGCTGTCGTAAGCAAGCCCCAGCATGAGACTGAACACGCCATTGCCTGCGCCTATTTCAGCGACGTGCATTCTGTCTTTTATTTTGTAAAAATCCAGTTCTTTAAATAACCAAGTACCCGAGGCAATTTTGAATGGTGGGTCGGCCTCGAGGATTCCCGCAGCCAGCAGTCCGATCAGGTGTTTGTTTTCAAGGATTATCCTGATATTATCTTCTGATAATAAATAAAAAAAGGGGAGATCCTGTTTTTCCCATTTCTTTATCATTTTTTTTGGAGGGATTAAAGCCACTTCATGGGCATAAATAACATTGCCCAAAAACGCTTGTACCTCATCTTGGTGCTCAGCCCCTAATTTCCAGAGCGTATCCAATTTGCTGATTTCTTTAAAATTATCAGAGTTTTCTGCAATAAGCTCATTGCGGTAGTTTACCAGACCAGTGACCAGTTGCGTGTGAGGAGAGGTGTTATTCTGCCCGAACGCATGGAATGAAAAGAATAGGAGAATTGGGAAGAAAAAAGATTTCATTTTGAGAATTCTATTTGTTTGTTTCACTTTACCTCCTCGAAATTACCAGCAACCCCACCATCGTCAAAACCCCGTTCAGTGCCAAATTCAAAAAGCCCCAGTCAAAACCGATCGCTGATTTCGACCAATCCACGATGAGCCAGGTCAAGATCGGTGACAGCAGACAGACTGGAATGACCAGCCGGTCCCTGATCTTCTTTTTCGACAACATGCCGAAAGTGAAAAGGCCAAGTAGCGGTCCATAAGTATATCCTGCTGCTTTGAACAGGTTGTTGATGACGGCGTCGTCGTTCAGTGAATTGAAAATGAGGATGGTAATGGCGAGCAGTACCGAGAAGCCCACATGCACGGCTAAACGCGTTTTCCTTTTTTCGGCTTCCGTTTTTTCGCTGATTTCAAATTTCATAAAATCAACACAGAAAGAAGTAGTGAGGGCCGTCAGTGCTGAGTCAGCGCTTGAATAAGCTGCCGCTATCAAACCGATCATGAACATTAGTCCAACTGCTGCTGGCAGATGGTTCAGCGCAAGGGTTGGGAAGAGGTAATCAGAGCGACCCGGTATTTCGAGGCTGAGGTGGTCGGCATAGAGGTAGAGCAGGGCACCCATTCCCAGAACAAGCAGATTGACAAAAAAGAGGATGGCCGACATGGTGAACATGTTCTTCTGGGCGTCTCGAATATTGGGGCACGAGAGGTTTTTCTGCATCATGTCCTGATCCAGCCCCGTCATCACGATGGTAATGAGTGCGCCGGCGAAGAACTGTTTGAAAAAGTTGTTCGGATCGCTCCAGCCGCCTTCAAAGAAGAAAATTTTGGAATAATCGCTTTGCTGGATCATGCCGATCAGCTCGCCTGGGTTTTTGTCCATAGCCGATCCGATGGAAACGATGGTGGCCACGATGGCGGTAAAATACATGATGGTTTGCAGGGTGTCCGTCCAAATGATGGTCTTGATGCCGCCTTTGAATGTGTAAACCCAGATGAGCAAAATGGTGCCCATCACGGTGATTTCAAAAGGCACGTTAAACGGTGGTATGCCAAGCACAAATTTGTCCAAAACTATGGCTACCAAAAACAGCCGGAACGATGCCCCGATCACCCTCGACAAAAGGAAATAAGCCGCTCCTGTTTTATTGGAATAAAACCCAAACCGTTTTCCTAGGTAGCTATAAATGGAAGTCAGGTTCAGGCGGTAGTACAACGGCATTAATACGGTCGCAATCACCAGATAACCAAGCATGTACCCGAACACGACTTGCATGTACGAAAGTGCTTGGTTGTGCCCTCCCGCACCTACTGTCCCAGGAATGGAGATGAACGTGACGCCTGACATGGATGCCCCGACCATGCCGATGGCAACAATCAGCCAAGGGGCTTTCCGGCCTGCCACAAAAAAATCCTTGCTGTCGGCCCTGCGGCCTGTCCAAAGTGAAATGCCGATGAGCACCAAAAAATAGGCGATGACCGTGCTGATGATGAGGGTGGGTGAGAGGTTCATTGTTTCACTGTTTCATTGTTCTACTGTTTCATTGTTGCACGGTAAACCAAGCCATGAAGCAATGAAACTGTGGAACAATGTATTATTCTTTTAATTTTTTGGAAATAAAGATGACCGCTACCAATGAAAAAGCGACCGCTAATAAAGGCATTTGCATTTCTTCTCCAGTATTCAACTTGTCCAAATTTTCTTGGTTGAAATAGGCAACCAAGACCTGTGTTCCATTGAAAACAAAATGCCCGGCGATCGATACCCACAAGTTTTTGGTCCAATAAAAAATAAGCCCCAGCACCATGCCCAGGAGGAAGATGGCAAAAAACCGTTGCACCTGGAAATGGGCCAAGCTAAAGATCAGGGCGGTTGTCACAACGGCAAAATAGGGATTTGCCATCAGCCTTTGCAATTGTTTTTGTAGGAGGCCCCGGAAAACCATTTCTTCCCCGATGGCCGGGATTGCTGCCATCACGATGAGACTGAAAATCATTTCAACCGGTGATTGCATGACCAGTAACCCTTCCATCAAATTTTCACTGACCGATTCAGATTGCACGAGCGATTCGAGCCAACCGATTTTTTCTACTATCCAGCGGTTGGCCGAAAAAGCAACTTGAGCCAATGGGAATGCCACGGCGGTCAGGAGGACTCCCCAGCCCAGTGCCCCGGGAGCGGGAGCGTGGCGGATACCGATTTCGGAAGACCACCTTTGGCGGAAAAAAACATAACCTGTTATCATTGCTGGCACCAAAAAGGTGAGGATATGATTGACCAACAACGCCCCGCGCATAAAATTCCGTAAATCGGGAGCAGCCTCTTTCCCGAACCCGGCAATAGTGTCTTGAAAATCAATGCCTTGTATATTGCAAGCCAGTGCGATAATGCCAGAGCCAAGCATCATGCACAGGAAAACGAGTGCTCCCATAAACAGCAAAACCTGCTGTGGGGAATTGGTAAAACCAGTATTTTTTTCAGTATTAATAGGGTTGTGTTCCATCCCTCGAATGTTGTTATTTTTGCGATCTGAGTTTGTGCGTGTCTGAGAATTTGAGTTCCTGAGTTTTTGAGGGATCTTTGACTCAGGAACTCAAACACTCAAATTCTCAGGAACTTACAAACTCACAAACTCCCTTTTCCATGACTCGACTGAGCGTGAATGTGAACAAAATCGCCCTGCTCCGAAATGCAAGGGGCGGCAACTTACCCAACCTTTTTCAGGTATCCAAAAATTGTGAAGAATTTGGAGCGGAGGGCATTACCGTACACCCCCGACCCGACGAACGCCATATTCGGTATTCCGATGTACCTATGCTGAAAAAGCTCGTTACCACCGAATTCAATATTGAAGGTAAACCCACCCCAAAATTCATTGAACTGGTGCTGGAAAACAATCCCGATCAGGTCACACTTGTACCCGATTCGCCTGGCCAATTGACTTCCGATCATGGGTGGAATACGGTGGAGCATGCTGATTTCCTGACCGATGTAATCGGCAAATTCAAATCGGCAGGAATCCGGGTTTCCATTTTTGTGGATGCAGAGGAAGAGCACATGGAAGGTGCAAAAAAAGTCGGGGCAGACCGCATCGAATTTTACACTGGACCATTTGCCGAAAAATATACAACAGACAGGGAAAAGGCCGTTGCGCCATTTAATAAATGTGCCGTGCTGGCAATCGAAATCGGCATCGGAATAAATGCTGGACACGACCTCAATCTCGACAACCTCCGTTTTTTTAAAGAAAATATTCCTGGCCTGTTGGAAGTGTCCATCGGCCATGCGCTCGTCGCCGATGCACTTTATTATGGGTTGGGGAATACGATCCAAATGTATTTGCGGCAGTTGCAGTAGGCAAGACCTGACAGGTTGTTCTTTTTATATGTGTAGGGAAGGAAACATTTCCTTCCCTACACATATAAAAAGAACAACCTGTCAGGTCTTATGGGCTAAAAGCCAACCCCGCCTCCTCCAAACTCACTAGCGAAAACCAGATTTCATCCCCCGGCTTCACCTGTGCCAACTTGTCCATGTCAGCGGAAATGACATTTGCCAGGCGCAAATACCCACCTGTAGTCTGGGCGTCGGCCATCAAAATGATAGGTTGCCCGGCATTGGTGATCTGGATCGTCCCTGGAATGGTCGCTGATGAAATAATTTCCCTATCTGGTTTAAAATCAACAACTTCTGCGTTGAGGCGGTAGCCCATCCTGTTCGAGTCGGGGGTGACTTTGTAGCTCCTGCTGAAAAAAAATCCCACCATCCGGGCAGAAAATTTTTCAAACTCTGGCCCTTCCACCATCCGCACCTTACAAAGGTCAGAATGGACAGGGCAGACTTCGGCTGGCAAAGTCCTTTTAGGAATTGGAAGTTTGGTTTTTACGGTCAAAATGCTCCCTTTTTGAAAGTTACTGTCGGGAGTAAGTCCCGCGCTGTTGTTTGAAGAAGCACTGCAACTGCCCAGCCATTTTTTCACTATCCAATCCCCCCGGATGGCGAGGTAGGCTCGGCAGCCATTTTTTATTTTTCCAAATGATAAAACGGAAGTGCTGGAGACTTGAACCGTTTCGAACATCGGCATTGATTTACCGTCAATTTGAGGTGACAGATCTGCACCTGTAATGGCAATTTGGCCATTCCCTTTTATTTCAATTTGTGGCCCCAAAAGCGTTATTTCCAACACTGGATTATTGGGTGGGTTGCCCACTATCCAGTTGGCCGTTTGGGCGGAAGCCTTGTCCATTGCACCGCCCACAGGGACGCCAAATGCTTGATAACCAATGCGTCCCATGTCCTGCACCTGTGTCAGCAGGCCTATCTTTTTGAAATGAAATGTTGTGGTTTTAGTCATGGTAATGCTTTGGTCATTCCCTTAGCTTCTAATTTTTTGCGAATATTTTTATATGTTTGCATTGGGCAGAATTTTCGACCTCGTACTTACTTCAACATCTGAAGTTTGAGGCGTTGATTCTGCCCTTTTTGAACCTATACTTCTGATTTGAGCAAGGGGCGTTCCTGCCCTGAACCTTGCTGTTTATACCGCGTAAAATTTGACTATATCTCCCGTCATAAAATAGAAAGGGTTTTGCTTTCCACTGTCAAATATTTTCTGGGGGGTGCGGCCAATAATCTGCCAGCCACCTGGTGCTTCTGAAGGGTAAATTCCAGTCTGCTGACCTGCCAATCCGACTGACTGGGCAGGCACTTTCAACCGGGGAGTTGTTTTTCGAGAACAATAAATTTGTTTGGGCAAGCTGCCCAGATAAACAAAGCCTGGCAGGAATCCCATCATATAAACCCGATACTCAACCGAGGTGTGCCATTCAATGATTTCGGGGGCCAAAAGTCCAGTCTGTTGCATAACCTCGGACATGTCGAGGCAGTGGGGTTCGGAGTAATAAACCGGGATTTCCAATACCCTATCTTTTTTAGTTGCGAAATGGCTGGGATCGGTTGGGGTGAGTGATTTTATTTTTTTACTAAAATCCTCAAAACCGATCTTAAGTGGATCGTAACCAACTGCCAATGAGCAATATGCAGGGGTGATAAAAGTGGCCTCCAAAATTGGGGCGGCCTCAATGGCCTCCGCCAACGCAATCACTCTCGCATTGATTACTTCATCTATTTTTTGTTCAAAATTGATGAGCAGGGCACTGTCGCCAAATGGGTGGAAGGTCATTGTTTTCAAAAACTTTTTTTCTCAATATTGTTTAGGTCAAAAGCTTTTTCAAGGGCCTGTAAAATGGAAACCGCAGCAGGATTGTCGCCGTGAATGCAGATGCTTTGGGCATTTACGGGGACATCCGTTCCTGCATCGCTAATTACTTTCTTATTTAAAACAATAGATAAAACTTGTGCTTCTGCCAGCGCTGGATCATGGATGACCGAGCCTTCATTAGTCCTCGACATCAATTGCCCGCTTGCCGTATATTGCCGATCGGCAAATGCTTCAGCTATGAACGGGACATTCACTTTTTCTGCAATTTTTTCAGTTGTGCTACCTGCCAGCCCCATCAGGATAAGCGCCTCATCAATTTCCTGCATGGCCTCGATAATGGTCATCGTTTCTAATGCATCAGTGGCGGCGGCGTTGTACAATGCGCCGTGGGGCTTTACGTATTTCAATTGCCCGCCAAGGCTTTCGGTCATCCCTTTCAGTGCTGCGATCTGGTATTTTAAAATAGCTTTCAATTCTGTTTTTTCCAACTTCATTTTACGTCGCCCAAAGCCGGCGAGGTCTGGGTACGAAGGGTGAGCACCAATTTGAACGCCATGCTGCATTGCATTTTTGATCGTGTTTTCGATGTGCATCGGATCGCCTCCGTGGAAGCCACAGGCTATGTTGCAAGAGGTAATGTACGGGAAAAGGGTTTTGTCATTGCCCACTTTGAACTGCCCGTAGCTTTCGCCCATGTCGCAGTTTATATCTATTTGAAATGCAGACATTTTTTGAATTGAAGTAGTGCGGATCTCCAGATCCGCATATAAACTTACATGCGAATCTGGAGATTCGCACTACGTTATCGCTGAAAAGATACCTTTTGCACCCAGCACAATAGTTATCAAAATGACCAAGATTCCCAAAAAATTGACAAACCTTGAATTGGCGTAATCCCCCATTATTTTTTGATCGTTGGCAATCCAGAGCATGAACGAGGCAATGATTGGCAACAGCAAGCCATTGGCAACTTGGGCGAACAGGATGACTAGGGTGGGCTTAAAACCAAGTGATGAAAAAATGACCCCAGCGAACAAAACGGACATCCATACCCATCTGAATTTATTTCCTTTCAAATTGCGTTCCCAACCCAAAATTTCAGAAGTGGCGAATGCAGCGGCCAATGGGGCCGTTACGGAAGAAGACAATCCTGCAGCTAAGAAACCCAATGCAATGAATATACTTGCCCCGTTTCCCAATATCGGTGTCAACTGTCCTGCCAGGTCGGAGGCACTGCTCACCACTTTATCTTGGCCAGCAAAAGCTGTGGAAGAAGTGATGAGTATGGCCATGGTAATGATGCCCCCCAAAACTACAGAGATCAACGTGTCCCAGCGCGCAGTTGGCAGGTCTGCTGCCCCTGACCACCTTTTGGTGACGGAGGAGGCGTGCAGAAAAAGGTTGTACGGCACCACCGTCGTTCCGATCAAGCCGACCACCATAAGCAAGGAATTATCTGGCAAAGATGGGAGGAATAGGCCTTTTAATATTTCGATAATATTAGGTTTGAGCAATATGGCTGAGACCACGAACACCAATCCCATTACGCAGACCATAACCACCAGCGAGCGTTCGATCAAGCGGTATTTTCCGATAAAAAGCAGTAAGAAGGCTGCGAGTCCAATGACTAGTACCAAAGGGTTGATTGGAAACCCGGCCCATTGACTTGCATAACTATCGAAACCCAGCACAGCGCCAGTAATATTGCCAGCTTCGTATGCTGCGTTTCCTATCAAAATGGCTCCGATGACAAGACAAGATGCTAATATCTTCAATGTTTTGTTGCCAATTTTTTTGCGAATAGCCTCACCTACACCGATACCTCCCATTACGCCGAGCCGGGCCGACATTTCCTGTAATAGCAAGGTAGCCAAAATAGAAAAGAGGATGGCCCATAAGAGCGTGTACCCATAACTGGCGCCTGCGATGGTGGCAGTAGTAACAGTGCCTGGGCCAATGAAAGCTGCTGCTACCATTGCGCCCGGGCCTATGTTTTTTAATTTTTTAAACATGTGGGAAGAGGGAAATTCGGAAATTAGAAGCTGGAAATTTCAGGAGGAATCAAGGATGCACTTTGAAAATTTCTAAATTTCGCAATTTCTAATTTCCAAATCGAATCTGTTGCAAATGAAAACCGGCGGCCAACTTACCTAACCTTTTTCAAGCCAGCAAGTATTGTCAGCGGATTTCGACTTTGATGATGATATGTTTGCCACCATCTCTTGCATGAATTTCTTCAAAAAACTAGTTAACAAGAGCAGCTTTCAAAAAGAATCTTACCTTAGCGGGCGATATTTGAATTGCAAACTCACAAAATTGAATATTGAAGTTATCCCAGTTGCATTTTATCTTACCCATTCCAAAATTTTTTACTGTTCGTTTAACCAGTATTTTTTTGTGTAAGAGAGCATATCCGCAGTACAAAAAGTATAATTTTATCTACCAACGCCACATTTCTGCCCCATAAACGTTATTTTTTAGATGTTAAGTAAAAGTTAATATGGTCTCTGCTTTTTTAGCAGCAAACTATAGATTTGCTAACGAGCAAATATTTTTTTATTAATTAATCAAAATTGAATTAGTATGAAAAAACTCTCACTAGTCCTCGTGCTAGCGTTGTTCGGCGTATCCTCTATGGTCGCACAGCGTAACGTTACAGGAACCGTTGTCGACGATGCGGGTGAAACTTTGATTGGGGTATCCATCCTCGCAAAGGGCACTTCCACCGGAACGGTTACTGACATTGATGGGACTTACTCGCTTAGAGTGCCCGACGGAGCAACTACGCTCATTTTCAGCTACACTGGTTTTGGTACGCAAGAAATCACATTGGGTGTATCCAATTTGATTGACCTTACGATGTCCGAATCAGCTGAGCAACTTTCTGAGGTCGTTGTGACCGGTCTTGGTATCCGCAAGGAGAAAAAGGCTTTGGGTTACGCCGTAACGACGATCGGTTCAAAAGACGTGCAACTGAAGCCAGAAGCTGATGTTGGACGTATTTTACGTGGTAAAGTACCTGGTGTGGATATTACTTCCACCTCTGGTCTTTCCGGTTCAGGTACGAATGTTATCATTAGGGGTTATTCCTCTATCACTGGTAACAACCAACCTTTGTTTGTCGTGGATGGGGTGCCATTCGGTGCCGATACTGACTCTGACAGGGGTTTTGCGAACGGTGGAGCGACTGCTTCTTCCCGTTTCCTCGACCTTGATCCAAACAACATTGCTGAAATCAGTATCCTAAAAGGTTTGAGCGCCACCGTGCTTTACGGTGAAGCAGGCCGTAATGGTGTCGTTTTGGTGACCACTAAAGGTGGTGATGTTGGAAATTTGGATAAGAAAATGGAAATCACCGTTAGCCAGTCCTTGTTTGCAACTAAGGTAGGCGGTGTTCCTGATACGCAAAAGAACTATGGAAACGGATGGCAGAACGATGCCTCCAACGCATTCAGTAACTGGGGTGCTCCTTTTAGCGGCACTAATGGCGAAGTGTTCGCAAGCCATGTGAACGGTATCACTAATGGTGGCCGTTATGAACTGGATGCCAACGGTACCATCGTCCACCCTTATTCTTTTACCAATTTTGCTGATGCATTCCCTGACCTGAATGGTACCAGGATTCCATGGGAAGCTCAGAATTCATTGGATGAATTTTTTGGTACTGGCTTGGTAAACCAAACTTCCCTTAGTATTGCCAACAGGATTTCGGACGGAACTTCCATTAATTTCAATTATGGATTCATTAATGACGAAGGTTTTGTTCCAAACAACAACTACGAAAGACATAATTTTGGAATGGGTCTCAGCACTAAGTTGTCCAATGGCTTGAAATTAAGCTCGACCTTCAACTACACAAGTTCTAATAGAAACAGTCCTCCGGCTGCACCTATCTTCAGTTCCAACCCGACCGTTGGCGATGAGGGTGCATCTTTGTTCGCGAATGTACTGTACAATCCTATCAGCCATGATCTTTTTGGCTGGCCGTACATCAATCCGATTGACAATTCATCTGTTTACTACCGCTCCAACAATGGAATCCAAAATCCACGTTGGACATCAGAAAACATCAATGACGGTGAAAAGATCAGACGGTTTTTTGGTACGATGAGTTTGAATTACAGCCTTGGTGATCACTTTAACGCTACTTATCGTTTGGGTCTTGATACCTACACGCAAAATCAAAAATATTCGATCAATAAGGGCGGGTCTCAAATACCTGATGGTGCCTTGAGAACCTCAGAAAGGTTGAACTTGATTACGGATCAAACAGGAATGCTCAGTTATACAGTTGATCTTAATGAAGATTGGTCATTGGATGGCGTTGTTGGTGTGAACCTGAGAAGGGAATCACGTGAAACTGTAAATACTGGTAGTACAGAGCAATTTGTTTTTGGACTGCAAACGCACGAAAACTTCATTACTCACGTCAACTTCTCCGAGACGAGGATTGAAAACAACATTGGTGCATTTGCTACTTTCTCTGCGGGGTACAAAAACTTCCTTTACTTCAACGTACAAGCAAGGAATGACTGGACTTCAACTTTGGAAGAAGACAACAGATCGGTCGTTTACCCATCTGCTAGTGTTGCATTCATCGCTACCGATGCCATTCCAGCCCTTCAGGGCAACACTAACATCAACTATCTGAAACTCCGTTTTGGGTTTGGAAGCTCTGCTGGTTATCCTGATCCTTATCAGACCAGGAATGTACTGGGTGTCGGAGCAAATGAATTTGTTACTTTGGGCGGTACCGTATTGAACACCAATACAATCGACAACAGGTTTGGTAATCCAAACTTGGAGCCTGAAAGACATAATGAATTCGAATTGGGTGTTGAGGGAAGATTCCTGAATAATAGGGTAGGAATTGACCTTTCCCTCTATCATAAAGAATCCACAGACTTGATCATCGACCTAGAATTGGATCCATCAACTGGTTTCTCCAATTCCACGGTCAACTCTGCTGAACTTGAAAACGAAGGTATTGAGTTGGGCGTGAACCTCGTCCCTGTCAAGACTAAAGATTTCTACTGGGATTTCACCATGAACTTCACCAAGAACAACAGTGAAATCATTTCCATTGCTGATGGTATTGACAAAGTACTCATTGACGGACTTACCTTCCTTGGCAACTTTGGTATCCCGGGTCAGCCTTACGGTGTGATCGAAGGGACTAGGGTATTAAGGGATGAAGCTTCTGGCCTTCCAATTCTGGGTAGTAACGGATTGTTCCAACAAGATCCTGAGCAAGGTATTATTGGTGATCCTAACCCAGATTTCAACATGAGCTTCATCAATGCCATTTCTTATAAAGGCGTGACTTTCCGTTTCCAATTCGATTGGCAACAAGGTGGCGACATCTGGGGTTCTACAGCATCTACGCTGACAGGCCGTGGTATTGCAGGTGAAACTGGTTTTGACCGTTTTGTACCTGTTGTTGCTCAAGGTTTGATCGAGCAACCTGATGGCACATTGGCTCCAAATACTGTCCAGAATACGGCCAATGATTATTACTGGGAAAGTACTGGTGTATTTTATGATGAAAACAGGATGTTTGATGCCACTACTATAAGGTTGAGGGAAATTTCATTGTCTTATGATTTCCCACGGACGATGTTGGACAACACACCTTTTGGTGCTGTCAGCCTGACTTTTTCCGGCCAAAACCTTTGGTACGACGCTGTTAACTTCCCTGATAGCATCAACTTCGATCCAGAAGTATTGAGCCTCGGCGTAGGTAACGGTAGAGGATTTGATTTTGTGACAGGGCCTACTTCCAAGAAATTTGGAGGTACTTTGTTATTCACTTTCTAAAATAATAAAACCTAGAAAATGAAACATATTTTTAAATATTTAGCAGTAGCGGTCTTGGTTGCGTTCTCTTCATGTGAACTCACTGAACTCGATCATTTGGACAACCCAAATGGTGTATCACCTGAGAATGCCGAGACAGCCTTTAT
This sequence comes from Saprospiraceae bacterium, assembly GCA_029263015.1. Taxonomy (GTDB): domain Bacteria; phylum Bacteroidota; class Bacteroidia; order Chitinophagales; family Saprospiraceae; genus UBA6168. The sequence goes on along the minus strand of JAJCYI010000013.1, from coordinate 52,658 downwards.
TTTTAATTCCATCCAACTGGATTTTAAAGATTTCTTCTTTAATGCCAGCTTCAATACCATGCGTCCGGTAAGGATGAATGCAATGACTGGAGGGAATACTTACAATAATGCATATGCGCCTACTACGTACAATTTCCTTTGGAACAGGGCCTATTCTGACCTGCTTCCTGATTTGGACGGTTTGATTGCAAATACGCAAGAAGATCTTCCGACTTATGCAGGGGCGTCCAAAGTGATGAAAGCATACATTTTGATGACATTGGTTGACCTTTTTGGTAATGTACCTTTCTCTGAAGCTGGCAAAGGTGTGGAAATACCTAGCCCTATAGCTGATGACCAAAAAGGTATTTACGACATCGCACTGGCATTATTGGATGAGGCCATTAAAGATTTTGGCACACCTGGACCTAACATTGGCTCCAATGACCTCTTTTATGGAGGTGATAACGCCAAATGGACGGCGGCTGCCAACACCATGAAGCTCAAGTGGTACATGACTACTCGCTTGGTGAATAACCCAACTTCTGAGATCAATGCCTTGATCGGCAATGTGATTGCAGATGCCAGTGGTGATTTCCAATTCCAGTATGGTACTAACCGTAGCTTCCCTGACTCAAGGTCTCCGTTTTATGCGAACTTTTATGAATCGTCTGACAATGAGTACCTGTCAAACTATTTCATGTGGTCATTGGACGCTGAAAAAGGGATACGGGATCCTCGTACAAGGTTTTATTTCTACCGTCAGGATTTGACGCATCCATCAGAGATTGATGCATTTACATTGGATTGTTGGACCATTCCCCGCCCTATTCACTACACTGGCCCATATCCATGGTGTGTTGGTAGTGAAGATGGTCTTTGGGGTCGTGATCACGGTAACAATGATGGCATTCCTCCAGATGGAGACAGGAGATGTGCTTATGGCCTCTACCCAGCGGGTGGAAAATATGATGCTGGAGAAGGTACGAATGTGAAAAACAGTGGAACTGATGGCGCAGGCGGACAAGGTATTGCTCCAATCATGCTTTCTTCTTTTGTTGATTTCATGTTAGCTGAATCTGCATTGACATTGGGAACAACTGGCGATCCTAAAGCTTACCTTCAGAGTGGTATTGAGAAGTCTATGGCTAAAGTTTATTCTTTTGCCGGCCTTCAAGCAACAGCTCCTTCTCAGGGTGATGCCCAAACAGATATTGATGCTTATATCGATCTCGTGATGAGTATGTACGACGCTGCAGCTACTGAGGATGATCGTTTGAATGTTATTCTGAAAGAATACCATATCGCACTTTGGGGCAATGGTGTTGAAGCATACAACTTTTACAGAAGGACTGGTATGCCAACAAACATGCAACCAACAAGGGATCCTAGTGCAGGCGACTTCCCAAGGTTGATGTTCTATCCAGCGGATTATGTGAACTTGAATGCCAACGCAAGCCAGCGTGCTATTACTGAGCAGGTATTCTGGGACACTAACCCAGCAGGTATTTATGATTTTTAAAATAAAAATTAATTTATAATGAAATTTATAAAGCAACTATTTCTAATTGCGGTATGTGGTCTGTTTGTCACTTCTTGTGCCGATGAACCACTGCCCTTCGTAACTTTCGATGAGCTTGAGCATGGCGCTTTTGCCCGGAAGTTGACCGATGATGGAGGTACGTTCTTCTTTACCGATCCAGATGGCTCTGCCTTTGCATTTTCTGTGGAGTTTTTTGATGAAAACAACGGTAATAACATCGCCTCCCACGATTGGTATGTATGGCACCGGGACAATGTAGCTGGGACTGTGACTGACAAAGTATTGTTGTTGTCCACACCAGCTTCTTCATTCGGTACCGATCCTACTTCGGGATTGCCCAATGCATCTTATGCGTTTTCAATGAACGAAGCCATAGCTGCTTTGGGATTGACCATTGATGATATGAACGGTGGGGATGACCTCATTTTTGATGGCATCATCGTGATGAACAACGGCAGCGAATTCGGTCCTGACAACTCAGGTTCTTCCTTACAGGGCAACAATGGCTTTGACGGTGTCTTCCGATTCCAGAAGCCATTGCTTTGCGTTTCTTCATTAGATGGCGTATATGATTTAACTGCGACATCTGCAGGTACTGCGCCTTGGAATATAGGTGTCGTAACTACTGGAACTATTCGTTTTGAGCAAGTAGGTGATGGAGTTTACGATATCTATACTACTGGCGGTGGTTGTGACATTGAATTTTTGGATGCTTCTATGGGTGCCTATTTTGGTGGCTGGAGTTATGATCCATGCGATGCCAGTAATCAAGGTAGTATGCCAAACGATGGTGCTGGAAACGGAAATGTTCAGTTAGTTGATGCTTGTAATAAATTATCTTGGTCAGGCTCAAGCCAATGGGGCGAGGTATATTCGTTTAATAGCATTACTGTTAATGGTAGTAACTTAATTATCGATTGGATCAATGACTACGGTGAAGGTGGTGTCGCTTCTATTACAAGAACAGACGGTACTCCCTGGCCTGCATTGAAATAAAATCTTTTTATTATATACCAATAATAATGAAAGATATAGGCCCTCTGAAAAGAGGGCCTATTTTTTTGTCATTACTGATTTCTGTATGAAAAAGCTGACTATTGTCATCGTATCACTGCAATATTTATTTACTTCTATTTTGTTTTCCCAAAATACGGTCGGTCTTATTTCTTTAAATAATGATGAAAGCATTGGTGGTTATAATTTGATCTACCCTGAAAGGCAATCAAATGTTTTTTTGATTAATGAATGTGGCGAGATAGTACACACTTGGGAAGATAGCCCGGAAAACAGGCCAGGCAAGACTGCATATCTTTTGGAAAACGGAAACCTGTTGAGAAGTACGCTTGATCTTGAAAAAATCACAGAACCCTCTTTTGGGGCAGGGGGCAGCGGAGGGGTAGTTGAAATCCTGAATTGGGAGAATGAATCATTGTGGTGTTATGTTCTGGCAGACTCATTGAACAGGCAGCACCACGATGTGCATTATATGGAAAATGGAAATGTGTTGTTGATAGCTTGGGAGAATATCGGTTTTGAAGAAATGCTCGAAAATGGTTTTGATTCTGCTGCTAACAATCAAGTTGCCTATTGGCCGGATTATATCCGTGAATTAAATCCTGTGACCAGCGACACAGTTTGGGAATGGCACGCATGGGATCATTTGGTGCAGGATCTTGATTCCACAAAAGCCAATTATGGTATGGTCGCTGACCACCCTGATTTGATAGATATTAATTATAATGAATACTCGGGGGGCCGAGCAGATTGGATGCACAGCAATGCCATTGATTACGATCCTGTAAAAGACCAGGTTTTATTAAGTGTCCGGAATTTCAATGAAATATGGATCATTGACCACAGTACCACAACTGCCGAGGCTATTGGACATACAGGCGGGAATAGTGGCAAGGGTGGTGACCTGTTGTACAGATGGGGCAACCCCAAAGCCTATAATAAAGGAGAGACAGAAGACCGCAGATTATTCTTCCAACATGATGCACAATGGATTGACGATTTTGTTGATCCAGGGTATGAACATTTTGGGAAAATTGTGCTGTACAATAATTTTATTGACAATTCCTTCTCACTCGGACAAATTATCGAGCCCGTTTGGAACGAAAATACTGCTGCTTATTTATCGGATGATGGGGTTTATCTCCCAGGCGATTTCACCGAAAACATTTCCCACCCTGACTTGAGCAAGAATTTTTCAGGAACAGGTTCGAGCATACAGATAATAGGTGATGGGCACATCGTAATGTGTGCTGCCCAGCAGGGGTTTATGTTTGAACTGACGCCAGAGGGCGAGGTAGCCTGGCAATATATAACACCATTGAAAAATGGCTTTCCAGTGCCACAAGGTTTTGAGCTTGAGGTCAGTGATAATTTTACTTTTCAGTGCGAACGCTACCCTGAATATTTTTCTGGCTTTACGGGAAAGGATTTAAGTCCAATTGGTTTTATTGAATTGGAGCCAAACACCTCGGCGTGTATGGTTACCAATGAGGAAGAAATTGTTGAAATAAGTGAATTAAATATTTTTCCTAATCCTGTGGTTGAATATATTCATTTGGAAATGGCAGGACGTGGGGCAATTGATTTGGAGGTTTTTAATAATTATGGAAAAATGATTTTTAAGAACCATTATATTGGAAGTAAAACCATATTGGATGTATCATCGTGGCCATCTGGCATTTATTTTTTTAAAGAAAATATTTCTGGTGAAATTCAAAAAATAATTATTTCCAGATAAACAGTTCTCTACCGTACACTCTTTTAAACTGACCCCAGAGGGGTCAAATGACTTGCCTGACGGCAGTCAGGTAGGTAGGTAAATATTAGAAATGTATGGGTTTCGTGCCGTCAGGTACGCAACGTTGCGTACCTGACGGCACGAACAAGTGCTTGTTTCATTTTTTTTCTACCCACCTGACTGCCGTCAGGCAAGTTATTAGACCTCTAACGAGGTCATAATTAAAAGTGTACGGTAAGGAAATAAATAGGAATGAATATCCACATTTTATTTTCATCCATGATTGACAATTATTTTTTCAGTAAAAATATATCCATCCATATTTGCTGAAATAAAATAAATGCCATTGTTTAAGTGGCTTGTGTTTATTTGTATTTTGTTTGATAAACTATCAATAATAATTTCCCTTTTTAACTTTCCGTATAAATTAAATATTTCCATTTTCCCATTTTTTAAAAGGGGTAATACGTCAAACTCGATGTCAACAAATTGATTGACGGGGTTCGGCGAAATAGAAATATTAAGAGTGGGTTTAAATATATTAGAAGTACTATTTATTAAAGCGGTATCCTCAACTACATAAATATGTTGGTTAATGCCGAGATCGTATAATGTTTGTGAATGCTCGCCGCCAGTCCATACAATATTAAGGCTATCTATATGGGTAAGGTCATCCAATCCAAAATGTGCTCTTGAAGATGGTTGTGACGCATGGCTTGATCCTCCACTGATTTCCTGTAACCAAACTTTATTGCCGGCATATAAATACAATTTTGACCCATATGCATCCCTATTGACTTTCACTCCTTCCAATGTTACCTGAAACCAATTTTTCTGATTGCCATATTGGTTATTATAAAGGAGGGTTGCCCATTGTAAGTTGGTCACTGGGATATTTTCCACCACCGCCAAAATATCCAGGTCGCCGTCATTGTCGTAATCTGAATACGAAACACCTCTCGTGGCGTATTTATTCTCAATACCAAAGTCGAGACCGACATCTTCAAAAGAAGCATTGCCGTCGTTCAGAAATAATTTATCATTTTGAAAAAGATAGGAAGGCAAAAAACTCGGGCTGGGGACGAATCCGTTTCCAATATATAAATCGAGATCGGTGTCGTTGTCAACGTCCAAAAACGCGGTGCCCCATCCAATGGCAAACAAGCTGTCTCCAGTAATATATTCATCTCCTGTGCCGCTCGGATCAGAAATGTTTGTGAATACGTTGCCGTCGTTCCTGAGCATGGCGTTTTTCCCAAAATTGGTAACATAGTAATCGAGGTCAAGATCGTTGTCAATGTCACCGACAGCGATGCCCATGCCGTACATGCTCTCATCCGCATTATATTCAGAACCAACACCCCAGTAAAAACCATTTTCAGCATTGTATTGATAGAGTTGATTAGGTTTTACAAACTCTCCAAAATCGTTGGCTACATAAATATCCATATCTCCGTCCATGTCGAAGTCAGTGGCCGTTGTGGCCAATGCGCAACCATCATCAATTATATTAAGTGAAAACGACTTTTCTTCAAATTCGCCATTACCAATATTGTGATAAAGCGTGTTTTTATAACAAGTATGGTCGAACCCAATTATGTTGTTGTTATCATCATGGATGAACCCTGTTTCGTCAACATAACTGGCCACGTAAATGTCCAATAATCCATCGAGGTCGTAATCAATAAATGTGGCACCCATTGCCTGGGTGTTATCTTTTTCTTCTTGTTGATTCCATATTTCCGTAAAAGTTCCATCTCCATTGTTTTTGTACAGAAGGTTTTTACCCAGAGGTCCAAAATCAGAAAACCAGGTGGTGACGAATAAATCTTTGAACCCGTCGTTGTCGATGTCCCCAGCAATCACGCCAGTGGTGTAATATAATTTAGTGACCAAAAAACCAGCACCTATACTTTTGTATATAAATGTGCCGTCGCCATTGTTTTCATAAAAATGGTCCCGCTCATTTCCAGCAGTAATATAGAGGTCGTCGTCGCTATCGTTGTCGTAATCAAAAAAGACTGCACCCCCACCCAAAAAGCCGGTGTGATCAAAAATATGGTCAATATTTGCGGAGTCTTGGTATTCGATAAAATGTTGGGCGCTTAATATATTAGAAAAATATAATAAAAGAAAAAATAGAATTATTCTTGAAAATAACTTCATGTTGTATTGATTATGGCATGATTCAAGGAACCAGAATTTATCACCCAAGGTAAAGATAATTTAAATAAAAACCGGTACAAGGAGCGACGCTTTTTCGAAAAGTGTTGCTGCTGAGAATAATAAGAATGGGAACTGCTTTTCCGTTTTTTTGTCAAAAGAAATAACAAAAATGATACTGGCTACCCTTTAGATTCTAAATCTTTCTTTTTTAGTTGTGAGGCAAATCTGCCTGTGATAAATACAGCAGCAAGACCAATTATTATCCATTTTGCAGCATCAGCTGAGGCGGGAATGTCCCCTAAGTAGGCGAGATAGCTACAATAACCAATCATAGCAAAAACAGCTACTAAAGCGAGTGTTTGCCCACGTTTAATATTAAGGTTAAATGCGACGTGGTTATCTTGTTCAATTTGTATGAGGGATTTTTGATTTTTGTGTCTTTCTTCTTGTTCTTTTTCAGCCATGACGATCAGACGCTCTGCAAACCCAGGTTTAATTTGTTCGTATTGGGCTAATGTTTCAGGTTTAGGTAATGGGCCTGAGTAAATTTCTTGCTTCGAAACCGTTACCTGTTGAGTAGAGGAAGAAGTACGTCTTTTAGATGGTTTCGTTGAGTTGCTCTAGTTGAAGTTTTTTGTATGCTTTTTGAACATCATTTCGGATATTAGACCAATCATTTTGGATGTTTGAAAAATCATTAACAGGCCCGGTATCTAATTGTTTTCTTAAGCCTTGTATCCTTCCATGCCTTTTTAACTGCTCATCTATAAGGTACGAAACCCCAAATCCTACAAGAACAGCTAAGAAACCCAAGAAGAAAGCATCGGTATTCGATTGACCATTTCTCATGACTGAAAATTTTATGTAAAAGTACAACGAATTAGCATAACAGAAAGTTTATGGGGGGAATAAAAGAAGAGATCAAGTACAGATTCTAACAAATCAACTTCTTCAAAATCAAAGCATTTGTTGCTTTTGGCTCGGCCTTCCCTTTTGATTCACGCATTACTTGCCCCATAAAAAAACCGATCAAGCCTTTTTTGCCATTTTGATAGGCTTTTACTTTATCGGGGTTTTTAGCCAAAATATCTTCTATTATTTTTTCCAAAAAATCTTCGTCGTCACTTTGGATCAGGTTGAGGGAAGTGGCCAAATCGAGCGGGGATTTTCCAGGGTTTTTTACCAGTTCTGGGAAAAGCCGTTGATAGGCGATGGAGGCAGTTACTTTACCGTCTGCAATAAGCTGGATGAAATCGGCCAATTGATTGGTGGGGACTGAAAAATCTTTGAGGGCAATATTTTTTTCTGACAAGTAAGGGCTGATTCGATTAATGATCAGGTTGGCAGCAGCTTTAAAATGGGGAGTTTTTCCAGCCAAATCAATAAAAAACAAAGCCGTGTCTTTCTCAGTGGTCAACAACGCCGCATCATATTCTGGCAGTGCAAATTCAGTGGTGAATTTTTGGAAAAGCTCATTTGGCAAAGGCGGGAGCGCTGCTTTTATGGCTGTCACTTCTTTTTCCGTCAAAACAACAGGAGGGAGGTCAGGATCGGGAAAATAACGATAGTCGTGGGCGCTTTCCTTGTCCCGCATCGGGGTGGTGACGCCCGTGACAGGATTGAAATTGAGGGTTGTCCGGGTGACTTCACCTCCGCTTTCTATCAAATCAATCTGTCGTTTGGTTTCGTAAGCAATCGCCTGCCGGGCAAATTTCATGGAGTTGACGTTTTTGACTTCGCAGCGTTCTCCATATTTGGTTTCTCCTTTTTTCATTACTGAAACATTCACGTCACATCGCATCGAACCTTCCTGCATGTTGCCGTCCGAAATATCGAGGTAGCGAGCCAGTTGGCGCATCGCCGTCATGAAAGCATCCACTTCTTCGCCGGAGCGTAGGTCTGGCTCGGTCACTATTTCGAGTAGGGGTGTGCCGGCGCGGTTTAGGTCGATCAGTGAATGAGCAGGATCAACATCGTGGATCGATTTTCCGGCGTCCTCCTCCATGTGGATATGGTGCAAGCGGATGTATTTTTTTTCCCCATCTACCCTTATTTCAAGGCCGCCGCCAACGGTTACAGGGTATTTGTCCTGAGTGATCTGGTATCCTTTTGGCAGGTCGAGGTAGAAGTAATTTTTACGGTCAAAGCAGTTCCGCAAATTGATCTTACTGTCCAATGCAAGGCCGAGCCGAACGGCATATTCCACCTGCTTCTTGTTCAATTTTGGAAGCGTGCCAGGATGGCCCAATGAAATGGCACTTACATGGGTATTGGGTTCACCACCAAAGGTCACATCGTCTCCACAGAAGGCTTTGCTCTGGGTAGAAAGCTGGAGGTGGATTTCGAGGCCAATAACGGTTTCGTATTGATCGTAGATGGACATGCTCTTATTCTTATTTCAGATTTTCACTTCTTGGGATATGAAGTTCTGAAATGTTCATTTAAAAAGTGCTCTTCATCCGCTTTGTTCCATCCCTTTTTTTTCCAAGCGTAGTCTGCTAAATCCATTGATTCTTTTGCAAAATATTGAATCAACATTTGCCGGATGGCTATCAAATCCTGCTCAGGTAAATCCCGTGCAAAAAGTTTAAGAAGTTCAAGTTGAAGATTGGTCAATGGCTGTTTTACTGCTTTCATTTATCTACTTTTAAATTACATTTTACTTGGATCCTGTCTTGTATCGAAAATGTCTGTAACTAATACATGGTCATCAAAGAAAACGTAAATAATCTTATGGTCTTCTTCAACCAGATAACGATGTTCTAATCTGGCGTCTTTCATGTTTTCTTCTATTGGGCCTATTTGAGGAAAGTCTCTTAGCTTCAAAATTTTTGAGAGGATTCTTGCTCTTACTTTTCAACCATATTTTTCAAGTCCTTTCCTTTGGTAATATTTAACGATATTGGAAAGGCGGTCAACTGTTTTTTGGGATAATTTGACTTTCACGGTTTATGTTTCGAGAGATTTAATATAATCTTCCAAATCAATAAACCGCCCCGACTTATAATCCTCTAGTGCTTCTTCGGATCGCTGAATCAATTCTTCTTTTGTCATTGGCTTAAGGTTAGCCTCATATTCTTTGACAAATTCATCATCTGTATTATCTGAAATTCCCAGTAACTTTTTGAAGCTTTTTATGACCCACTCTTCATCAACCTCAGCCAACTTGTGCATAATCCTGATTTTCTCCAATTGAATATCCATAACAAATAATTTTATTCAAATATACTCGAATCTAAGCCAACTGCCAACTACGGTCAATGCTTAAAATGTCGATGCCCCGTCATGACCATAGCCATATCGTGTGCATCGCAATAGTCAATACTCAGCTGGTCTTTGATCGAGCCACCTGGCTGGACGACCGCTTTGATGCCCTCGTTATCTGCGATTTCAACACAATCAGGAAAAGGGAAAAAGGCATCGGAAGCCATCACTGCTCCGTCGAGGTTGAAACCAAAAGCTTTGGCCTTGGCGATGGCCTGCCGCAGTGCATCCACCCTCGAAGGTTGGCCGCAGCCCATGCCGATGAGCTGTTTGTTTTTTACCAGGGCGATGCCGTTTGATTTCAGGTGCTTTACAGCGATGTTGGCAAAAAGGAGATCGCTGACCTGGGCATCTGTCGGGGCGATTTTGGTGGCTGTTTTGAGGTCGGCTTTGGCCTCAGTTCGCAGATCGGCGTCTTGTTCGACTACCCCGTTCAAGAGACTCCGAAAAGATCGGGGTTTTACAAAGTAGTCTTTGGTTTTCAACAAAACACGTTTCTTTTTTTTCTGTAAAAACGCCAATGCATCTGTTTCAAAATCAGGGGCGATCAGTACTTCGTAAAACAGTTTGTCAATCTCTTCCGCAGTTTCCATATTGATCGTGTGGTTGCAGACAAAAATGCCACCAAAGGCAGAAACATTGTCACATGCCAGGGCAGCTGTCCATGCCCCGTGCAGGGTCGGGCGGCTGGCCAATCCGCAGGAATTGGTATGTTTTAAAATGGCAAAGGTCGGGTCGGCATTTTTGAATTCCCGCATGATTTGCAAAGCTGCATCAATATCCACGAGGTTGTTGTATGAGATAGCCTTCCCGTTCAGCTTTTCGAATATTTTATCAAAATCGCCAAAGAACACGCCGCTCTGGTGGGGATTTTCGCCATAACGCAAAACCTCAGCTTGGTGCATGCTGTGTTTGAAAGAAAGGTCGGTACTTCCTTCGTTGAAATAATTGAAGATAGCTACGTCGTAATTGGACGAAACCTTGAATGCCCGACGGGCCAATTCTTTTCGGTTTTCGAGGTTAAGAAATCCTTGCTTTTCTTGCAAGAGGTTACCCAGCATTCCATACTCCTCCTTGGAAGGGACAACGGCCACATCCTTGAAATTTTTGGCAGCGGCGCGGATCAATGAAATGCCGCCAATGTCTATTTTTTCAATGATGGAAGCTTCGTCGGCGGTATTGGAAACAGTCTCCTCAAAAGGATATAGATCGACGATTACCAAATCGATTTCCGGAATTTCATATTGTTCAAGCTGTGAGCGGTGCGCATCTTCCCGGCGGGCAAGAATGCCACCGAATACTTTTGGGTGCAGCGTTTTTACCCGGCCATCCAGAATGGAAGGGTAGGAGGTAAGCTCCTCGACTTTATTTACCGGAACGCCCAACCCTTCAATATAGGTCTGTGTGCCACCGGTTGAGTAAATGGTAACCCCCAATTTGTACAGTTGAAGTACAATGTCTTCAAGTCCTTCCTTGTGAAAAACTGAGATGAGTGCAGATTGTATTTTTTTCATAGAAGTTGGTGCAATGGGATAATGGTTTAACGGTGTATAGGTGTAATGGCGCACCACTAAACCAATTCCCCCCTGCTTCCTGATTTATTTCAAAAATTTGTTTGCTAAAAAAGAGCGCAAAAGTAAACCTTATAAGAGAATGGTGAATGGAAAACGAAGAATGTCTGAAGAGTCTGTTGAAGAACCAAGTTATTACTCAACGCTACGTTTTTCATTTTTTATTTTGCGTCTAAAACTGGAGTTTAGAAAACTGACTTATAAAATAACTTGGTTGGATCGAGGAGTCTACAATCCTTTTCTTTGTATTGTGAAATGAGTTATTACAAAGCTGATTAATAAGAGATTTTAATTCCAAAAAACGTCCCTAACAACATGCTCTCTTTGCTTTTGGACTCCGAATTTTTTTTAAGCTGTGAAAACTTTGGGACTATTTATACAGGATTTAGACGGCCTGCTGACGAGATGCGACAGCGGGCTGTTTTTTTTTACTTATAAGGATTAGGAGAAGGGGTCAGGGAAGAGGAGTCAGGGGTCAGATGAATTTAAAAAAATGGCATTATCCAAATTCAATGGACTGTTTGAAAAATGAAAAATTGATTTTTCAGGAATGATAAACTGACCCCTGACCCCTCTTTCAAGCGAGTACGCCCAGGCTATTCAATTCTGCCTCCAACATTTCTGCCGATTGGAAATGGATGCCCGTAAGCCCCAATGCCCTGCCAGCTTCTATATTCCTCACATTGTCATCAATAAAAATGGCTTTTGTTGGCTCAATCGAATATCGCTCAAAGAGGATTTTGTAAAATTCGGGAAATGGTTTGCGGGTCTTTTCTGTGCCCGAAACTGCAATTCCCTCGAACCATTGTAAAAAATCAAAGCGCTCCAGGGCTATAGGGAAAGTTTCCGCTGACCAATTGGTGAGTGCGTACAAACGGTGCGAATCCGCATTTTTTATTTTTCGAAATATATCGACTGTCTCCTGAATCGGGCCGCCGAGCATTTCTTTCCAGCGGCCATAAAAGGCTTTTATTTCAGTTCCCCATTCTGGGAATTCCAATAATTTTTCTTCTGTTGCTTTTTGAAGAGGATATCCGGCATCCTGGTTTTCGTTCCAGTCTGAAGTGCAGATATTCTCAAAAAAGTGACTCTTCCGCTTCTCGTCGCCATTGAATATTTTATCAAAAACATAATCGGGATTCCAGTCGATCAGGACGCCGCCGAGATCAAAAATGATGGTGTTGTGCATGTAGGTTTGATGAATGGTGGTTTATTAGTGCCAATTATTGCACCCAGATTCTTTGCGTGATCATTTCATTGTCCACTTCAATTGACAGGAAATATGCACCGCTCTGGATATTCAATTTGTTGATTGTCAGTGCATTTAATCCTTCGTGCGCGACAGTTGGCATTCCACTCCATACTTCCTGTCCGAGTACATTGTGAATGGAAATTCGAATATCGTTCACGGCTTTTTTCAGGGTAAACACGACAGAAGCTTCACTGCGTACTGGGTTTGGAAAAACATCAAGTCCAGCAATGTTGCTGTTGGGGTCATTGACAGCGGAAGTTCCTCCCAAATCGGTCTTTTCGAATACGATATTGCCGGAACTTGAGCCGCTAAAATCGAGGAAAATTATTTTCCAAAGATGTCCTGTGGCCGTTTTTACAAAATAGGCCAGATCGTCCTGTAAAGTCCAGCCATTGTTAAAAATTTTCCAATCATGACCGATTATATCCATATCGATTTTAAGCGAATCTTCCCAATCTACGAAATCCACATCTTCAGGGTCAACTTCGTCAGCCTCCGCGACCTGTACGCCATATCCAGAAAGCACTCCGGTAACAGGTAAATCAATGAAAGAACCATTGCCGTCATCTAACGATGTGACATATCTTTGAAATGCCAAATCCCAATCCCAGGGCATCACCTCGAACAAATCCTCGGTTTCAAAAGAAAAATAAACGAGGCTGGCGTTGGGGAAATCTGCTTTGTCGATGGTGGTCATCACTTCATTTGAACCATCCAGATTGGCATATTTCATTGTGTAAATACTACCAGCCATTGATATGATTTGAAATTTTTTCCAGGTAGCGCTTCTCAATTTTATAGCAAAAACTTTTGTGCCGGTGATGGCATCCGTGCCAGAATCGAACAAGCCCCAACCATAATCGTCGGGATTGTTTTCATCCCTTTCACTGTTGGCAGCGCCATAGTTCCAGCTTATTTCATCATTAAAGAGGCGGTCGGTCAAATCGCTTGGATCGATTGCATCCCCGAAAACATCTGTCGGGGCAGCATACAATTCAACGCTCGGCTGAGTCGGAGGGGAAAATTCAGTTTTAGATGACTCGTTTACGTGAATGCCAGCATCATCATCGCTAATCGTAGTAAAAGCGATGTCCCAGGCAGTGTTGTCTATATTGTCGGTGGCATCAACGAACAACCTGTAATAGGCCTGTTCCGAATAACCGCTGCCCACGGAAACGCCGACAAGCTCCTGTGCAAAGAGTGAAAATGTAAAAACTGAAAAACTGAGAAGGAGTAAGTGTTTTTTCATGGCTCGGAAATTTTCGTGAACAATAAACTTGTCAACCGTCAAAACGGACAGCCGGGGCATTGAAACATGCTCTCTCGCAAAGTTAACTCCCATGAGGTTTTTATCGGCATCGGATATGGGAAAGGATGGAATTTTACAGAAATTCTACATTTAGGGAGTAGGCAATAAATAAGCTACCCAATTTTGCGAAGTTATTTTTTCTTGTAAAAGTGCTTGAAAAACTAAGAATAGTGGGGCTATGGTTATTTTTTCAAGGGTTTTTAGAAGGAAAAAGAACGAGCCAAAATGGGTAAGTTATTTGTTGCCTACTCCCTTATTCTCTATCATCCCTTGTAGAAAGAGTTCATTGATTTGCTGATTGTCCATTCTTCAGGAGAGGGTGGGGAAGGTAGTTTCGATTCGTTGCAGGAAGGATTTGGTTGCCTTGTTCATTGGACGATGCCCATTTCCATCATATTGATGGAAGCATCAGCCGTAAAAGTGGGAAAACAGCTTATTTATCCTGTTTTTTGTGAGCTTAGGCATTTGGGGGCTCTTCCTCATTCTCTACAGCAGGCACTTCTTCCACTTGCTGAACCTGACCTCTCGCCTGCTGCTGTAGCTTCTGCACCAGCGGATACACCTCTACATAGGGCTGGTTACCCAGGGCGGAGAGGATTTTATTGACTTCCTCCAGGGTGAGTTGGAGGGTGAGGGTTTTGTTTGTGTTTGGCATATTTATTTATATTACTACAGACTTATCCTCTACTTTACATATTGAATGACTTGCTCTCAGCAAGCCTTTTTTATAGAGGTTTCAAATTCTAACTATATGGCAATTTAACACAAATTGCTTGGCCTCTTATATCTCCACGACCAGTTCGACATTTAAGATACCAATTACCATCACTCCCTGGGTGTATCCAAACTGTTTCACCGCCTCCTGCAAAATTCCCTTCAATCCTAGTTATAATTGGTATATGTGTATTTATGGGATTCATTTTCACAGAGTCTCCATCTTTCTTTACTTCATAAGTTTCGGAATGCTCCCAATTCCCTTTGCGTACTTTAAGACCCCCATTTACATGAAGACCCCCATTTACATGCAGTTTAGCTGTTGGCTTATCCGTGCCGATGCCAACATTGCCATTCTTATCGATCCGCATTTTTTCACTCCAATTTGTGGCTTTATGATCATCCGCAAATCCAAATCTCAGCATATTACCAGATCTTCCTATAAATGCACTATTATCCGGCCATAGTAATATAAAATCTTTACCGGGGCTTTGTTTTATAAATACCTGCTTTCCTTCCACATGAAGCTTCGCCTTCGGGCTTGATGTCCCGATGCCAACATTTCCACTTGCTGTAGCCAGATTTAACCCCGTGAGACCTACGCTTAGGTTTGTCAGTCCTGAGCCATCGCCAATGAATTTAGCCGCTTTGACTTCCCCTTCCACATGCAGCTTCGCCTCCGGGTTGTCGGTGCCGATGCCGACATTGCCTCCGTGTGGGTTCAAGACTAGATGATCCGCCCCCTCTGGCGACACCTGTATCTCCAAATTATGTGCTGCGCCCTTGCGGGAATGGAAGCGCATCCAAGCATAATCCTTCTCACCATGGTCTGAAGCGAAAATAACTGCGTAATCATTATCTTTTATGCTTAATTTATCAAATTCTTTTTTTGCGTTTAGTGCTTTGGCAGGGTCGCCTATCAGCAACTGTCCATGAACGAGGGTATCTCCCTCCACATGCAGTTTTGTCTGTGGTAGTTCCGTCCCGAGGCCCACGTTGTCGTCGGCTTTGAGTGCTAGGTGTAGACCAGAATGGCCTGCAACGGCGTTGCGAAGATCATTCCACTCAGATAGGGCCAAGCCGTCACCGGCTTTCTTATCATTGTCTGGATTGTGTGAATAAAGTCCCATATTTTGAAATTATTTTTTTGAATGTATGCAAAATTGATTAATGACTTCGAGGCTCGAGCTTACCGTCTTACCTCCGATATTCTTCCGTTGATTTTTATACCTACTCAATATTAAAATAAAGCGCCAGGTAATTCTTAATCTGCTCTCTGTAATTGTAGAATTCAGGTATCTGCTCAGTAATAACGGATTCTACTTTCTTAAAGAAGTCCGTGGAATTTGAAATGTCCTTTACATAAGGCTCAAACTTCTTGATGAGCATGTAATTGCTTTCAATTCCCTTGACCCTCATGGATTTTTCCAGGGATGGGGGTGCTTCCGGCTGGAATTCCGGCAGGATGCGGCTCACATAGGTCACCCGGTGCATGATGCGCCAGCAAGGCTTGGCCTTGTCAATATTACCAGCTGCCTGGCGCAGTGCCTGTGCATTCGGGTCGGGGCTTTCGTCCAGCCATATCGGGTCGATGACCTTGGAAAACAAGTCCACGAAGTTCTTTGCTTTGGGTTCTAAGTAAAAACTCATGAAACGATAGGCATCTACTGTACCAGGGGTGATCAGTCCTTTGTTGGTCAGAGAACGACCATCTATACCGGCATATTTATAACGTGGGGATGTAGGCAGATCAACACTTACATCCAAGCCGAAAGAAGTACTTGATTTTTTAGTCTTTGACTTGGAGAGGGTGAAGCTGGAGCCGCTGGAAAACATGGTTTTCCCATCTAGGAGAGCTCCACCTCCTACTTTTAGTTTAAGACCACCAGCTCCTCCCAAAGATAAACTAGACTCTCCTGCATAAGTTTCTTGTTGTGTTTCTGCTACCTCAGTCGATTCAGCATAAAAGCCCCCTTCAATTGTCCAAACATAGGTATTGACCAGATTTCGCTGACTGCCCATTTTCGCCAAATCGTCTTTTAATTTAGTATTATTATATCCAAGATGGGTAGCAACTTGCCCCAATGATTGATTAAATACTGAAGTCAATACAGGTCCTATTCCTGGAGCAAGGGCAATAAGCTGGGCGACTCCTGTTGCAGCTGTTGCGGCTTTAAAATGTCCATTGGTCTTCTCCACATCAAAAGAATCCTCAAAGTAAGCCTTCAATTCCGCCTTCTCCCGTTCGATCTGTTTTTTCAGTTTGTACGCTTCTCGTGGTTTGAAATAGCTGTATTGGCCATAAGCACCGTGGGCTTGGGGGTAATGGTTATCTGTTTTGTCGCTAAATTTACCATCAAGTGTGCCTTGCTTGGTGTAGAGTGGATTGATAGGAAAAGGAATTATGTTGACATCCTCTGGTATATCTGGATTGGGTTGCCAAGAAATGCTGACTAAGGCATTGTTGTGTTCTAGGCGAAGTAAATAGATGTCCGCTGTTTTTGACTTGACTAGGGCATAGCCAGTATTCCCCAGTTTATAGTACCCCTTTTTATCATCATAACCTGCCAGTGCCGCACTAAATTCACGGTCTGTACTCACGCTTGTTCCACGTTCATAGCTTTGAGAACGTTTGCCAGAAGATTCCCAATTAGATTTCCCCTTCACTCCAACCTCAGCATTGATCGAAATACCAATCCCAAAGGGAGCAATGAGCGTACGTAAATCCATACCAGTTTCCCCTTCACTATCCACCCCAATATTCCAACCATTTTCCTTTGAAGTGCTATAATTATAAGAGACTTCTTCTGCTTGATGGAAATTAATGGAATTATTCAGCCCAAAAGCATAGCGATTTGCGTCAGGCCCTCCTTCCACAAGGGGGAAATTCTCTGCAGGTACTGGTGGTGGTCCCTCAAGATAACCCATGACCTGCGGGGCGAATTGGGCTTGACCATACCATTGACTCACTAAGTTCCCTACCTTATAGCCTGTCATTCGGTGCCATTTACGATCCTTGTCAATAAAGGAGTAACAGCGTTTTAAGATGCCATTCAAAGTGCCGTCGTCATTTTTTTGAACATCCCCATATTCCACTACTCCCGGTCGTGAATAGATAGTGTCGTTATATTCCGTCAATACACCTGTAAGTGCCGACCGCACTTGGGGAATTTCCGTGGCTACGGGTGCTGTGGATAGTACCTCGGTAAGTCCGGAACTATATTTACCTTTTAAGTGGATACCGTGGAAACCGGCATCTTTTGCTTCATAAGTATCCGGATCAGGTTCTTTAGTAGTATCCGGATCAGGCATATCAAATGTATAGTTGGCGAGTAATTGTTCCCACTCTCCTTTCAAGCGACCAAAAGCATTGTCGGTAATTTGTTCGTTGGTAAGGGGGGTGTTCCATATCCTGATTTCTTCCAAGGTTCCGGCAAATTCATCCGAGTATTGCTTCTCGCTGGTTTTAATTCCACCTATGCTCAATTGATTATTTCCTGATGCATTACTTTCAACTTCAGGAGTATCGTGTTTTTTTGCGACTCCGTCCACATAGAATTGGAATTGCCCTTTTTGGTCGGTACGTGGGCTATCCACCCATTTCTCTTCTGCTTTACCATGATTTTCTCCCACATTATCATACAAGTATTTGCCTTTCCCTTCCGTCATCCGCCAATGTGATAATAGCCCTGCCTTGCTTTTCGGTAAGCCAAGGGCTTTAGCCTCCTCTACGGAAAGGGCACGATTCCAGATACGTACACTATCAAAAGTACCGCTGAAATCTTTGGACCCCATAATGAAATTGTTGTAAGCTTCCACGCTATCTATTTCTTCAGCCTCTGAGGAAGTCCATTCTGTTGAGTTATTGTTATTATCGGTGACGATAAGGGTGTGGTAGTATTTCGGATTTGCATCAGGTGACTGGTCAGCCGTGTTTCCAAACATATTCTTTCGAGAAAGATCCATCTTCGTTTCCATCTGATCTTGCTTTTCAGCCAAACCTTTTAAAAGTGTTTTATCATCTTTCTCTTTACCACTTTTATCCTTAGCATACCATTTTTCACCGGATTTCTTGCTTTTGTCCTCACCTGTAATTTGATAGTCTTTTATTGAAGGCTTTGTCAAGGGTTTATTTCGGGAACGAATCAGTGTAATTTTCTTGAACTGTTTGAATGAATACTTTTTATTGCACGTGGATAAGAAGTTATTTTCATCATCTCCATCTCCCCATTTAAATTCAACGGACCCGTCAACTTTAACTACAAGGCTGTATTCTCCCTTTTTTTCTAGTAGCGTCCCTGCGGAATCAATTTTTACCAATACCTCAAGGGTGAATTCATCGGTTAGGTTCAAAGAACTGTCACTCCCGCAGTTGATGGTTTTCCCTCCGGTAAGTTGATATCCCCAATATTTTTTATGGGTGAAAGCAAGATGCCGCCATTTATCGAAAGCGAAGGCATCCTGAGTGGTATATTTAGTACGACCTAGTGTAGCAATGCATTTATACTTATCCTTATCCTTTTCAATCCCTAGTGAATAGTGTTGATCGTCCCTTTTATAGTAAAGAACCTTTCCTTTATTGAGTTTCTCAGATGGTTTCACCCATGCTTCTACACTCAAACCTTTTTCTGTGGGCTTTAGTGTTTCCAGTTTTTGATCTATGTCTGTACTCAACACTGCACCCTTCATTTTGAGAGCAAGACCAGCATCCCAATCCTCCCATTTGCCTATACTGTTATTGGTGGTATAGGTATAGTCAAAGGCATTGCTGATTTCCGTTTTGGGAGTGATTTGATTCTCTTTTGTTTCTCCGCCTTCATTGATTTTTTCTTCTCTGTTGTTGACACTGGCGTTGAACAGGTAGCTTCTGTGATGTTCCCATTTTGAGGCACTCCTTCCGCTGAGATTAGTTGGGTTGCAGGTGAAATGGCTATAATCATACATGACACTAACTGCCAGACCGGCTTCTAGTCGGTCAACTTTTTGAGTATTTGTATCCTGTACTACATTGAAGGTGATAATGCGCACTTTTGCCACATCCGTTAGCAAGCTTATCAGGGATTGCCTCAATTTTGCTAGCCGGGCTTTTTTGTCGGCCTCATTGCCGTCCTTGAGTAATTGTAGTTCTAACCCCTTGATATCCTTGTCTTTTACAATGCTATTATAACTTTTTTTCTTTCCTATATGCTTTAGGTATCCTTTAGCAATAGTGACGCCTTTTTTATGAATGGTAAGCACTGAACCGTTTTGGTGAACAGACTTGGTACTTTTTTCTTCGCCACGCTTTACCGTTAAATCATTAGCTGAAACAGCATCGACCAGAAGAATTTCGTTGTCAATTTTAAGGCGATCGCCTTTGGCAATACCAAGTGCCGTCGCTGATGTAACCGTGAGTGTTCCAGCATTGCTAGTTAACGCACCGTTAATCCGGCATTTGTTAAAGGTAACAGTAGCTCCTTTGCTGTGATCAACGGCTGTAGTACCCAATTGTCCACGGCTTACCTCTATATCGTTACCATAAATATTGCGAACGCGTAGGATTTCTCTCTTTTTACTTTTATCACTTTCAATTTGAAAGTAATCACCTTTGGCAATACCAAGGGCAGCAGCTGAAGTAACCGTTAGTGTGGTATCGTTTGCCAAAAATGTAGAAGTCTCACTGATGGTCGTAGTTTGAGGTGTGTTTAAAACCTCTGTTTCATTTATTTCTTTCAGCAAGCCTCCTCCTTCTGGAACCTTTTTTGTCATATAGTCCCACAGCTTGTCAATATCGCCCTGGTCATTGACCATGCCAGACAAGTAGGACTTGTAAAATATATCGGCCTTAAGCTCAACCTCAGTAGCATCATCCAAAGAGAATGACTTTTGGGCAATTCTTAGTGTGATGTTATTTGCCAGATAACCAGATAGTTTGCTTAAGGGAAGGGAGTGGGTATCTCCACCAGCTAATTCATTGGCATAAGCATCTTGAACCTGAAACATGAGGTTGTTATCGACCGTGGTGCGGATCTTTAGGATTCCTTTTTCCTGAGACGGTTTCAAATATGCAGCCCTTGGATCATTATTATTCTCCATGGGCTCCAGCGTACCCAGTGGCAGTTCACCATTTCCATTGAGAATGCTGGATATTTGAGACAAGCGTTTGGGGAGGTGACTCCATGTTTCTACATTTCTCAATTTTTCTTTTTTTCTCAATTTTTCTACTTTATTATCTATTAAAGTTCCTGGAGTTATTGGAGACATCGTTAAGGTGCAAGTATTATTTGCTTTATTCACCTCCGCCGTTACCTTAACCTCCATGTCACAATCCAGGCGTGGCTTCAGGGAGAGGGGTGGAACAACCTCTTCCTTTGCGGAATCTTTAATTTCTATACTTTTACTACCGGCGGGATTAAAATATAAAACAAAGAAGTTATCCTTAGCACCTTTGAAATATAGATTCACCCTCCCCAGCGAATCATCAAATAAATAGGGGGCTGTAGCTCTAACAGCATCTGAAGAACCTTGACTTTCACCAATAGCAGCATTTGTATAAGCAAACTTCAGTACCCCTCCGCTAGTACTCAAACCATTGGGGTCAATGTCAAGAAGTCCCATTTTTTGGAAATCCGCTCTTTCTTGCTCGATTTTACGCAAAGCAGCAAGATCCACATAGTGATTCTCGTCTAGTGCCTGCATATTGATGTCCGGCATATTCACAGCATCTGTAGTCAGGCGGCTTAATCGACCGGAAGCAGCTACCGCAAAGTTGAGGATGCCTACGTATTGGTTCTCGCGGTACTCCAGACCCATTGCGAGCATTACGGAGGCCTTATTCTTCATGGGTTTATTGTCGGATCCCATTTCCTGTTGGTAGTAATAGCAGGAAGACAGACCGTTCTCGATGGTATATGGTGAGGATTGGGGTTGTAAAGGATTATCTACGATTTTTTCTTGGAACTGATATTTTTTGATGAGAGCACCATTTTCTAAATAGTCAGGCATAATATTCTTACCATCCCCTGTATATTCTATTAATGGCCATTCAGATGTAGATTCAAGAATGAAATCGTCTTTGGTGACTCCTGTTCGTACAATATATGCTATCTCCGCTAAATCATCTTTCAATATGCCTTTGGTCGTTTCATCCATTTTGCCCTTTCCATCTCTTTTAGAAAAAAGTTTGCCTCGCAATAAATTGTCGGCAATTTCCTCGTCTTTTTTCTTGGCTGCAATTCCTTCTTGTATTTTAGAGATCAAACTGCCGCCAAGGTTGTATTCTTTGCTGTATTTTTCAATAAATTCATCAACGATTATTTGGGAGTCACTGGTATCGAATACAATGCTATAATCAAACCTGATATTAAAGCTGTTGATTTTGTTTGTGGTGGAGTCAGCTGTGAAAATTTGCCACCGCTGTTCTTCAGAGTCCTTTCCTGGTATCAGAAGTGCCGAAAAATTTCCTTTTTTTAAGTTATTGGCAAACACTAATTCCCGC
The DNA here is from genome assembly GCA_029263015.1 of Saprospiraceae bacterium. GTDB lineage: Bacteria > Bacteroidota > Bacteroidia > Chitinophagales > Saprospiraceae > UBA6168. Next base: position 30,631 of record JAJCYI010000013.1, on the reverse strand, counting down.
GTGGGTTCATGAAAGGGCTTACCCTCCATATCTACAGCAGCAAGGGTATCTTTTCGGGATTTCGGTTCTGTTTTGTGTCGGCTCCGTTGGTAGCGTATTTCCCTGCTCAATTTTAGTACGGTTCCGCTAAGGATAAACCGGTCTACAAGCAAGGTATTATTTACAATGGGGTCTTTAATAATTTCGTTGTTGTTATCTTTTCTTTCTACAAATAGATTTTCTTTATTGTCTGTATCTGCCACAGATTGACGAAACAAATAAATATATTTACCATCTGACAGTACTTGAAAGGGTCCTTTTGCTCCTAGTCGTGCCGTACTGGAATAGAAAGGGTCGGTCTTCTCTTCAATAGCTTTATCAGTTAATTCTTCATCCTTTTCATCAAAGGATTTCCCATCTTTTTCTTTGTGTACAATCTTATTGTTTTTTTCATCGTATTTGTCAATTTGAAAATTAGGCACTACCCCATATCCTACTTGCATGATCTCTGATGGGTAACTCAATCTGCTCGCACCCTCCTCCCCTTCGAATACCACTTTCGACCAATAATTTTTATCATTATCCCCCTTACTACTGTTTTGCTCAGTGTTCGACATGTCCAAAACACTATAGAATATTCTTCCGTCATCTCTCATGGCAAAGCTTATGGGGACCCCTCGGTGAGAGACCATGCTGGTATGCAGGAAGGTATGGGATTTTTGTGTTGTAATATTATTATTAATGAGCGGAGAGGATTGAGAACCAATCATACGAAGTCAGGTTTAAGTGTTAATTTTCCAAAGGGTTTATAATATCTTCTTTTAGGCTTGAGGAAAAAATATAGTTGAAAAATTTTGCGAAGAGATTTTGTTCTCAGGTAAGGCACAAACGCTCAAGCATATTGGGCTATTCGAAGAGTTAATAACCTAGTATAAGGGCAAAAGATCAAGCAAGACTTATGAGTTATTTTTTTTCAAACCGTAGTAGAATTAAGCATAAACGTAGAATAATTTTTTCTCTCTTCCAAAGCGGAGGGTTAAACTATTATCGGTTTCGAAAAACAAAATGAATTGAACTATAACGAAAGAGCATCGCACCAGCACGGACGACCTAGCTGATGCGATGTTTGTTAAAGTACTATTTTACTTTACCTATTTAAATCCTGAACGATCAGTTCGAGTAAGCATCCAAGCATACAATTTTCAATTCCCCTCCCCAGCTTTATTTGAAACTCCCTGGAGTTTCTCTAAAAATTTTTCAGCGTGGAGCAAGGTTTCCGTTGCCTGTTGATTGGTGAAATCCGCGAGCAATTGCTCCGCTTTATTCTGATGCCCATTTTTGATCAAGTCCAGTGCTTCTTTTTCCAGTTTTTGTTGTGATTCCACCATGCCTGAATGACGGGCCGCCCAAAAACTATTGGCCAAGGGCTGGGCTGCATCATAACAGTCATCTCCTGTTTTTTGGAGCATCTTGAATGTCCACCAGGCCGACTTCTCCGATTGTTCGCTGTTTTTGCTACTATAGAATTCTGGAATCGTAGTGGCTCCCGCATATATCGGGAAATACTCGCTAAAATTGGGTGCAGCCATTGCATACCACATCACCGATCCCACTGCTGTGGGCATTTCTGGCCGCAAATGGGCCACGGAAGAGGATTGACAGATATTGGTGGAAAGTGCTCTTGGTACAGTGTTTCCTTCGCAATATTCTCTCGATATCTCCGCCGGCAAAGGCTTCGCATATTTTGAAGTCCCTTCGTAACGGTCTCTCAGGACTATAAACATATCCCGTGGGGTAATAGAACCTTTTTTGTCTTCCAGCAAATCTATCACTCTTGATTCCCGGTCAATGTCATAAGCCTGGCTCATTCGGTCGGGTCGCCCGTAAGCATTGCGGAAGCTAAAATTTTGCTTGGCAGGGTCAACCCATTGCATTTCTTTTGCAAATTCCTCCAGTTCTTCGCTGGCCAGATCATAATCACTTCCTATGGTAAAACGGTTTGCCACCACCCAGATTTCATCATCCCGGACTCTTCTGGCTACCCAATGGCGGGTGGTCGTTTCAACTATCCATGCCTCCCTGCTATCTGCCAGGCAATAGGTGAGGCCGCTCCAATCTGCCTGTCCATATTCCTCGATAAAATCTGCAATGAGCTGTACGGCCTCCCTAGCTGTCTTTGCCCGCTCGAGTATCAATTGCCTGATGGCGTATCTCCTAATGCCTTTTTCAGGCATGTTTTCCTCCTTGGAATACATCCAGTTGCAACTCATGGTCAGTCCCCATTGGTTCATGCCCACCAGCACGGAGCTATATGGTTGATCCTTTTCCAAAATCCCTAACCCTTTTGTGCCTGGTGCATTGCCGGAGGCCCAGTATTGCCAGGTCTCCACGGGCTGTGGGATGGAAGCGTATGGGACTTTTAGCATAGATCCTTTTGGGTAGGTTTGGGGTTTTACGACCCAAAGCCGCCCCACCGCATCCATGCCCATATCCTCGTTGTGGGCGTGGATGACCGAACCATCGGCGGTCAGCTTATTGCCGATCAGGATGGTGGTACAGCTATAGAGTGCAGACGGCAAAAAGAACAGTGCCAATAGGATTGATAAGCAATAATTTTTCATTGTTTCAGTGTTTAAGCCAGACCTGTCAGGTTGTTTTTTTACTATATGTCAGGAAGCGAATAATCACTTCCTGACATATAGTAAAAAAACAACCTGACAGGTCTAAGTTTACTCTATCAATCCCTCTATCGTCTCTTTCATTTTTTCAAAATCCGCATACCCGTGCGTCACCAGCCGTAGTGATTCCCCACCCGTCCAGAGTACGAGGGAAGGAAACCCACGAATGCCCAATTGGCGGCTATGGGCAAAATCCTTCAATGTCTTTTTTTTGTATTCTTCTGAAAAGAAATTTTCTTTAAAGGCGTCTTTTTCAATGTCGAGGCTTTCACAGATGGGCAAGTAAAATTCAAGTTCATTAGGGTCGTGGTTGAGGAAATAAAAGGCATGTTGCACTGCTTTGTAAAATTGGAAGGTCTTTTCGGGGGCCATGTCCCTGGCTATCACAACTGCTCGGCAGGCAGGTTCGGTATCATAATTGAAAACTTCCTTTTCGAGTAAATCAAAATTGAATGGCTGTTTTGTTTTTTCCATAATTTCTTCCCAGTGGTGGCGAAGGAAATCTTTCATTTCCTGATTCCATGGACTGCCCCCACCAGGCCTCAGACCGCCCATTATCAGCGAGAAACGGAGTCGATCTTGATAATGCTTCATCAAATCTTGCATTTCTGGGATGAATCCATAACACCACGAACACATGGGGTCGGCAATGTAGATAAGCCTTTTCATTTTGCATAGTTTATAAGGATTGCCCTGTCAATGGCTACCCCATTTAAAATTACCGTTTCAATATCCTTTAAATTTTCCAGATCCTCCAGCGGATTTTCATTTAAAATCAAAATATTGGCCGAAAACCCCTTTTCAATCTTGCCGTTTTTCCAACCAAAAGCGTCTGCAAAATTGGAAGTTGCTGCCGCCAAAACTTCCCTGTTCGTCAGCCCAATTTTGTTGTGCAGTAGCCATAGTTCCGTGTGCAGGGAAATGCCCGGCATGGTGCCCCATACGTCAGTGCCGCTACCTGCCAAATATTTTGCGCCATGTTTCCGATAGGTTGGTTCGATGTTGGCCAATTCATTGGTAATCAAGTCCGTGTAAGCAGCTTGCTCTTCGCTGTCAATACTGTGGTCTCCAGTTTTTGGATCAGCGGGCCGATTGACGTCTTTGATGTCCAAGATAGCAGCCACGGGTTCTTTCCACGGGTTTTTATGCTCCGGCAAATCGAGGTAAGAAAGACTGCTCGTGGGAATAAGGAAGGTATTTGAATTGCCGAGGTTTTGGGCATGCTGTTGGAGTGGTTCGTAGTCCTTTTTTAAATGGGTGAGGAATTTATAATATTTCCATTTGGGACTGTTGAGGTCATTGCTGAAAGGTTCATCTGCGACAGCCTTGGCCATGTCGCGGGGCGCTACATCGAGGGAATAACGGGTGGTATGCACAACAGCATCAAGGCCCAAATCCATACCTTCTTTATAAGTCGTATAGCCCATCTCGCCGATGGTTGCCATGTCCAGTTCGGCGGCTTTTTTTATAGCCAAACCGAGTTGCTTAGGAGAGAGGCCATACATGAGCAGCAATACCTTGAAGCCTTTCTGGTGGAGGTATTCAATTTCCGCCAGCATGGTGTCGGTATTTATTTTTTCATCTCCTAATCCTTCCAATCGGAATATATTCGGACTTGGGTTTCCCGCACCAAAAAAAGGCCCTCTTCTGCCGCCATCTACCGAAATAATACCCGTGATGCCCATATATAAATAAGCATTGCAATATGCCTGGTTGTTAATGGCTGCGAAGCCGTCGAAGAGACCGGGCAGCACATATTTTCCAGAGGCATCTATGATGTTTGTGCCATCAGGGATCTCTGGTTTTTCAGCGCAGGGACCAACCCACTCTATGTGGTCGTTTTTTATCAAGATGCAAGCACCGGACACGTCGTTTTCTGATTTCCCCAAATTATTGACGTCTATTAAAGTAGCATTTTGGAGCAGCGTATATTTTGAAACAGGCAATTTCAACACCATGCCTTCACCCAATTCAAGATCATCCGCGTGTCCACTAAAAGGATGTTCTGCCGTTTTAAAATGAGCATGGATATTCGTGGTGTGGTGAGTATATATGCCCCGGTGGTGATTTGAATAAAATCCTAAAATATTTACAGCTATATTTTCAAGTGTACCGTTCAGCCCAGAGGCGATATGTTTTTCGTGAGAGTGTTCCGTGTCGCCATCTTTCCAGTTTATCACGTGCCAGGTAACGGAACGGGCGGTGCCATCGAGCAAGAACGGAAAGGGACTTTCCGCGTCCATCCCATTTTCCGTGGCTGCTTTTTGAATGAATGATTCAATTTCTCCGAAGCTTTGAATGTGATTGGGGACAGGGACTTCCATCCAATTTTCCACCTCGGCCCAAACCAGTAAGGCTGTTTTTTTATTGAAAGATTGATCCACTGAAATAGTGCCGTTTTTCACCGAAGTTATCATTGGTTGCCCATCGTAAATCAGGACTTCGCCTTTTAGGTTTTCGACAGCGCCGAGGGCGTATAGGTGAGGAGTCTCCGACAGTTCTTGTAATTCCTTTTTGGCACTCAGATCGCCTTTCCGCATCATGTTTTTTAATGCCCCAGCGTGTTGTACATTTAGCGGGTTTTTAGAGTTATCTGTTTGGCAGGCGGCAAAGAGTAGTAGGAGGAGGAATGCTCTTTTCATAGAATTGGATTTTAATCTTAAGTGCCGGATCATAAATAAGTATAGGTGAGATTTCAAAATTATTTTTTTCTTATACGAGGCAAAAAACGCAGACATAGCCATAGTTACGTTGAGTATTTTTAACGACGTAGAAGACAAAAAGAAATTGAAATTGACTGTAGTTATTTTTGATTCGGCACTTAGCTGGATTTAATTCCCCTTTCGCTTGCGGCGGTGTCGCCGCATTTATCTGTGCCGCTGAAGTACCCAATTGTTACCCCATCAGCATTTTCGCTCCGTCCCATTTTACCACCTTTTTTTCATAAAAACTCAAATTAGCAGCCAATGAAGGTGCGGCTGCCCTCATGCCGAATACAGCATCCTCTATAGGAGTACGGTTTTCCCGTATGCAATTGATAAAATTTGCGTGGTGGTCGAAATGTTCGTCATAGCCGTCGGGGGTTTTAAAAACAGCTTCGGCAGGTTCTTCTATTTGGTGTGACGGGGTGGGGAACTCTTTTTTATACCACTTTTCGTACTCCTTTTGTTGAGCAGCCGTAAAGGTCTCAAATGTGTCCCAACCACCATAGCCAGGCTGTGTGGGCACTTTGCTCCTGCGTAATACTACCTGCCCGCCACCGATTTCGATGACACCATCGGTACCGACCAGGCGGGTCATCGAACCACCGCCTGTGCCGCTGATCAGGTTCACCCGCAACTGGAAATTGAATGCCGGATGTGTCTCTGCCTCTGGGTAATCGAACAGGGCAGTCATAATGTCGGCGGCGTCCCGTCCGTCTTTCCAATAGCGTAAGCCACCAGTGGCGTAAATACGCTCTGGCCCGACCGAGGAAGTGATGAAATGCAGGCCGGAAAAAAGGTGGACAAACAAATCCCCGGCAACCCCGGTACCATAATCACGGTAATTTCGCCAGCGGAAAAAGCGCACGGGATCGAAACCTCTTTTAGGTGCATCGCCGATGAAACCATCCCAATCCACTGTTTTTTCCGAGGCATCGGTGGGGATGGAATATTGCCAGGCGCCCATCGGTGACTGGCGGTCGTTCCATGCCTCGGCAGCGATCAACTGGCCAATGACGCCTTGCTCGTACAATTCTTTTGCTTTTTTCAATACCAGCGAGCTTACCCGCTGACTGCCCACCTGCAACACCTGACCTGTTTTATGCTGTGCCTCCACCATGGCCTTGCCTTCGTCAATGTGCTGCATCATTGGCTTCTCACAGTAAACCGCTTTGCCCGCCTGCATGGCGGCAATGGAAATGTGGTCGTGCCAATGGTCGGAGGTGGAAACGATCACTGCGTCAATATCTTTCCGTTCCAGGATTCTTTCATAACTGCGGGTAGTGAAAAGATCGTTGCCAAAAACCTCTTTTGAGCGCTCCAACCTGCCATCGTATAAGTCGCAGGTAGCCACAAGTTTTACGCCCGGCACTTTCACCACAGATCCGCAGTTGTTGAACCCCATGATTCCCATACCGATTGCGCCCACGCGGATCGTATCGTTTGCGGAAATTTTTCCATTAGGTTTTTCCCATTCAAGGATATGGGTGTTTTTTGCTTCTGAGGCTATGCTTGGAAGTAAGCTAGCCCCGATGACCCCGGCAGTTATTTTTTTGACAAAAGAGCGCCGACTTTTTTTAGGTGGCTTTTTCATGGTGGCAATAAATGGTAAATATATTCGACTTGTTTAAAAATTAGAAACTCAAAAACTTGACAAAGGCATGAAAATCATTTTTTTCCAATTTCCAATTTCCAATTTCCAATTTCCAATTTCCAATTTCCAATTTCCCTGCCTTGCCGGCAGGCAGGTAATTTCTAATTTCTAATCCCCAATTCCTCATCCCGATAAACAATCTGCAAACCATGTAAAAAATTACGCATGACCTGATTTTGACAAGGACGGTATTGACTCTGACCTGGTTTACGGAAAAATGCACTTATTTCGTGTTTGCTTATGCGGAATTCTGCTAGATCAAGAATCCCAATGATTTCATCATCTTTCAGGTTTAATGCAATTTTTATTTTTCTGAAAATGATATTATTGTTCAACTTTTCTTCGGGCTTAGGCAGCGGCCCGTCTTTTTTACCGCGTTTATCGGTAATCCACCCATTTAAGAAAATGGCCAGTTGTTTGTCTTCAAGTCGTTGCTGGGCAGGGTTGTCATCTTTTTTTAACCAATCACTTATTTCTGCCCGCGTTGCCGGGTGTCCAGCAAGGTCAAATATTTCCATCATTTTAGAATCGCTGAAATCGAATGTGTAACGGAGGCGGCGCAATATGTCGTTATTGTTCATTTTAAATTATTTTTGAAATTGTGGAAGAGCTTACTCGGTTCCGCAACTTAAGCTATCTCATTTCCACATCAAGTTGGTTCCCGTTTTCAAAAGCTTTTTTGTCCATTGCAGTTCCAATGGCAATACCAATAGCCATTCCTATTGGTATCCCTATCCCTATGAATGCCATGTTTCCTGAAATTGCTCCAAATGCAGCTCCAAAAGGAATTCCAAATGCAGCCATTCCCACAGCCATCCACTTGTTACGGTAATGATTTTTAGTGACGAGCTTTACTTCTTTCTCTATTAATATAATTATTTTAGATTGCGCTTTTCTTAATCGTTTCAATAATTCATTATTTGAACCGACAAACGAATTAATCTCCTCAATATCTTGATTAATTGAATTTACTATTTCTGGAGGTATTTCCTTTTTATTCAATTCACTAATCAGTTTTTCAAAATCAATGTACTTATTCGTTAATTTTTTATGCTGTTCAATGTCTGGCCTTTTTTTAATTTTTTTAATTTCCATTAGACTTATTTTGTCATAACTGATTGATTATCAGCATCTACTTGTTTGTAATTTAATCTAAAAACTGGTGCAAAAATTCTACTATTCAATAAATTTAAATTTAGTTTTGTAATTGATTGATAATCAATTTTTAATGAATAATTATTTATATTCTACAAAAATATAAAATTCAATTTATTAAAATATCTTATTCGTAATTCATTGATTATCATAGTGAAACAAGTCTATTGTCTTTATTTTTGATTTGGAATGTATTAAATTGGCTATTATAGGTTAGGTATTACTGATATCGAACTGTGTTCAAAGTTCACTTTCTTATTGCATCATGTTAACTCATTATGTATTTGTTGATTATAACAAAGGACGCAGGACATAGTCCTGCGCCAGTGGCGACGTTTTGCCGACACGGACACTTCCTTTTTTGTCGTGTGCTGTTTTTTCTACTTCAAGGATAGCACTATTTCTAATAGCTCATTATTTATTTTATTGATTTCCAAATTCTTATCTCTATCTTCTATGATACCTTTGTTGAAGGATTTTTTTACTCTATTCCATCTTGATGAAAGGTTTACTACTTCTTTCATGATTTCTATTAGATTGTTCTTTTTTGAATAAGCTATCAATTCATCGATAACGCTCTGGATTTCCGCCTTAGAAATATTATCAATCATTTCTGTTTTATTCGTTTCTAAGAATTCATTTTTTTCTGGTTCATTTATTATTTTATTTTTATATTTTTTTGACTCCTCCAATTTTTCAATTTTCAATCTTAGTTTCTCTATTGATTCTTTTGGAAAATTGATTAATTCTAAATCTTCAGAAATTTGGTCAAACGAAAACCGTTGGTTATTCCAATCAATAAATCCATCAATTATAATAAATACAACTGTATTTATATCTGAGTGATGAGTTTTACTTATCCAATTGAACAAAATCCTTAAAGTATTTTCTCTATCGTAAATCGTTGTATCCCAACTTGCAAAACTTCTATTTTCTGAATCCCAAGCCCCCAAAGCCTTTTGCCACAAAGTTTGTAGATTATTACGAATGCAATGTCTGTCAAACTCTATAGTTGTCAGATAATTACCTATTCCTAAATCTATCAAATCCCTGTATAATGGTTTAATTTTAGGATTTATATCTATCATTTTTCTTTTTTATGGCTCACAATATCTATCAACCAAATGGGATAAATTTCTCAATTCTCACCCCCTCAACCCTTCCACTTCCACCACCGTCTTCGGAATCGGATTACCTAAAATGCGGTGGCCATTTTCCGTTATCAGAATATTATCCTCGATGCGGACGCCACCGAAGCTATGCCATTTGTCGAGTTCGTCGTAATTGATGAAATCCATGAATTTTTTCTCTGCTTCCCACAAAGCCATCAGTTCAGGAATAAAATAAATGCCCGGCTCGACCGTAAGCACAAACCCTGGTTCCAATTCCCGGCCCAAGCGCAGGTAGGCAGTACCGAACAGTTCGCTCCTTTTCACTGTATCAGAGTAGCCGACATAGTCTTCGCCAAGGTCTTCCATATCGTGTACATCGAGGCCGATCATATGGCCAAGGCCGTGGGGGAAGAACAGTGCGTGTGCGCCCAGTTCGACGGCTTCGTCAATGTCACCTTTCATCAACCCCATGTCTTTGAGGCCCTCAGCCATGATGCGAGCGGCTTCCAGATGGACGTCTTGATAGGGAAGGCCGGGTTTCAGCATATTGATGCAGTCCACTTCTGCTTTCAGCACGAGGTTGTAAATGTCTTTTTGCCTTTCGGTAAATTTTTTGGAAACGGGCACAGTGCGGGTAATGTCGCCGGCATAAAAATTGACATTTTCTGCCCCAAAGTCGCCGAGAACCAGTTGGCCGTCTTTGAGGATGTTGCTATGGTCGTGGTTGTGCAGCACCTGTCCGTTTACGCTCAAGATGATTGGGTAAGAAGTACCGTTGCCCATGCCCGTGGCGATGCCTTGGGCGATGCCTGCCAGTTCAGATTCCCGCTTGCCAGCGGCGGCGGCTTTCATGACGGCAACGTGCATGGCGCCAGTGATATTGACGGCATTTTCCATTTCCACCACTTCTTCTTCTGATTTGTGGGAGCGCTGGGCGACGATGGCTTTTATCAGGTCAACGGATGCTTTTGCCTGTAATTTGCCGATGGCAATGCCCGTGAGTTCTTTCAACAATATCATATTGCCGTGGCGGTAGGGGGGGGCGAAATGCACGGGACGTTTGTCCTTGACCGCCTTTTTTACATAGTCGATGAGATCGTTGAAAGGAAACGTATTGTCAATGCCCACTTTGGTGGCACGGTTGGCGAGGGTGGGCAATGTGCCCGTCCACACGATGTCCTCCATGGTGAGTTCGTTTCCGAAAATGATCTCCCGGCCTTCGTCAATGTCCAGCAGACCAGCGATGCCTGGCTGGCTGATGCCAAAAAAATAAAGGAAGTTGCTGTCCTGCCGGAAGTGATAGGTGTTGGCCTTGTAGTTCATACCGACTTCGTTGTTTCCCAAAATAAGGATAATGCCGCTGCCGGTCTGTTGTTTTAGTTGGGTGCGTCTTGCTTGGTAGGTTTCTTTTGAAAACATGGTATTGATTGATAATTTTTGATTTATGATTGATAGCCGTTTCAGAGCAGAAAAGTGCCCAGCCGTGAATTTCACATTATTTCCTCATTCATAAATACAAAAGTGACACTTTTTAGAAAAGTGTCACTTTTATCAATCACCCCTGCCTACCGGCAGGCAGGAATCAAAAATCACCATTCAATTCACTTCTTCACAAACTTTTGAGTCGTTCTAATGGTATCGTCCATGCTCCTGATCTCCAACCAGTAAATACCAGCGGGGAGCTGCTTGACATTGAGGGTTGTTGATAGTTCGCCGCCCGGAGCGGTAGCTTCGGCATTGGTGGCCATTTTTCCCAAAGCATCAAACACAGTTAACTGTACGCTGCTTGTTTTCGGTAAAATGGCTTGCACATTGAGTTGTTCCGCTGTGGGGTTTGGGTAAATTTTTACCACCACGTTGTTGCTGAGGTCGGCGACGGAAGTGGCCAATGGAGCTTCGCCATTTGCGTAAGCGTACTGACCGGGAAAAAGTTGGGAAACTTTCATCAGGCCTTTTGAGCCGCCCAGTGCCTGCCGGAAGTAGAATGGGTACTCACCCCAAGGTGAATTTGAATCGGGCCGCCAGACCAAAATCAAGTTGGTGTCGGTATTTTCCAGCAGGTCAAAGTCGAGGTCGAACTCATCGCCCCCGTCGTAAATAAACCTTGTTTTCATGGAAAACCCAGCTGGAATGTCCCCACCATAAGTCCAATAATGCGAACTGGAAACCTGGAGGTCAGGCTGTGACGGGTATGGGTCAGCAGCTACCCAATGGTGGATCATGCTGATTAATGCAGAATCGCCCTCTGGCAATTCCTCCACAGCGGTATTGCTGAGGCCGACCCTTTGAAGAGTCAAATCTCCAGTACTTGTGATGACGGCCCTGTCTTGGAAGCGGGCCAAATTAAGAATGTTGCGATCATTCAAAATCTGGTAAACTGGTTCAAAAGGTACGCTGACCGTTGCTTCTGAAAATTCCTCGGAAACCATGAATTGTTCATGATGGGTATTCCAGTTTTCATCAAAAAAAGTAACTTCCAGCGGCGTGTTGGTATGCATAGATATGGCGTGGTGCAATTTCTGTTGGATGTGCAACGTAGCGTCCCAGGCATTGCCGTTCTGTTGATAATTGATGGAATCTATTTCATAAGAAGCAAACCCTGCCTGGTAAATCCAGTTGTTGAAAAAATGGCTCATATCCACGCCTGTTTCGACAGTCAGTTGATCTTGCATTTCCTGTGCATCCACTGCTGAAAATTGATGAGTGGTCAACACAGAAGTCATGCCTTTTGAAAATAAAGTATCGCCAAGATAGCCCCGCAGGTTGTGCATCATGTCGGCACCTTTGTTATAAGTATGGGTGCCATAAGTGTATTCATAAGGGATGCCAGATATCGGGTGGTAAATGTTTCCATCATCTGTGTGGGCATTTTGTATCACATCGAAATGGTTGCTGATAACAACATCTTTGAAGAATTCTTTTCCAAATGTATATTCCTGGAATAAGTGCGAGCCGTACTCGGCATTACCTTCTTTGATCCACATGTTTTCGGGGCAGCTCAGGGTGGTGACGTTGCCCCACCAATGGTGTGCCAGTTCATGTGCCATTAAGCGGTTCATGCCAAATGTTGGTCCGTTACCGATGCTGCCATAAGGAAAGGCAATGAGGGTAGAATGCTCCATGGCTCCTTGTGGCGTCATCACGTAGCCAACTTGTCCCCATGCATAAGGGCCGTACCACGCCTCCAGTGCATCAATGGCATTTCCGAGGTATTCGAACGATTCGACCATGTCCGTAGCATCGCCCGGCCTTCCGACCAAAAGAACTGGGTAATCGCCATAAACACCGCTGTGCATGTCATTAATCTCAATATAATTGGAAGCAGCCACACCTATTAAATAAGTAGGATTAGGCAGGCCCATGCGGTAGCTGCGTTTGATGGCTCCGTTGCCGAGGTCTTCTTCTCCCAGAAAATCGCCGACAGCATATCCGGTGCGGCCATTGTCGGTAATCAAGCTGATGTCGTAAGTGGCTCGCTCGACAAAATTATCGAAACATGGATGCCAACTTCGGCCCATGTTGAAAGGGTTGGAAGTGAGGCCGATGCCGAGGTTGTAACCTATTCCGTTGGCAAATCTAAAACCGCCCCAGGCATTGTCGGGCGTGGGAAGCCCCTGGTAGTAAACAAGCACTCCAATGGTGTCCCCAATATTGACAGGGGTTGGCATTTCTATGTTCAACAACAGGCCATCGTAGTTAAAACTGAGATGGGTGTCGAGCCATTTTACCGAATCCACATTTAATTCCAGTAAGTCGAGCGGCAGGACTTGGATGCCATCTTCCTTGGCAGTGATGGTGACTTCGCACTCTGCAATTATTTTGTTGCCGAACGATCGGAGATCCAGTATGATGTCATAATTCAGCACATCGATGCTGTCGCTGCGGGCGTTGCTGCCGCAGAGCAATATCTTTTGATCGTCAGTCAATTTTGGCAGAAGGACAGGGCTGTCGGTCATGTGGCAGCCAAAATGCAGGTCGTGTTTTCGTGGTTGCGCTTGCAGGCCAACCAATAAGAACAGTGAAAAACAAGTGAAGAAAAAACGTAAGGGTGTATTCATCTTAATTTTTTTACTTTTTACTTTTTACTTTTTACTTTTTTAGCATTTGGCTAAATTAGGATGCCTTTATTACGGTTCAAAACCATCGGACGTTTTTTTTATGGATTGGATTGGGCATGACATAAAAGATTTCACTTCTTCATGGTTTCACTGCTGCATTGTTACATTGCTTTTGCATTTTACCTACAAACAACGATACCCTGACTGTCGGAAGCCATGTAACCATGTAACAATGAAGCAATTTTTATTTCAAAATGATAAATATCAACATTGTATCTTTCAAAAGTCACCTTAAGCTTGAGGGCAATCGGTTTTCTTTGTTTGTGTCAAATGAATCAAAATATTGTGTGATCTCGTTTTAGGTAAGCAGCCCTAATCACGATTCACTAAATCACTAATAACGAAGAATATGACCAGTCAATTCCAGTTTTTGCACATGAAGAACCACGAGTGGATGGAAGAGTTTGTTGAAGATAAACTCCAGAAATTAGGAAAGAGATATGCATGGATCACTCATGCAAACGTGTATTTCAAAGTAGAGAAATCAGCAGTTGACAACAATATCTGTGAAATAGAACTAAGCGTCCCCGGGCCAAAAATTTTCGCAAAAGCAAGTACAGATAGCTTTGAGGGTTCTGTAAGTAAAACGATCGGAGAACTTGACCGACTGCTAAAAAAAAGGAAAGCAAAAATGTATCAGCACTAGGTTGATTGAAAATTGAAAATGGAGAATTATTTTAGTCAGGCATTTTCAATTTTCAATTCTCCATTTTCAATTAGGAACATTTGCTTTGGCTAAATAACCTTTTCGTTGTTATTTAGCCGAATGAAACGACAGTGGCTTCTCCATCTTCTTTTGGCCCTTTCTTTTGGGCAGCCAATATCGGCTCAGTTTATACTGAACGGTACTGCTACACAAGTCAACGACTCTTGCTGGACGCTTACGCCTGCCGAAAATTTTAAGGTCGGCTCTATTTGGAACGAGGTCAAGATCAACTTGAACGAATCGTTCCAAGTGCTCATGCAGCTTAATTTTGGGGATCTCGACGACAACGGGGCAGACGGAATCGTGTTTGGCTTTCAGCCTGTCAGCACGACCATCGGGCAAGCAGGGGAAGGGATTGGTTTTGGTGGGGTATCCCCCTCGATCGGGATTGAGTTTGACACTTGGCAAAACAATAATTTAGCCGATCCGGTTTTCGATCATATCGCCATTTTTCGGAATGGAGTGCTCAATCATTCTTCAGCGAACAACCTTGCTGGGCCAATTCAAGCGAACCAACAAAACCCAAATATTGAAGATGGCGATTGGCATCAGTTGCGGGTCAATTGGGATGCAGAAAAAACGGTGCTTGAAGTCTGGTTCGATTGCAGCAAGCGGTTGTCCTATACCGGCGATATTGTCAATGAAATTTTTGGTGGCGACCCTTTGGTATTTTGGGGCTTCACTTCAGCAACTGGTGGAGCTGTGGATGTACACCAAGTATGCTTGAGTTACACGACATTTTTGGACGGGTTCGAAGATGTGATTATTTGCCCTGGCGGCCAATTTCAATTGCAGGTGGGCGGGGGCGTATCCTATAAATGGACACCAGCAACTGGCCTCAGTAATCCCAATATTCCCAACCCCATTGCTGCTCCTGATGAGACGACCACCTATATCGTGGAGGTCCTCGATGATTGCAACAATCCCTTTTTTGATTCCCTTACCGTGTTCATCGATGGCGATACCGTTTTCTTTGATTTGGGGCCAGATACGATCTTATGCCAAGGCCAGCCTTTGCAGTTGGATGCGACTTCCATCGGCACCAATAATGTTGTCTATCAATGGTCGAATGGTGCGACTGACCCTGTCATTGATGTATTGCATTCAGGCGTTTACAAGGTCATTGTGACGGTGGATGACTATTGCGTGGCAGATGATCGAATTGGCGTGAACATTATTCCCCTTCCGGGAAATGTGAATCTTGGCCCAGATGCTGTGCTATGCTTTGGGCAGGAACTTGCACTCGATGCCACTACCACTGGCGATCCTGCCTATTTATGGGGAGATGGGTTGGTTTCACCACAGCGAACGGTTGTCGAGGAGGGGCTTTATACCGTTAATATTTCCAATAGTTGTGGGACTGGATCTTCCAGTATTTTTGTGGGATTCGAAGACTGTCGACAAGTATTCTTTCCCAATGTTTTTTCTCCAAATAACGATGGCTTGAACGATGTATTCCTCCCTTTTGATGGTGGCGATGTCGAGCAAGTTGTTTCGCTAAAAATATTCGACCGCTGGGGCGGGCTTGTTTTTGAAAATTTTGCTTTCCTACCCAATGATTTTGAAGCTGGTTGGGATGGGCACATGAAAGGCCAAGTTGTGGATCAAGGTGTTTATACTTGGTTGGCAGAAGTGATTTTCCGCGATGGTTTTGTGCAGCAAATGGCGGGCGATGTGACTTTGGTTCGGTAGGGGTTTCATTATTCCATTGAAGATGCCATGAATCAGTGAGACCATGAAACAGTGAAGCATCCCATCATTTTTTCTTAATTTGCCTCTGATTTTTCTCGGACATAATTTTTTTTGAAAAACAATCACAATGAAAACTCTTCTCCGTTTCCTGTCCCTTGTTCTGGTTATTGGTGTTTCCAGTTCGTTTTGTTTGGTATCATCGGACGTTCTTAAAAACAAAAAAACCATTTTCGAGCACCTCCAACAAGATGAACACCTGAACATTACATTGGAATCGAACTACAAGGCATTTCTTAAAAACAAAAAAACGAACGATTATCAGCCGGCCAAATTACGGATTGCCAGACCAGACGGGAGTGAAGAAACGTGGGAAATCGAAATACGGGCAAGGGGGAATATGCGCCGTACTGTTTGCGACATCCCGCCCATAAAAATGAAGTTTTCGGAAGAACAGCTTCGGGAACGAGGTTTGGACAAACGCAGCACCTTAAAAATGGTTATCATTTGTCGCAATAGCGGTTCTTATGAGCAAATGGTGCTGCGGGAATACCTTACTTACCGCCTGTATAATATCATCACGAATCACAGTTTCCAGGTCCAGTTAGCAAAAATAAAATACGTGAATACCGATGGGAAAAGCGACGGTTTTAACGAGAGTTTTGCTTTTTTTATAGAACATCCTAAAAACCTGGCAGATCGCACCGAGGCGGAGTTGCTGGAAGGCTGTCATTTTAGTTCAGCCCTTATGAACACTGATGCGGGCGAACGATTTGCGATGTTCCAATACATGGTCGGAAACACCGATTGGTATTATTTCAACAGCCACAATGTGGAAGTATGTGGCATGCCGGGCACATCAGACCTCGTGCCGTTGCCTTACGATTTCGACTATGCCGGTTTGGTGCGGACACCATACGCTGTACCTTTGGATAAACTCAACCTCAGCACTGTGTCTGAGCGATATTATCAAGGATACTGCCGATCGAAAGAGGAGACAATGGAAACGATCCAATTGTTTTTGGATAAAAAAGAGGAGATAATGAAAATGGCGGTAGAGTTCCCTTATTTCGATAAATATTCAAAAAAATATGTCCGGAAATACCTTGGGAATTTTTTTAAAACAATTGAAAATAAAAAAGGTATTAAGCGTCACATTTTAAAACATTGTGACATGTGGCCAGTGCGGTGATTCTGAGTAGAGTAGAAGCGACGCTTTTTAGAAAAGCGTCGCTTCTGTTCACTGCTTGTATGCTTTCCTTACGGCCTAACCTTTTCCACCCCACCAAACACTTCGTCCAAAGTCAGCTCTGTGACGGAACCTATTTTTTTCAAATATTCCATGTCAATGTTTTCCTTGCTGCCAAGCACGAGGTAAGTGTAATTGCGGCCCTTGATGTATTGTTGGTGGAAAGCTTTCAAGTCCGCTGGCGTCACGGTTTTCATTTTATCGTAAATATCTTTTCGGAGGTCGTGGTCAAATCCCCTTTCCTTGGTAGTGTGGGCGTTCCAGTAGATGTTACTTCCTTTCACGCGGCCAGTTTCAATTTTCTTTTGGATGGACTCGACAGCCTGTTCGATCTGTTCTGCTGAAAAAGGCATGTCCTCGATAATTTCCTGCATGGCTGCAATGGCACTTGGCATTTTGTCCGCTTGTGTGCCGACATATGCTTGGAGGTAATGGGCTTCCTCCTTTTTTTGCGGTGAACCATTGTAAGCATAAGCCGAATAGGCCAAAGCCCGCGATTCCCTGATCTCTTGGAAAACGATGGAACTTAGTCCCGATCCAAAATAAGTATTGTACAGTTCGGACACCATGAATTCTTCTTTGTTGAATTGTTCGCTGCCTTTGGAAACCAACATGATCTCTGCCTGCACCATTGGGAAATCTACAAAAAACACCTGGTTTGCAGCGGTCGGAAGTTCAGCAAACTGCTTATTCTCGATCACTGGTTTCAACTTCTCCGCCGTTTTATGGTGGCTGTCAAGAATGCCAGCAACTTCGCCCATTTCCTGTGAGCCGTAGTAAAAAATGCGGTGGTCATAACTGGTCAGAGATTTAATTTTGGCAACTAAATTGGCAGGCTCCAGATCGTTCAATTCTTCCTCTGTCAGTTTATTGGTAAATGGCGATTCCTTTCCATAGCGGGCATAGTTGAACATGGCCGAACGCAGGATCGAACGCTTGTTTTTCTTGTTGTTTTCTCGGTTCATTAGTACGTCTTGCACCAGATTGGTGAGGGCCTCTTCATTGCCTTCTACATTGGCGAGGATGTGTTCAAACAATTTTACGCCCTCTTCCAGTGATTCGTCCAATCCATTCAGCGAAACATAAACCCGCTCATTTGAGACACTCACATTGAAATCGATGCCGAGTCGGAAAAACTCCTGTTTGAGCTGGTCGGGCGAGTATTTGTTGGTGCCGAGGTAGGGCAGGTAAGAAATAGCGAGCGCCAGTTCCTTGTCGCTGTTGCGGCCCATTTCGACAATATAGTTCAGCGAAAAAGTCTCATTGCTTTTGTTTTTGATAAAATCCAGCTCCACACCACTTTTGAGTGCCTTTGTTTGGATTTCTTTTTCATAATCCACAAAAACAGGTTTGAGCCGGGTGCTCTTCTGTGCCATGAACTTATCGGTATAAACCGAATTTTGTTCCCTGTTCACAACCACTGGGGTGATGGTGGGTTTATCGACTTTTACAACATTGGGGTCTTCGCCATTCCGTTTGTAAATGACCACGTAATTATCTTTGAAATGCTCCTTTGCAAAACGCATAATATCCGTTTTGGTGAGTGCTTCCAACCTTTCGAATCGATCCACATAATGGGCCCAATCCAATCCAAGGATAAACGCATCGGTCATTTGTCCTGTACGGACGTTGTTGCGTTCATTGGCGCGTATCTCACTGAGTTTCAGGTCTTTGATGCAGGCATCCATGAGCCATTCTTCAAAATTTCCGTTTTTGACATTTTCGAGTTCTGCGAGCAAAAGTTGTTCTACATCTTTCAAATTCTGTCCTTCCCTGGGTTTTCCGTACATCGCAAAAGTGGAAAAATCTTCCATGTTCTGCGACCAGGCCCGTGCCTCCAAGGCTTTTTGTTTTTGGGAAATATTGAGGTCGATCAGCCCCGCCCGCCGGTTGTACAGCAAGCGGTAAATCATGGTGAGGTAATCAGCATCCTCAGAGGCCGCTCCATCGAATCGCCAAGCGAGTTGTAAAAAAGGAGCTTCCTGGCCGAAGACTTCCTTGCGAACCACCGCATCGAGTTCAGGTTGTGGCTGGTACTCAAATGCCGGGATCGGCTTCCGCTGGGATGTGCCGAAATATTTTTCCGCCAACCGCACCGCCTGTTCAGGATCGAAATCGCCGGCCAGCACGATGGCCATATTGTTAGGCTTGTAATAAGTGCTGAAGTACTCGTGTATTTTGACGTGGGAAGGGTTTTTCAAATGCTCTCCCTCGCCGATGGTTGTTTGAGTGCCATAGGGGTGCGACGGGAA
Organism: Saprospiraceae bacterium; assembly: GCA_029263015.1. Lineage (GTDB taxonomy): Bacteria > Bacteroidota > Bacteroidia > Chitinophagales > Saprospiraceae > UBA6168. The sequence goes on along the minus strand of JAJCYI010000013.1, from coordinate 11,337 downwards.
AAGGGCTTTGTTGACTTCTGCGCTCACCTTGCGGAAATCCCTGTCCTGACTGATGTTGAATTCTTCGTAAACAGCTTCCAGCTCCGTATGGAACAACCTTAAAACTAGCATCCTGAAACGTTCACTTTCGAGCTTCATCCAACGCTCCAGTTCGTTTGTTGGAATGTCGTTGACATAGACCGTTTGTTCTACCCAGGTGTAAGCATTCGTACCCCTCGCACCAAGTGAACTAACCATTTGATCGTACTCATTGGCTGCTACCATTTTTGCTGCATCATTCGATACTTGGTCAATTTGAGCATAAATGGCTTTACGTACTTCGGGGTCGGTAGCGTTGCGGTGAGCTTCGTAGAGGTCGGATATTTTTTGCAATAGCACCTTTTCTTTCTCCCAGTCCAAAGCGCCCATCCTATCAGTGCCTTTGAACATCATGTGTTCCAGGTAATGTGCCAATCCGGTGGTCTCGGCAGGGTCATGCTTTGAGCCAGCCCGCACAGCAATACTTGTATTTATGCGAGGCTCGATATCGTTGATGCTCATGTAAAGCTTCATGCCATTCCGAAGGGTATGGACTTTAACCCCGAGGGGGTCACCGTCCACAGTTTCAAATTCATGCACGAGCGGCGTCGGCGCAGTGGGCGTTTTCAGTTTGCGGTCGCGCACAGGCTTGTTTGGATCAGGGCGCTTGATTGCGTCTTTTTCGATGATCATTTTTTTTGTCTTTAGTTCTTTATGTTGGGAATGAGAAGTGAAAGGCAACAAGAACAAGAAAATGCCTAATAAGGGAAAGAGTTTTATTTGTTTCATTATTTCACGGTTTCGTTTTTGGTTTTTGGTTGTTCAACAGATTTGCGAAATTAGGAGATTAGAATTTAGGTACAAAGTTTAGAGGCTGAGATGTAATGAAATTGACAGTGGGCAGTATGCAGTTGGCAGTGAGACAATAAAACAGTGGGTCAGTGAAACAATGGAACAAAACTTCCTAAAACCTGCTTTTCTTTCTAAATTGCACCCTATGCGCAAAACTGCCAATTCCCTTTTTCATTATTACCTCCGATTCCGGATGCGGCATATCCGCCGTTACATGGAGCAACCGCATGAGGTACAACGCTATTGGTTTGAGCGGTTGTTGCTCACGGCGCGGGATACGGAGTGGGGGCAGCAATATGGATTCCGCAATATTAAATCTTACCGGCAGTTTGCCAACCGCATTCCGGTGCAGGGTTACGACTCGCTCAAACCTTACATCGGGCGCATGATGATGGGAGAGAAAGATGTGTTGTGGAACGGGCGGGTGCGTTATTTTTCCAAATCGGCCGGAACGACTAGCGACAAGAGCAAATTCATCCCGGTGAGCAGCCAGAACCTCAAATTTTGCCACATTGGAGGTACATGGGATACCACCACCTTCTTTTATGACCAGCGCCCCAATGCCGAGCTTTTCCAGCGGCGTAGCATGTTGATGGGAGGGAGCTTGGAACAGTTCGAGGGCTACCGGAAAACTTATATCGGAGATGTGTCAGCAGTGATGTTGGATCGAATGCCATCCATCGCCAAGCCATTTTTCACTCCTGATTTTAAGACAGCCCTACTGCCCGACTTTGAAGAAAAGATCGAACGAATGGCACATCTGTGCAGCAAGGAAGATGTAGTGATGATCGGTGGCGTACCAACTTGGACAGTGGTACTGTTCCGCCGGATGCTGGAATTGACAGGCAAAAGCAACATGCTCGAAGTCTGGCCAAATTTCCAAGTTTATATTCATGGAGGGGTGAGCTTTATGCCATATCGGGATCAGTTTGAATCATTTTTCCCTTCGGAAAATGGCTTGCCCGCCCACCGACAGGTCTGCTATCAAGAAATCTATAATGCCAGCGAAGGTTTTTTCGCCATCCAAAATGACCTGAATTCAGACGATATGCTACTACTGCTCAACAACGGCATTTATTATGAATTTTTGCCCGTGGAAGAATGGCATAGCGAGCATCCAAAAGCCATTCCGCTTGAAGCAGTGGAGGTTGGAAAAAATTATGCCATCGTCATCAGCACCAACAGTGGGTTATGGCGCTATACCCCTGGCGATACTGTCACATTTACTTCGACTATTCCTTATAAAATAAAAATCACAGGGCGGACCCGCCAATTTGTAAATGCTTTTGGAGAGGAAGTTATTGTTGAAAACACGGAGAAGGCATTGGCTGAAACCTGCAAAGCAACAGGCGCTTCAGTTGCTGAATACACGGTGGCTCCGGTCTTTTTTAAAGGTTCGAAAAAAGGTGGCCACGAGTGGTTGGTCGAGTTTCAAAAGACGCCTGCTGACCTACGGCAATTCACTTACTTGCTCGACAAAAACCTGCAAAACATCAATTCAGATTACGAGGCAAAACGCTTCCGGGACATGGCGCTCAACGAACTCCAACTCCGCCAAATGCCGTCCGGCACATTTCACAGTTGGCTGAAAAGGAAAGGAAAATATGGTGGCCAGCACAAAGTGCCCCGCCTTTCGAACGAACGCAAATATGTCGAGGAAATATTGGCTTTTTTGGACGGGGAGACGGTGAAATGAAAATAAAAATGAAACGCCATTTCCGATATGTTTCCGAAAGGATGGGGATTTAATTTCCACCCTTTCGGAAACATATCGGAAACCCTCACTGCTCCACCATCTTTCCTTCTTTCACCTTCTTTTCGAGAAATTCAGAATCGCCTCCTTTGTCGAGGGCCTGCTGCCAATACTGAATGGCATCGGTGGTATTCCCCAATTGAAAAAGCACATCGCCATAATGCTCTAAAATAATAGGGTTTTCGCTGCCGCCATGCTGGATGGCTTTGTCGAGCCATTCTTTGGCGCCCGTGTAGTTTTTCATTTTATAAAAAACAAAACCGAGGGCATCCTCGCTGATGGGGTGGTTCGGCGCAACATTGTTCAGGCGGGCAGCCAGGTTTTGTGCCTTATTCAGATTGGCGCCCCTGCGGGCCAGGTAGTAACTGTAATCTTTCAGAATGGCAGGGTCTTTATCGTTGATTTTTAGGGCTTCTTCAAATGCATTGTCAGACTTTGGGTATTGCTTGAGGAAGTAGTAGGATTTACCCATTTCTATTAAAATGTCATACCTAAGACGGGCATTTCGTGAAGACATAATGAGTCCTTGCTGGAGGGAATTGAGGGCGTCCCGATATTCTTTTTTCCCGTTGTACCCAGCCCCGTTCAGGTAGTAGGCAGTGGCATGGTTTGGGAAAACATCCAGCGCGTTTTCCGATGTTGCTATCAGGTTGTCATAGTCCTTTTTTTCAGCATAAATATATAGCAACTGCTCCCAGACTGGCCATTTTGTATCGTCGAGTTTGAGGGTTTTTTTATACTGTTCCAAAGCCCGGTCTTGCTGGCCAGTATAGTAAAGGACATCCGCCAGGACAGAATGGGATTTCGCATCATTGGTATGTACCGTCTCAAGTAAAGAAGTCAATGCCAATAAAGTAATTCCCAGGTTTCTGTCTCCCGATGCTGCGAGTTCGTTTACATAAGGAATGATCTCTTTGATCTTGGTATCAATATCCGTTTTGGGATCTTCAAAAATTGGCTTCAAAGAATTGAGGAAACCAATAACGTCATTGCCTTTAGCTTCTTCTGCAATGGCAATTTGGGCACGGGCATCATTTGGGTCTTGTTTCAAAATTTGATGGTAAACCTCCTTTGCTTTGTCCTTTTCATCTATTTGTTCATAAAAAGTAGCGAGCAGGTGCCGGTAAGAAGTCTTGTCCGGGAATTTCCCAATCAAGCGTTCCAGTTCGTAAGCGGCCTGTTTATGGTTGCCCATGCCGAGGTATAAAGTATGTTTGTGGCGGATGACCTCTTCGTGGATACCCGTTCTTTTTTCCAGATTGTCATATACTTTGATGGCTTCTTCTGGTTGGCTGTTCCGCACGAGATAATAGGCCCATTTAATATAAAACTCTTCATTGTTGGGCTGGAGGTTCACCAATTCACTATACTGTATAGCAGCTTGGCTATCCTTGTTGTTTTTTTGAAAAACCGCTGCTAGGTAGATCCTGTACCATTCGTTGGCGCCATCCCATTCCACTGCCTTTTCGGCAAATTTTTCGGCATTTTCAAGGTCTTTAACAGCTTCGTAAACACGGGCCAATTCATAGGCAACGGCGGCGTTGTTGCGGTCCTTGGCCAAAATTTCTTCAAATTTAGCAATGGCTTCATCCCAGTTGCCAAGCAACTTCTCGCGGTTACCATCGATAAATATTGCAACGAGATCCACGTTATCTTCAGTGATCTGTGCCATCACATTCAGGCTGAAAAGAAGGATCAATGAGGAGCTAATAAATTTTAACATAATAAAGTAGAAAGAAGGAATAATGAATAATGATTTACATTATTCATTAAAATCCGTGTAATCACCAATGCTTATATCTGAAACGTGGCCTTTAAAAGTTACATGGTTGCCTACCATCGAATTTTCGAACATAGCGTTGCTCATTGTTGTGTCGTTTTGAATAACGCTGTTTTTGATGTTAGAGTTTTCAATGGTTGAATGAGCACCAATAGAAGCATAAGGGCCGATGACGGAATTGAGGATCCTGGCGTTGTCACCAATAAAGCACGGCTCAATAATAACCGAATTCTCAATATGTGCCGAATCCGAACGCAGGGTTTCCGTTTTGGATTTAATTTCCAGCATTCGTTTATTGGTATCCACGATATTTTGCTTGTTGCCACAATCAAGCCACTCATCTATGGTTTGGGCCTTGAATTCATAACCCTCGTTTTTCATGTTTTCCAGCACCGATGTGATCTGGAATTCGCCTTTGTCCTTGATGTTGTTATCAACAAGTGACTGAATCTGGTCACGGAGGTATTCACCCTTACTAACATAATAAAGACCAACAATGGCCAGGTCAGAAACGAACACAGGTGATTTTTCAACGAAATCGGTGATGGTCTGTTGCCCGTTTGTTTTCACCACACCAAAAGAGGAAGGGTCTTGCACGGTTTTTACCCAAATAACGCCATCCTGTTTTTTGTCAAATTTAAAATCAGCTTTGAACAGCGTATCCGAAAAGGCGAGAAAGACATTGCCATTTAGGCTTTCCTTGGCGCACAAGATGGCATGGGCGACGCCCAAGGGTTTGTCCTGGTAATAGATTTTCCCTTTTGCGCCGAAGCTTTCGGCAATGTTGATGAGTTGCTTTTCCACCTCCGCTCCAAAGTCCCCGATGATAAAAGCGACTTCTTCCACCTGGCCGTCATATCCACTGGCAAGGTCTTCCACGATGCGCTGCACCATGGGCTTGCCTGCTACCGGGATGAGTGGTTTCGGAAGGGTCAATGTATGAGGCCGGAGGCGGGAACCACGCCCGGCCATGGGTATGATGATTTTCATTATTTCTTTGAAATCAAATGCAAAATAGAAAGTAGAAAGTAGAAAGTGAAAAGTAAAAAGTAAAAAGTAAAAAGTAAAAAGCACTCAATTTAAGGAAGGTGAAATAGACCAGTTCACACTTTTCTTACTTTCTACTTTTGTCTTTTTATTTAAAGAAGTTCTTGTCAAAATTTATACCTCAACCTTTTCCTGTGCTGCCAAATCCTCCGGCACCTCTATTGGTTTCCGACAAAACCTCCACTTGTTGCCAATCGATTTGCTCATATTTTGCAATCACCATTTGGGCGATGCGTTCGCCTGCGGCAATGGTTTGTGGGTCATTGGAGAGATTGACCATGATGACACCGATCTCGCCGCGGTAGTCGCTGTCGATTGTACCAGGCGCATTGACCAAAGAGAGTCCTTTTTTTATTGAAAGCCCGCTGCGCGGGCGGATTTGAGCTTCATAACCTGCTGGTAATTCGATAAAAAGCCCAGTGGGGATGAGGGTGCGTTCCAACGGGCCGAGCGTGATTGGGTTGTCTGTATTTGCTCGAAGATCCATCCCGGCACTGCCGGTGGTTTCATATTTTGGAAGCGGGTGTGAGGAACGGTTGATGATTTTCACCTGCATGGTTTTTTCATTTTGGCGGCAAATATACTCCCTTTTGATAAGTAGTCAGGCAATAATAAGTTGACAACTAATTGGACTCAATCTTTTCCTGAATCGAGGCGTGAAAAATGGAGTCACGCCTCAGCGTGATGAGTATTTTCACAACAAAGAGTCAGGGAAAGAAGAGGTTTCAAGGGGTTGTTAAGTTATTATTGTCTGACTACTTACACCTGTTTTAGCTACTGTTTTTTCTGAAATCAAATTCGAGACAGGTTTTTTGTTACCTGTAATATGAAGGTCACTGTAGTCATGTTTTCCACATGATAAATCTCACCTGTGTTTATTGACAAATAACAGCTTTGGTTGGTTTTTATTATCGGAATTTGGGTAATGTAAAATGATTCTAAAACACAAAATCAGAGACTAATGACACTCGAATATTCCACCTCCGCAGTTTTGCTGCTTTTAGTCGGTGCTTTTTTGCTGACAGGCGGCATTATCTTTTTGATGAAACGTTTTTTTTCAAAACAAGACAAAATTACCTTAACGGAAAAACATAAAGACCAAGCCGAGAGGTCTTCTCTTGCTGGCCGGACAAAATACCCAGAAGTGGATGTGTTCGCCATGCGAGGAACCTTTTTGGGTTATGGCCTCGCGCTGGCCATAGGACTTATGATCGTTGCATTTAGTTGGACGACCAACGAAAATGCAGTTGACTTGTCCAGCCTCATTTCAACCATTGGCGACGAGATAGAAATGGAAACTCCGAGGACTGCTGAACCTCCGCCACCTCCGCCACCTCCTCCGCCACCTACTGCTCTCCAAATCGTGGAGAGCGATGTGTTAGATATCGAGACCATCGAATTTGAGGACATGAGCATCAGTGAGGAAACGGTCATTGATGCACCAGTGGCAGTGCTTAAAAAAGAGGTGCCACCTCCACCACCTCCACCACCTCCGCCTACTAATTCAAGAGAAATTTTCAGGATTGTTGAGGAAGCTCCAACCTTTCGGGGGTGCGAAGATGTGGCAGATAAAATGGAACGCAAGACCTGCGCGGATGAGAAATTGATGGCTTTTGTCCATCAGAACATACATTATCCAACATTAGCACGAGAAAATAGGATTCAGGGAATGGTGGTCGTGCAGTTTGTTGTTGAGCCGGATGGCCGGATTTCCAATGTGAAAGTGCTACGTGATATTGGAGCCGGGTGTGGGGCAGAAGCTATGCGAGTAGTACAGGCGATGCCGGCCTGGAATCCTGGCAAACAAAGGGGACGTGCCGTGAGGGTCATGTTTACCTTGCCAGTGAAGTTTAAAGTAGTTTAGGGAGCAGGAAATGAATAAGATACCCGCTAAAGCGCCGTAATTTTTGAATAGGAAGAATTTTAAAAACCGCACATAGCAAGCTACGTAAGGAATTTTAAAGGTTTTCATATTTAAAAAGAACAAGTTTGAGTGGGTAAGTTATTTTTTTCCTACTCCCTTAATGTTATTGAGAGGGTTGCCTTCCTTGATTTCATGCAATAAGTACGATAAGTGTCCCGGAATTGCAACTATGCAATTCTGGGATTTTTTTTGACCGTTACTATGCAATTTATTTTTTTATGCACTGTTCTTTAGCAGATTATAATCCTTATAGTTTGTACTTTTGAGCAACCAACCTACTCACTTTGGCGAAGAGAATATTAAATATCATTCTGGTTATAATTGTCTTGTTCAGTTCGACTGGATTCATACTGGCCGAGCATCATTGCGCTTCTGCGGGTGAGGGGGCTAAGTGTAGCTGTTCGTCTGACGGGTGTCAAAAGAATTGTTGTGAAACAGATTGGGAGTATTTTAAACTCGATCAAGAAAAGCAAAGACCCACCATTGGCTCAGGATTGCTTGGTATTCAATTGGAGTCATTTGCCCTCCCCAGCTGCATTATCGTAAGTTCGCCTATTATTGATAGCCAAACCATTCGTTACTTAACTTACAGGCCGCCCATTGTTTTCCGGGACATATCGGTTTTGTTTCAAGTCTTTCTGTGTTAAATCTTTCCCAACTACTTATCAGGTGCAGGTTCGTAATGCCTGTTATTATAATTACTGAACATTAGACGGCGACGGGCTTATTAGTTGTCTGATTTTTGGAAACCTCATTCCTAAATATCCAGTATTTTGGATTTCTCTATCACAATTCTAAAATTTGAAACTGGTCAAAAAGCTGCTGTTTTGTATGCTTGGAGATTTCAAGTTTCTAATTCCAAATAAATATTATTATGAAAAAGATCAAGTCAATTGCAGTGCTGCTGATGTTTTTGGGAGCACCATTTATCTATTCTTGTGGCAATGGTTCAGCAGGCCATCAGCATAATGGAGAAATGCATCAGCACGGCGAAAGCAAAGAATATACATCCGCTTATCTTTGCCCCATGCATTGCGACAATAGCGGTGGTGATGAAATGGGCGAATGCCCTGTTTGTGGAATGGACTATGTCGCTCAAGATGAGCATGTCAAGGATGGGCACACCCATTAATGGGCGAGGACAAAATAAATTGACGTTCTTGACTGGATTATTTTTTTCTCTAACAAGGCGGAAAACGCAGGCATAGCAATGCTATGGCGAGCCTGCCTGCCTGCCGGCAGGCAGGTATTTTCAACAAAGTTAGAGAGGAAAAGAAACAGTCAAGAATGATAATTTATTTTTGAACTGTTCCTTATAGTTAGGTCAATCAATCGAATGCAACAGATGGCGGATGGATGGTCGGCACAGTAGCAGCCTGTCCAGCCAAGCTTGGAACATCGCATCCGAACTTGCCCGTACAACCTCATTTTTATCTTATGAAATTAATTTTTCCGATACTATCCCTTTTATTCATTTTTTCTTGTGAAATGGGAAAGGAAGAAAGTGTAACATTTGCCTTTCAATCCATCCCCACTCCATGCAAGGAAGGTGGAGAGCCCAATCTTTTTGTTACAAAATCCGGCGACGTTTACCTTTCTTGGGTAGAATTCCTGAATGATACCACCGACGCTTTAATGTTTTCGAAATTAGAAAACGGCCAGTGGGGCAAAGCAACGGAAATTGCGCGTGGCAATGACTGGTTTGTCAATTGGGCTGATTTTCCTTCATTGATTTTGTATGAAAACGATGGAGCATCCCTCGCTGCACATTGGTTGCAAAAAAGTACGTTTGGCACTTACGATTACGACGTCCATGTTTCGCAATCCGTTGATGGCGGTAAAAATTGGGGGCCTCCATTTATCCTGCACCGTGACAGCATTGCTGCTGAACATGGTTTTGTAACGCTGATGCCCATTTCTGAAGAAAGGATTTTCGCTACTTGGCTTGATGGTCGCAATACGAAGGCCAGTACACAGTCTTCAGTTGGCGGTTCGGAATCGGGGCACGGTCATGGGCATGGCGGAGCGATGACCCTGCGGGCGGCAGAGTTTGACAGGGATGGAAATTTATATGAAGAAGCAGAATTGGATGGCCGGATTTGTGATTGCTGCCAGACAGATGCAGCACTCACGGCAAATGGGCCGATTGTCGTTTACCGGAATCGTTCTGACTCAGAAATGCGGGACATCGGTATTGTGAGGAAGGTAAATGGAAAATGGACTGCTCCAAAAATTGTCCATGCCGACAATTGGGAAATAACAGGGTGTCCTGTGAATGGCCCTGCGGTAGCAGCAAAGGGTGATTTTGTCGCAGTAACGTGGTTCACTGCTGCGTCAGGTGGAGGAGAGATCAAAGTCGCATTTTCAAAAGATGCGGGGAACAGTTTTTCAGCCCCGTTCAGGATAGATGATGGCGACCCTACTGGCCGTGTGGATTTGGAGATTGTGGAAGGGGAAACCGTCTTGGTCACCTGGCTCGAAAATACCGGTGAAGAAGCGGAAATACATGCTGCCAAAGTTTCTCCAACTGGCAAACATGGCGAAAGTATCTCTCTCGTTTCGACCAGTCCTGCACGTTCAAGCGGCTTTCCAGTTTTGGCGAAGATGGGCAAACATTTCATGTTGGCCTGGACGGCAGTGGATAGTTCGACAACAGTGAATACAGCCATTTTGAAATAACACCACATGAAGATGGGAAATATGAATTGGGTGCTGGGATGCATCCGCGGCAGGATGCGGAATGATCGTTTTTATCGTGTAACGAATTCTACTTTAAGACCTTAGACCAATAGATAATTTTTGACCAAAACCTGCTAAGTAGATGGAGTTAAATAATCGACACTTTTGACGAGGTTACCTGCCTACCGGCAGGCAGGTTTTTTCGTCAGACAAGGCAAAAAAAATTAGTATAGCCATAGCTACGGTCATTTTTTTTTAACAAAGTATGGCGGAAAAAGAGGCCGCCAAAAGTGTCGATTATTTGAGTTCACCTACTTATTGTAGAACAGTGTCCGATATTCATGGCCTATCAGTTCCTACCCGAAAACTGTATCGTGGACAAAGAATCAAGATACCCCATCAGTCCAAAATTGTCCTCGTGATCGGGAGTGCCGTCTTTTTTCCAGTAAGGCCATTTCCCAAATTTATTGGAACGGTAGCGAAGCCCTTGGTGCTCCAATTGTCCATTGCAGTGCCACCAAGAGTTCATGCCGCAGTGTTCGTTGTGCAGGGTGATGCCCTCGAAGGTGATCTGGCCATTTGGGCAGAATTTACGGCGCAGTTCAAATTCCCCTGCGGTCCCAGCAATAAAAACTTCAAGAATGGTGAGGCTGTCTTTGGAGAGGTATTGTTTCTTTTTGACCTCCCCGTTACGGAAAAAGAACACATCCGAAAAATTGCCATCTGGGGTAGGCATGTACAAGGTAGAGTCGATCCCTTTGTCAAAATCGGCCAAGATGCTGGTTTTCATGGCTTCGGTCCAAGTGGTCAAGTCTGGAGTAGTCGCATCGGTGGTTGGGGAGGTTTTTTTCTCTGTGGGTGCATTGTTGCAACTTGATACTGAAATCGCAAGTATAGCAGCGATGATGGTAAACGCTCTCATGGATGAATCATTTTTCTGATGATGAAAAGAGTGAAAATTTGCCCTTTTAAGTAACAAAGGTTAATTATTTGGGCAAATTTTGAGAATAAGATTTTTTCGATAGTTTTCTTGAAAAAATCAGTGCATAGCCAAGTTACGGACTTATTTTTTCGAGGAAAACCTGCCTGCCGGCAGGCAGGTAGCGGAAAAAGGTATTCTCAAAGTACCCGAATAATTAGGCTTTGTTCCTTATCTCGACTTTACTACTTTTTAAACCGGGGATTTGTTTGAGAATACCAGTAAAACATGACATTTGGAAGCAACCCTGGTTTATTTATCGATAAGGTATTTTTAAAGCCTTATTGATAGTTAAAATCGGGTTT